>JAPWJW010000003.1:1077500-1402500 GCA_028283825.1 Azospirillaceae bacterium | reverse complement strand
GGCATCCGCCGATCTGGCGGGGTTCCTGCACATCCTGGGCTTGGTGGCCCAGGGGCGGGGCCAGACGGCCATCGCCGTGGAACTGATGACCGAGGCAGCGCGCCGCGCGCCGGACGACGCCGCCCTGCACAGCAATCTGGGCGTGGCCCTGAGCGCGCTGGGCAAGGGGGCGGAGGCGGAGGTCGCCTATCGCCGATCCATCGCCCTATCGCCGGCGCATGTGGAGGCCCATAACAATCTGGGTAATCTGCTGCGGGCGCGGGGCGATTGGACGGGGGCGGAGGCCGCCTACCGCACGGCGCTGGGTTTGCGCCCCACCTTCGCCGACGCCCATACCAACCTGGGCGCGGTGCTGAACCATCGCGGCGATGGGGCCGGGGCGGAGGCCGCCTATCGCCGGGCCCTGGCGCTGAAACCCGGAAACCCCGATGCCCTTTACAACCTGGGCAATCTTCAGGCGGGGCGGGGCGACCTGCCCGCCGCTGTCGACAGTTATCGCCAGGCCCTGGCCGCAGCACCCAAAATGGTGGGGGCGCACAACAATTTGGGCACGGCGCTGAAGGCTTTGGGCGATATCGACGCCGCCATCGCCAGCTACCGCCAGGCCCTGGTCCTCTCCCCCCGCTATGCGGATGCGGCCTACAACCTGGGCCTCGCCTGGCTGACGGTGGGTGACTACGCCAACGGCTGGCCCGCGCATGAGGCGCGCTGGGCCACGGTCGACTTCCGCCCGCATCACCGCGTCCTGCCCCAGCCGCTGTGGCAAGGTCAGGATTTGGCGGGCGGCACCCTGCTTCTGCATGCGGAACAGGGGCTGGGTGACACGCTGCAGTTCTGCCGCTACGTGCCCCTGGTGGCGGCGCGCGGTATCCGCGTGGTGCTGGAGGTGCCGGGCCCGCTGCTGCGGTTGCTCCAGGCCTCTCCCGCGCTGACGACCGGTGGGCCGGTGGAGATCGTGGCCTTTGGGGCGCCGTTGCCGCCCTTTGACGCGCATTGCCCCCTGATGAGCCTGCCGCTGGCGCTGGGAACCCGGGTGGAGACCATCCCGGCGCAGGTACCCTATCTGCATGCCCCTGGCCCCCTTGGCGGTTCGGTCGCTGACGGGACGGGCGCCCGCAAGGTGGGCTTGGTCTGGAGAGGCAACCCCGCCTATCGCACCGATCGCCGCCGGTCGCTCAGCGCCGACCAGATGGCTGCGCTGGTCGCCGATTGTCCGGCTGTGGAATTCCACAGTCTGCAAAAGGATGCGGAATTCCTGCCCGCCGGCGTGATCGATCGCATGGGCGGCGTGGATGATTTCGCTGACACCGCCACCCTGGTGCAATCGCTGGACCTGGTGATCAGTGTCGATACGTCCGTGGCCCATCTGGCGGGGGCGCTGGGACGGCCGGTGTGGCTGCTCAATCGGTTCGATACGGATTGGCGCTGGCTGCGCGACCGGGATGACAGTCCCTGGTATCCCACGTTGCGTCAGTTCCGCCAGACCGCCCTGGATGATTGGGACGATGTGATCACCCGCGTGCGTGCCGCGCTGACCGAATGGGGCGCTAACCAGGCATAAAAAAAAGCCGCCGGGGCGACGGACGCCCGGCGGCTTTTTCCTGCGATGCAACCGGCCTTAAATCAGGCAGCTGCGCGATTCAGCTTGCGCACCTTGGCCCACAGGGGCGAGGGCTGGCGGTCCAGTTCGAACATCGAGACCTTGGACGGCTCACGGCCCTGCAGGGCGCATTCCAGCAGGAACATGTTGGTCTTCTGCGGATCCAGGCCATGCGTGTTGCAAGCGGCAACGAAGGCGGGGTCCAGTTCCAGGGTCGACATCGGATTTGCTCTCTATCGCGTTGGCTATCTCGTCCCCCCAATTGGGGTACGCCAATAATATCGCAATGCAACATGGCGCCACTAGGGCGAATTCGCATCTGCGGCATGACAATTCGGGGGCTGGCTCAAGGTTCCCGATCACCAATGAAAAAGGCCGGCGCTGGGATGGCGCCGGCCTTTCGAATTAAAAAGGGAGAACAGTTACTCGGCCAGCAGGATGGTGCGGGCCGGCACGGTCAGCTTGCGCAGGGTGTTGCCGTCGCCGTCGTTCTCGAACAGCAGGACATCATAGCCCCACAGGTTGGCCACGTGCTGCAGCACGGACTTGGCGTCGTCCTCCGCCAGCAGCACGCCGTTCTGCACCTTGTGCTCCAGGATCAGGCGGCGATCGCCCGCCAGGTCGACATCGATGATCTGGATGTCCGGATCCAGGGAAGAGAAGTCGTACTGTGCGGCCAACTGCTGCCGCACCCGGCGGTACCCGCGCTCGTCATGGATGGCGGAGACGCGATAGATGGCCTCGTCGCTGTCGTCGTGCAGGTGGAACATCCGCATCTGCCGCATCAGCGTGGGGCTGAGATATTGCAGGATGAAGCTTTCGTCGCGGTAGTTGGCCCAGGCGTCGCGCAGGGCCGCCATGGCGTCGCCGCTGCCGGCGAAGGCGGGGAACCAGTCGCGATCCTCCGCCGTCGGTTCCGTCGCGATGCGTTCGATGTCGCGCATCATGGCGAAACCCAAGGCATAGGGATTGATGCCGGAATAGCGCGGGTCATCGAAGGCCGGCTGGAACACCACGCTGGTGTGGGAGTGCAGGAACTCCATATAGGCGCCGTCGCTGATCCGCCCCGTCTCATGCAGTCGCGTCATGATGCGGTAGTGGACGTAGGTGGCGCAGCCCTCGTTCATCACCTTGGTCTGTCGCTGGGGCGAGAAATACTGGGCCACATGGCGGACGATGCGCAGTATCTCGCGCTGCCAGGGGGCCAGGCGGGGCGCCTTCTTCTCCAGGAAATAGAGCAGGTTCTCCTCGGGCAGGTCCAGCAGGGCGCGGCGGCGCTCCTCATCCGAGGGCGCCTTCTGTCCTTTCTTGTTCGGCACGGTGCGCCAGAGGTCGTTGTACAGCTGGCGCTGCAACTCCTGCCGTTCCTGTTCCCGCCGGGCCTCGGACACCAGGTCCTGGCGGCGGCGGGGATAGCGGTGGATGCCTTGGTTCATCAGGGCGTGGGCGGCATCCAGCGTGCGTTCCACCAGCTGCTGGCCGTACCGTTCCTCACACCGCGAGATGTAGGCCTTGGCGAAATCCAGATAACCCAGGATGCCCTCGGCATCCGTCCACTGCTGGAACAGATAGTTGTTCTTGAAGAAGTGGTTGTGGCCGAAGGCCGCGTGGGCGATGACCAGCGACTGCATGGTGATGGAGTTTTCCTCCATGATGTAGCTGATGCAGGGGCTGGAATTGATGACGATCTCATAGGCCAGGCCACGCATGCCGCGGCGGTACATGGCCTCGTCCCGGGCGAAATGCTTGCCGAAGGACCAGTGGCGGTACAGCAGGGGCATGCCGATGGAGGCATAGGCGTCCAGCATCTGCTCGGACGTGATGACCTCGATCTGGTTGGGATAGACGTCCAGCCCCAGCTCCCCCAGCGCGATCTCCTGGATGGCGTCGTGGCAGCGCTTGATGGTCTCGTAATCCCAATCGGCGCTGGTATAGAGCAGGCGTCCGTCATCGATGGCGGGGACGGGCTCCCCCGGCCGGGATTTCGCGGCAGGCTTTTTCGTCAGGCTTTCGGCAACAGTCATCAGGGGGTGACCTCCTCCGCCTGTTTCGTCCCTTCGCGGGCGAACAGTTCACGGAATACCGGGTAGATTTCCCGCCGGTGGCGGACCTTCTTCATGACGAAGGGCGTCTCGGTGCCGGTCACCTGCTTGTAGGTGCGCCACAGGTCGGTCTCGCGGGCGTGGGTGGCGAAGCCGGCGGGCATGGCGTCGGGATCGGACCCCACCTCGACATAGGCGTAGTACTGGCAGGCCGGCAGCAACTCATGCTCCAGCAGGGCCGCCGTGCGCCCGCCGTCGCTGGTGGTGTTGTCGCCATCCGACGCCTGGGCGCCGTAGATGTTCCAGTCGGCGACGGGATAACGCTCCTTGATGATGCGGGCCATCTCCTCCAGCGCGGTCGACACCATGGTGCCGCCGGTCTCGGTGGAGTGGAAGAAGGTGTCCTCGTCCACCTCTTCCGCCTCGTGGGTGTGGCGGATGAACACCACCTCCACCTGCTTGTAGCGGCGGGTGAGGAAGAGGTAGAGCAGCATGAAGAAGCGCTTGGCCAAATCCTTCATATGCTCGGTCATGGAACCGGAAACGTCCATCAGGCAGAACATCACCGCCTGCGCCGCGGGCCGGGGGGTTGGCGTGAAGCGGTTGTAACGGACGTCGATGGGGTCGATGTAGGGGATGCGCTTGGCCCGCATCACCTGGCGTTCCAGCAGGCCGCGCAGTTGCATCAGCCGGTCGGGATCGCGGCCGGGGTGCGCCTCCAACTCCGCGATCTCCGCCTCCAGCGCCAGCATCTCCTCCGACTTGGGGCGCTTCAGGGCGATGCGGCGCGACAGGCTGTTGCGCATGGTGCGCACCAGGTTGAGGTTGGTGGGCGAACCGGAGACGGAATAGCCCGCCCGGTGCCACAGCACCGCGTCCGCCGCCTTCAGCTTGCGCTTGGCGAGATCTGGCAGCTCCAGGTCCTCCATGAAGAGGTCCATGAACTCCTCCCGCGTCAGGACGAAGCGGAACTCATCCTCGCCGCCGCCGTCGGGGCTGCCTTCCGTGCCGCGGCCGCCGCTCTGGCCGCTGGGCGGCTTGGCGATGGTGTCCCCCTCCATGAACTCCCGGTTGCCGGGCACGACATGGTCGCGGATGCCGCCCTGGCTGGAGCGGTGGAAGGTGGGTTCGGAAATGCCGCCGGTGGGGATGGAGATGTCGGCGCCCGTCTCCACGTCCTTGATGCGGCGGCTGCTGGAGGCGCCGTTGACGGCGCGCAGGATCTGCTCCTTGGCGCGCCGGATGAATCGTTGGCGGTTGGCCAGGCTCTTGCCCTTGGGATTACTGCGGCGATCGACAATGATCATCGACGACATGCCTTGCTCCCGCTGCCCCGGCCCCGAGACCATCCCCGGCGGCGGCTGGGGGCGCGTCGGGGCCGTCATGATCGGCCCCGCGCCCGAAGCGCCACCGGGGTTGCCCGGGAGGGGGAGGTGTCCTCATTCCGCGTGCTGGCGGGTGGGTGGGGCGCCCGTGGGCTCGGTGGGTGGAACCGGGCCCGGGATGCCTCAACCCGCCTGCTTCACCCGCATGTACCACTCGACCAGCCGGCGGACCTGGCGCTCGGTATAGCCACGGTCCACCATGCGCTCGACGAACTCGTGATGCTTCTTCTCCGTGTCGCCGTCCTTCTTGCTGCCGAAGCTGATGACCGGCAGCAGTTCCTCCACCTGGCTGAACATGCGGCGCTCGATGACCAGGCGCAGCTTCTCATAGCTGGTCCAGCTGGGGTTGCGGCCGGCGTTGGCCGCCCGCCGTCCGCAGCACGAACTTCACCACCTCGTTGCGGAAGTCCTTGGGGTTGGCGATGCCCGCCGGCTTCTCGATCTTGGTCAGTTCCTGGTTCAGCAGATCGCGGTTCATCAACTGGCCGGTGTCGGGATCCTTGAAGTCCTGATCCTCAATCCACGCGTCGGCATAGTCGACGTAGCGGTCGA
This sequence comes from Azospirillaceae bacterium, assembly GCA_028283825.1. Classification (NCBI taxonomy): domain Bacteria; kingdom Pseudomonadati; phylum Pseudomonadota; class Alphaproteobacteria; order Rhodospirillales; family Azospirillaceae; species Azospirillaceae bacterium. The sequence goes on along the minus strand of JAPWJW010000003.1, from coordinate 1,396,921 downwards.
ACAGGTTCTGCCCATAATCGTGGTAGGACTCGAGGTAAGCCTTCTGGATCTCGTAACCGATGAACTCCGCGTAACGCGGGCCCAGCTCGGCCTTGATGAACTCCAGGTAGCGCTTCTCCGTCTCATCGGGGAACTGCTCGCGCCGGATGGACTGTTCCAGCACGTACATCAGGTGGACGGGGTCGGCGGCCACCTCAACCGTGTCGTAGTTGAAGGTGCTGGCCAGCACCTTGAAGGCGAAACGGGTGGAGATGCCGTTCATGCCCTCGTCCACGCCGGCGGCGTCCTTGTATTCCTGCAGGGTGCGGGCCTTGGGGTCCGTTTCCTTCAGGCTTTCGCCGTCATAGACGCGCATCTTGGAGAACAGGTTGGAATTCTCGTGCTCCCGCATGCGCGACAGCACGGTGAAGCGGGCCAGCATTTCCATGGTGCCGGGGGCGCAGGGCGCCTTGGCCAGTTCGGATCCGCCGATCAGCTTCTCATAGATCCGCTGTTCTTCCGTGACACGCAGGCTGTAGGGGACCTTGACGACGCAGATGCGGTCGATGAAGGCCTCGTTGTTCTTGTTGTTCTTGAAGCTCTGCCACTCGGCCTCGTTGGAGTGGGCCATGATGATGCCGGTGAAGGGCAGGGCGCCGATGTTCTCCGTGCCGATGTAGTTGCCCTCCTGCGTCGCCGTCAGCAGGGGGTGCAGCATCTTGATCGGCGCCTTGAACATCTCCACGAATTCCAGCAGGCCTTGGTTGGCCCGGTTCAGGCCGCCGGAGTAGCTGTAGGCGTCGGGATCGTTCTGCTGGAACATCTCCAGCTTGCGGATATCGACCTTGCCGACCAGAGAGGAGATGTCCTGGTTGTTCTCGTCGCCCGGCTCCGTCTTGGAAATGGCGATCTGGCGCAGACGGGAGGGGCGGACCTTGACCACCCTGAAGCGGGTGATGTCGCCGCCGAACTCATCCAGGCGCTTGATGGCCCAGGGGCTGACCAGGCCGGTCAGGCGGCGGCGGGGGACGCCGTAGCGCTCCTCCAGCGCGTCACCCATGGTGGCGGGGTCGAACAGGCCCAGGGGGCTCTCGAACACCGGGCTCAACTGGTCGCCGGCCTTCAGGACGTAGACCGGCTGGTCTTCCATCAGCGCCTTCAGGCGTTCCGCCAGCGAGGATTTGCCGCCGCCCACCGGGCCCAGCAGGTAGAGGATCTGCTTGCGCTCCTCCAACCCCTGGGCGGCATGGCGGAAGAAACCCACGATGCGCTCGATCGTCTCCTCCATGCCGTAGAACTCGGCGAAGGCGGGATAGATCTTGATGGTGCGGTTCATGAAAACGCGGGACAGGCGGCTGTCCTTGGCAGTGTCCACCACCTCGGGCTCGCCGATGGCGGCCAGCAGGCGCTCCGGCGCGCTGGCATACATCATCGGGTCGTTGCGGCACCCTTCCAGGTATTCCTGCAACGGCATCGCCACTTCGCGGCGCGCCTCGTAGCTTTGGGCGAAGGTCGTGAACAGATCGGTCGACTTCGGCATGGATTCACCCTTTCAGAAGGATCACGCCAATGAGGCAGCTCGAAGGCCGGTCCCGCCAAACGCCCGTTCACCGATTGTCTGGACAACGATAATCCGGGGACCGTGTCAGTTCTCGTCTCTCAATTCTCCATCCGGCCGGGGTACCGCCCCGGGGGACCAAGGTCGCAACGTCAACAGGAGAGGCAAATTCCGTACCAGATGAGGCCGATGCCGCTGGTCGATCTGTCCTCACGTTCCTTTCCGACGTCTTTTCCGGGCACACCGCACCCTTAAGATATTGGTGGTCCCGGGCTGTCGTGTAGGGCGCCTAGCACTTTTTAATAAAAAGGGAAAATTCCGCGTCGAAGGCCAAGGTCCGGGTGCTTCCCGATACCCTTTTCCACCTATTCCAACAGCGCGCATGCCCACGTTCCGGGCAGCCTTGTCCGCTTAATTTTCGGGCCCGCCGTCGGCGCCCACGCCACGCGTCCGTCCGCCAATCGGTCTAGGCCCCGAGTCCATGGGCGCCGCCGACGTCGCGGTATCTTAATGCGTATTCCTTAAGGACAGGCTGAGGCCGGAATCCTCACCAAATCTTTAAGGACTGGGAGATTTTTTTGCACTGTTGGCCGCACCGGGGCCCTTGCGCATGGGACCGGTCAGCGGGTCCTGAACGGCTTCAAGAGCCCCATGTCTAGAGGGTGACCTTGGGGAAGCCGGCTATAGGTAGGAATGCTAAACCACGGTCCGGGGCTAAGGCTAGCCTCAATCGTCAGAAATCGTACAGGCCTTTTCCGGCCGGTGAAACGGGAAGAAGGGCCACCTGCCCTTTCCGTGGGCAGGTGCGGCTGATCCATGGGCAGGCGCCTCACGCGCCGCCGGCCGGCACCGTCTCCGGCACGATCTGCGCATCCGGCGCGATGGTCAGGGGCGGGCGGGGGCGGGGCGGCGGGGCCGGGTGCACCACGTCATTGCGGTAGGGCGCCAGCATGGCCAGGAAGCGATTCTGTGCTGCGAAGGGGATGCCGCGCTTGTCCATGGCGTTCTGCAGCGCCTCCACCAGGGCGTTGAACTCATGGTCGCCAATGCCATAGCGGGCGTGGGCCATCTTCATGTCCATGCCCTTGTAGTCGCACGGACCGCCCAGCAGGACGCAGAACTGGGTGACCAATTCGCCCTTGATATGGGTGCGGTTGGCGTTGACGAAATAGGGATGCAGGGCTGGATCGCGCATCATCCCGTCCATGAAGTCGTCCACCAGGATGACCAGGCCGGGCTGGCCGCCGAAGGTCCGGTAAAGCTCGGGCGAGGGGCCGGAGGCGCAGGCGGACAGCACCAGCGCGCCGGCCAGCAAGGCGGCCTTCAGGGTGGGGGGGGGGCGGTGTTGGGCCATGGCGTCAGAATCCCGCCTGCAGGGACAGATAGACGGCGTTCTGCCGCGTGGCCGTGACGACGCGGCCCAGATTCACATAGGCCAGGGTGAAGGCCAGGTTCTTGGTGGGCATCCAGGCGACGAAGGCGTCGTACCAGTCGTCCTCCGGTGCCAGGCCGGGGTTGGCCCGGGCCAGGGTATTGGGTTTCATGCGGTATTCCACGCCCGCCACCAGATTGCGTTGCAGCAGCAGGGCGGCGCTGCCCTCCAGTTCCGCATGATAATCGTCGTCGGCACCACCGAAGCCCAGCAGGCCGGTCTGGTTGGCCTTGGTGAAGCGCAGGGTGCCGTTCAGCAGCAGGCTTTGCGCCAGCAGCACCTTGGTGGCGCTGGCGTAGAAGTCCACGCCGTCGTCGCTGCGGGCGCCCAGCGCCTTCACCAGCGTGCTGCGGTTGTTGGATTTGTACTGCGTGCCCACGGACAACTGGGGCATCCAGCTGTCCTGGTCGTAGACGGCGTCGCCCGCCACCCGCACCTTCAGGCCGGCCACCGTGTCGGTGAAGGCGTAGCCGTCGCCCAGGCCCAGGGCGCCGCCGATGGCCTGGGTGTCGAATCGGTCCTGGGCGATGGACAACTCCACCCGGTCCCACAGACCGATCAGGGCGCCGTAGGCGTTCATGCCATAGTCATGGGTGCGCACGGCGGTGAAGAAGGCGGTGGCGCCCACTTCCTCCTGCGTGCCGCCGCCGCCGATGACGGCCCAGGGGGTCAGGCCGCCGCCGGCGGCCCCCTCCACCTGGGTGACACCGCCAGTGGCGATCAGCTTGCCGCTGAAGGTGGCGTCCTCCGGCCGTTCGACCGTCGCGGCGCCGGCGGGGGCCCCGGCCCACAAGCCGGCCACCAGCATGGCGGCGCCCGCCCGGCGTTTGATTCGATAACCCGATCCCACTGGCCCTGCCCCAATGACAATAACCCCAGCGCGCCGTCCCGAAGGACGGGTGCGCTGGGGCTAAATGGTCGGGGTGCCGGGTTGGTCAAGCGACCCTATCCGGTTGGGCCGCCGCCGACGCGTTGTGGAATCAGCGCTGCTTGTGGGCGCCGAACAGGTTCTCGCGCATCTTGGCGTCCATGGGCTGGCTGGGGGCCCGCACATTGTCCTTCAGCAGGTCCAGCCCGCGCTGCACCGCCGGCCGGGCAGCCACGGCGTCGATCCAGCGCTTCACGTGCGGGAAGTCGGCCAGGTCGATCTCATACCGGTCGTGCAGGCGCAGCCAGGGGAATGTGGCCATGTCGGCGATGCCGTAATCGTCGCCGGCCAGGTATTCCGTCTTTTCCAGCTGGGTGTTGGCCACGCGGATCAGGCGGCGGCCTTCATTGGTGTAGCGGTCGATGCCGTACTGGATGCGCTCAGGCGCGTAATGGAGGAAATGGCCGGCCTGGCCGAACATGGGGCCGACGCCACCCATCTGCCACATCAGCCACTGCACGTGGGCGTACCAGACCGCCGGGTCGGCGGGGCGGAAGTGGCCGGTCTTTTCCGCCAGGTAGATCAGGATGGCGCCCGACTCGAACAGCGACAGCGGCTTGCCGTTGGGCCCCTTGGGATCGACGATGGCCGGCATGCGGTTGTTCGGGCTGATGGCCAGGAAGTCGGGCTTGAACTGATCACCGGCACCGATGTCCACCGGATGCACCACATAGGGCAGGCCCATTTCTTCCAGGGCGATGGAGATCTTGTAGCCGTTGGGTGTGGGCCAGGCGTAAAGGGCGATGGGATCGGTCACGTCGGTCATGCGGGTGGCCTTCTCTTGCGGGCAAGGGCGCGGGAACGGCCGCGCCGGGCGGGGAACGATCCCGGAATGGCCAACGGGCCGCTGCGATCTGGATCACAGCGGCCCGTCCACCCGGTCCGGGGGCTCGGCGAACGGTTCGCCGGCCGCACACTATCCCCGCGCGGAAAGGCCGGTTGCTTTTCCGCCGATTTTGCCCGCAGGGCGGTTGGCCCCGTGGCGGTTCAGAAGCCGCCGGCCACGTAGACCCGCATGCTTTCCACCTCGCTGGTGGCTTCCGCGATGCGGTGCTTGACCACGTCGCCGATGCTTATTAAGCCCAGCAGGCGGCCGTTCTCCATCACCGGCATGTGGCGGAAGCGCCCCTCCGTCATCCGGGTCATGATGGACGACACGGAGTCATGGGGGGAGCAACTGACCACCTTGCGGGTCATGAGGTCCGAGACGCTTTGGTTCAGGACATGGGGGCCGTGGGTCGCCAGGCCGCGCACGATATCGCGTTCGGAAATGATGCCGGCGACGGCCCCCGCCGGATCCAGCGCCAGCACGGCGCCGATGCGATGGGCCGCCAGCAGGGCCACCACGGTCTCAATTGTATCTTCGGGGCGGACGCTGACGATGGTGCTGTCTTTGTGTTTCAGGATGCCGGAAACGTGCATAGGCGATTCTCCCGTTCAAACACGGGGGCCGCGGATGCCGCCTTGCCCAGGGCCCGTACCGTTAGGCCAGGGAAATCTCCGCCGCGCGCCCGGTGGTTCGATGGTCAGGGAACCGGCCCCGGTTTCTATTGACCGGTGGGCAGCGCCCTTCCGGAAGCGGGCACAACCAAAAGGGCCCCTCCTTCCAGGCATTCATGAAACGTCATGTTGCACCGCGTTCGCAATAGGCAGAAACGGCAGAAGGCCCGGCACGAGGCCGGGCCTTTAAGCATAGCTTGTCATCGTGGTGCCGTAGACCGAAGGTCAGCCGGTCATTCCTGGTCGCGCAACGGCGGAAAGCCGCCATCGTTGCGGGACCGGAATGCCTGGTGTCACTGCCGACCCACCGGGGCTTAGCGGGCGCGGTCACCCACGCCCACGGCGGCCGACGCGGACGCGCCCGGCGCCGGCGTCTGCGGCGGGATCAGGCCCATGCAGTTCTGGACGATGGCGTAGCACTGCGACAGACGGCCGGCGGGGCTGTCGGTCGAGCTGCCGTAGACCAGTTGCTGCACGGTGCCGTTCTTCAGGGTGAAGGTGGCGTTGCAGTTGCGGGCCGACACCTCGCTGGGACCGAAATCGGCACCGCCCCAATAGCCGCGATGCCACGGGCCACCGAAGCCACCCCAATAGGACGGGCCCATGCGGGTCTGCAGGCTGTCGCTGGAGTAGGTGTAGTATTCGGTGTTGTCCACCGCCGTCTGGCGGGTGGGAACGCCGGCGCAGGACAGCAGGGCCTGCTTGGGCATGCCGATCAGGGCGCGCTGGGCCAGCGCCGCCTGGTCGGCGTCGGGGTTGGCGGCGCAGCCGGCTACGGCCATCAGGCCCAATGCCGCCACTGCCAAGGAACGGTACCGCATTTCAATCTCCCTCACGCTTCCGGTTCGGCCGCTGCCGCCGGATTGACAAGCCCCAACCGCCTGGGCCCGACCCGGGACCCTGCTTGCTTAAGATAGTGCAGGACAGGCATCTCCGCCAGCGCCGGCCGGCGGTAAGTCATGCGCCTCTTGTCGCGGGTGGACGGGTCATTCCGCCGCCTGCAACTCCTCCGCCATGGCCAGGTCAACGGATACCAGCTGTGATACGCCCCGCTCCGCCATGGTCACGCCGAACAGGCGGTCCATGCGCGACATGGTCAGGCGATGGTGGCTGATGATCAGGAAGCGGGTATGGCCCGCCCGCGCCATCTCCTCCACCAGATCGCAGAAGCGGCCGACATTGGCCTCGTCCAGCGGCGCGTCCACCTCGTCCAGCACGCAGATGGGCGCCGGGTTGCACAGGAAGACGGCGAACAGCAGGGCGATGGCGGTCAGCGCCTGTTCGCCGCCCGACAACAGCGACAGGATCTGCAGCTTCTTGCCCGGCGGGCTGGCGTAGATCTCCAGGCCGGCGTCCAGCGGGTCTTCCGTGTCGGTCAGCTTCAGCTGGGCGCGGCCGCCGCCAAACAGCTGGGTGAACATCTCCTGGAAATGGGTGTCCACCTTGTGGAAGGCGGCCAACAGCCGTTCCCGCGCTTCCTTGTTCAGGCCGGAGATGCCCTGGCGCAGGCGGGCGATGGCGGACACCAGATCCTCCCGCTCCGACTTCATGACGCCGATCTGTTCGTCCAGTTCCTGCACCTCCTGTTCGGCGCGCAGGTTGACGGGCCCCATGTTGTCGCGTTCGGATTCCAGGCGGCCCAGGCGCTGTTCCACCGCATGCGGGTCGGGCAGGGCCTCGTCCGCTTCCAGCCCGGCCAGGGCCAGCGCCTGTTCGGGCGGGCAATCCAGGCGTTCGGTGATGCGCTCCTGCACCGTTTCCAGGTGCTGGCGGGCCGATCCCACCGCCGCCTCGGCATGGGCGCGGGCCTCGCGGGCGTCGGCCAGGCCGCCCTCGGCCTCTTTCAGGGTGCGCTCGGCCGCCGTCAGTTGGCCCTCGGTCTCCGCCAGATCGTCGCCGGCGCGCTTGCGCACCCGTTCCGCCTCATGGATCAGGTCGGCCAGCTTGAAACGCTCTTCCTCGATCTCGGCGGGGCGTTCGGCCAGGCGTTCCTGTTCCTGGCGGGTCTCCTCCGCGCGCTCGGCCAATTCGGCCAGACGGCCGCCGGTGCCGTCGCGCCGCTGCCGCCATGAGGCTTCCTCCACCGCGATGGCGTCCAGGCGGCGGCGATGGTCCTCGGCCTCGCGGACCAGCCGGTCCCGGGCGTTCTGGTTTTCCGCCTGCACGCCGCGCGCCTCAGTCAGGCGCAGCCGGGCCTCGGCGATCTGTTCGCGGCCTTCGCCCGGCGGCGGCAGTTCCTCCAGCTGGGTGCGCGCCTCGGCCCAGCGCTCCTGCTGGTCTTCCTGGTCGGACGCCATGTGGTCCAGCGTTTCCGCCAGGCCGGCCAGGCGGCTGGCCAATGCGGCGGCGGCCTGGGCCACGCGGGCATGGGCGGCGCGGGTATCGGCCACGGCGCGGAAGGCGGCGTTGACGGCGTCGCGGGCGGCGCGGTCGCGGCTGGCCGCCTGGTCCACGGCGCGCAACGCCAGGGTCACGCGCTCCTCCGCCGCGTCCTTCACCGCCTCGTGACGCTCCCGCACCTCGGTCACCACGGCATCGGCTTCGGCGATCTCCTGCGTCAGTTCGGACAGGCGGTTGCGCTGGCGCAGGCGCTCCGCCGCGGCGGTGGGCGCGCCGGCGGCGATGCAATGGCCGTCCCAGCGCCAGGCAGCACCGTCGCGGGTTACCAGGATCTGCCCGGGCGACAGGGCCGGGGCCAGCCTGGCGCCAGTGGCGGCATCGGCCACCACGCCGATGTGGGCCAGGCAGCGATCCAGGGCCGCCGGTGCCTTCACCTTGGTGGCCAGTGGTTCGGCCCCCCCCGGCAGGGCGGCGGCGGCAAGCGCCGGGAAGGCGCGCCAATGAACGGGGGCGGCCTCGTCCAGCGGGGCGGTCAGGGCGTCGCCCAGGGCGGCGGCCAGGGCCTGCTCATACCCCTTGGCCACGGTCAGCGCGTCCACCAGCGGCGGGAACAGGTCGCCGGCGCCGGCCTTCAGCAGGCGGGTGATGGCGTCGGCCTCCGCCGTCAGGCGGGCGCGGTCGCCCTCCGCCCGTTGCAGGGCGTCGCGGGCCGCAGCTTGTTCCTGCGTGCCCTGGGCGCGGGCGTTGTTGGCGGCATGCTCGGCCACCGTCTTGGCGCCCTCCGCCTCTTCCGCCGCACCCTTGGCCAGTTCCAGCCGTTCCTCAGCCAGGCCGATGGCTTCCTCGGCCTCGCTCAAATCATCACGGCCGGCCTGCTGGCGTTCCAGGTCGGCCTTCTGCGCCTGATGTTCCTCGATGCGGCGGCGCAGGGTGGCGACGCGCTGTTCCAGGTCCTGCGCCTGACGCTGGATCTGGGCGCGCTTGGCCTCGTCGGCCGCCAGGCGTTCGGTGGCGGCGGCCAATTCGGCATCCAGCGCTGCCACGCGTTCCCGCGCCTCTTCCAGCGCCTCGGCCGCGGCCGCCTGGCGCAAATCTTCATCCGCCTGGGCGTCGGTGATGCCCAGGCGCTCTTCGCCCAAGCGTTCCAACGCCCGGTCGGCGTCGGCGGCCAGGTCCTTTTCGCGGGCAAGATCGCCTTCGATCTGGGCCAGGCGGCGTTGCAGGGTGGCCAACGCCTCGGTGGCGCGGCGCTCCTCCGCGTCCAGCTGCTCGCGCGCCACCAGCAGGCGCTGCAGGGCGGCGGCGGTCTCCGCCTCCGCCTGGCGCTTGGGCGGCAGGCATGCCGCCAGGTCGGTGCGTTTGGTGGTGGCTTGCGTCACGGCCAGCATCAGGCCGCGCACCGCCTCCTCCGCGCGGTCGAAGCCGGCGCGGGCCTGCATCACCTGGGCGGTGGCGGTGGTCCAGCGCAGGTGCAGCAGCAGGGCTTCCGCCCGGCGGATATGGTCGGATATGCTGCGGTAGCGGGCGGCTTGGCGGGCCTGCTTGCGCAGGTTCTGCAACTGCGCGTCCATGGTGACGACCACATCGTCCAGGCGCGTCAGGTTGGTTTCCGCCGCCTTCAGCTTCAGTTCCGCCTCATGCCGGCGGGAATGCAGGCCGGTGATGCCCGCCGCCTCTTCCAGCAACTGCCTGCGGTCGCCCGGCTTGGCGTTGATCAGGGCGCCGACCCGGCCCTGGCTAACCAGCGCCGGGGAATGCGCGCCCGAGGCGTTGTCGGCCAGCAGCAGTTGCACATCGCGGGCGCGGGCGGGCCGGCCGTTGATGCGATAGTCGGAGCCATTGCCGCGTTCCAGCTTGCGGCTGATCTCCATCTCCGCCTGCGTGGCGTCCGGCTTCACACCCGGCGTGCCGGCGGTTAGGTTGGGGCTGTCCAGATGCAGGACGACTTCGCACAGATTGCGGGCCGGCCGGGTGGCCGTGCCGCCGAAGATGACGTCGTCCATATCCTCGCCGCGCATCTTCTTGGCCGAGGTCTCGCCCATGGCCCAGCGCAGCGCCTCCACCAGATTGGACTTGCCGCAGCCGTTGGGGCCGACGATGCCCGTCATCCCCGGCTCGATGACCAGTTCGGTGGGATCGACGAAGGACTTGAAGCCGGAGATGCGTAGCTTGGTGAATTGCACGGGGGCTTACTTCTTTGCCGGGGGCTTGGCGCCGGCCTTCACCAGCATGGCGGCCAAGGCGTCGTAATCGTGGGGACCGGCCACGCGCGCCACCTCGGCCCCGCCCTTGCGGATGATCAGGGTGGGCGTGGACTCGATGTTCAACTCCTGGGCCTGCTGGCTGGCGCCGGCGACATAGTCCTGCAAGGGCCGGCTGTTGATGCAGGCGTCGAAGGTGGCGCTGGACAGGCCGACCATGCCCAGCACGTCCTGCAAGGCCTTGGCCGGGTCTTTCGCGCCCAACCACTGCGCCTGCGTGCTGAACACCAGGCTGCGCGCATCCATGTAGCTGTTCAGCGGCAGGCAGCGCAGGGCGATGTGCGCCTTGAAGGCGACCTGGTTGGAGGGCGTGTCGTGGAAGATGATCTGCACCTGGCCGGTGTTGATGAAGTCGGCCTTCAGCCGGGGCAGGAACGCTTCCTCGAAATGGGCGCAGTGCGGGCAGATGAGGGACGCGAACTCCTCGATCACCACCGGGGCGCCGGCACGCCCCAAGGTACGGGGGGCGGTGGCCACGGCCATGTCGACGCCGGGGATGGCCGTTGCCGGGGCGGCCAGCGTCGCCGCTTGCGCAAAGGCGCTGGCCGGGGCCAACGCGAGGGCCGGGGATAGCAGGGCCGCACCCAGCATCACCATTCCGCGATACGACAGGCGCCCCATCTCAACCCTCCATCCGAACGTCTCTATCAGAACGGGCAAAGGCCCCGCCGGCCCCCAGCCGGCCGGGCCTTGATCCCTTACTTGCCGGCCGGGCGCTTGGCGCCGGCCTTCACCAGCGCGTCCACCAGCTGGCTGTACTCACGCAGGGTGTCGATCTTTTCCACAGTGGTGTCGCCCTTCTTCACGAAGAAGGTCGGGGTGCCGTCCACGCCCAGCTTCTCCGAAGCGTCCAGGCGGCTCTTGGTGATGAAATCCTGCAGCGGGCGGTTGTTCATGCAGGCGGTGAAGGTGGCGTCATTCATGCCGCCCAGGCGCAGCGTCTGCTGCAGCGCCTTCAGCGGATCATCGGCGTGTTCCCACTGCGCCTGGGTCTTGAAGATCAGGCCCTTGGCGGCGGTGTAGCGGTCGGCCGGCAGGCAGCGGGCGGCCATTTCGGCGGCGAAAGCCAGCTGGTCCAGCGGGAAGTCGTGGAACACCAGCTGTACCTGGCCGTTGTCGATGAAGTCCTTCTTCAGGTCCGGCAGGAAGGCTTCTTCGAAGTGGGCGCAGTGCGGACAGGTGAAGGAGGCGTACTCTTCGAGGACGATGGGCGCCTTGGGGTCGCCCATGATGCGCGGGCTGGTGGCGGCGGCGACGTCGATGGTCACGCCGCCGGCGGGGGCCGCGGCGGTTTGGGCGGATGCGCCGCCGGCCAGCAGCGTGCCGGCGAAAGCCCCGGCCGCCATCACGACGGCCGCCAGCGAATTACGCAGATGTAGGTTCACCTTAGTTCCTCCGATACCAACTGTAGTGACTATAGGGGGCGGCCGATGACAGCCGCAAGCCGCCTTGCGGGGACTATCGTTTCGGGTTTGCCGGCGCCGGTTTCTCGGTCGCCAGGATGGCGCGGCCCAGGCTGGCCAAGGCGTCGCGCAGGTCGGTGTTCTCCACCGCGCCCGTCTGCGCCTCCAGGCCGGCGGCCTCGGCAGGCGACAGGCGGCGCGGCACCGGCGCCGGCCGGTCGCGACGGCGGTTGGTGGCCGGCGGCGCCTGCACCAGCTTCAGCCGCACCACGGCGCGAAAGCCGAAGAAGCCGTTGAGGCGTTGCAGGATTTGCGGTTCCTCATGCTGGATGAACAGTGCCGCCGGGCCCTGGACGCCCAGGTGCAGCACGGCGTCGTCCTGCCGACCCTTGGGGAACTGCAGCTTCAGCGGCAGGGCCACCTGGGCCAGGCGCGGGCCCACGATGGCCTCCCATTCCGCCAGCAGTGTGGCGAAGGCGGGACCGTTGGGGCCAAGCGCCTTGCCGGCGATGGCGTTCAGGTGGCGGCCTATGGGACGGGGCCCGGGCATGGGGACGGTTCGGCCTTTAAACGGTTAAGGGTTGAAGGCCGGCCCGGCCGGGCGTATCCGCTGGGCTGGGCCGATCCACACGACGTCAATCGGAAACCAGTTCAATCATGCCGCAGGGGGCCTTGACCAGACAATGATCGTCGCAGCCGCAACTTCCGCGCCCGTTCCCACGCCGGATCCGCGTGACCTGCTGGCCTGGTACGACGGCCATCGCCGCCATCTGCCCTGGCGGGCGCCGCCCGGCACCCGGGCTGATCCCTACCGCGTCTGGCTGTCGGAAATCATGCTGCAGCAGACCACGGTCGCCACCGTCGGCCCCTATTTCCAACGCTTCCTGGACCGTTGGCCCACGGTGGCCGATCTGGCGGCGGCGGATCTGGACCAGGTGCTGAAGGAATGGGCCGGCCTGGGCTACTACGCCCGCGCCCGCAACCTGCACGCCTGCGCCTGGGCGGTGGTGGCCCGCCATGGCGGGCGCTTTCCATCGGATGAGGCGGCCCTGCTGGACCTGCCCGGCATCGGCGCCTATACCGCCGCCGCCATTGCCGCCATCGCCTTCGACCGGCCCGCCACCGCCATGGACGGCAACGTGGAACGGGTGATGGCGCGCATCCATGCCGTCACCGACCCCCTGCCGGGTTCCAAGCCCCGGCTGAAGGCGCTGGCCGCCGCCTTGGTGCCTGACCGGCGGCCGGGCGACTACACCCAGGCGCTGTTCGATCTGGGCGCCACCCTGTGCACACCCCGGGCGCCGCGTTGCGTCCTGTGCCCCTGGATGGCGCCCTGCCAGGCCCGGCGCGCCGGCATCGCCGAGACGCTGCCGCGCAAGGCGGAAAAGGCGGCCAAGCCGACGCGACGCGGCATCGCCTTTTGGCTCACCAACAGCCGGGGGCAGATCCTGCTGCGCCGCCGGCCCGAGTCGGGTCTGCTGGGCGGGATGATGGAGGTGCCGTCGACGGCGTGGGAGGCGGGGGAAATGCCCCCCCTGGCCCGTGCGCTGGCCGTTGCCCCGGCGGTGGTGGACTGGCGGCCGGTGGCGGGATCGGTCCGCCACACATTCACCCATTTTCACCTGGAACTTGACGTTGTGCGCGGCCAGCTGGCGGACGACGGGGCGGCGGTGGCGGGTGTGTGGTGCGCCCCCGCCGACTTGCGTGACCAGGCCCTGCCCACCGTGATGCTCAAGGTCGTGGCCTTGGCACGGGCGGCGGGGAAAGGCTGAGACCCCGCGCCCTCTTCTTCAGGACGACGGATCAGATGGGAAAAGTGGAATTGCGGGCGGGCCGGTCGCGGCGCGCGGTGCTGGCGGGCTTGGCCGGTGCGCTGGCCGCACCCGCGTTGCCGGGACGGGCTTGGGCCCAAAGGGGGGCACGCCTGGGTGGTGCGCCGGTGGACCTGGCCCTGGTGATGGCGGTGGACACATCGGCCAGCATTTCCAAGGTCATGCTGGATTTCCAGCTGCGCGGCCATGCCGCCGCCTTCCGTGACAAGGCGGTGCACCAGGCGCTGACCGGCGGGCCCCGGGGCAAGGTCGCGGTGCAACTAGCCCAGTTTTCCGGGCCCGGTACCCTGACGATCCTGGTGCCCTGGACCTTGCTGGCCTCCACCGACGATGCGCTGGCCTTGGCTGATCGCATCGACGCCGCCCCCGGCGTCGCCATGGGCGGCAACACGGCGCTGGGCGACTGCATCGTCCAGGCTGTGCACGAACTGGACGCCTGTCCTTACGCGCCTGACCGGCGGACGCTGGACATCGTCAGCAACGGCTTCAACAACGGCGGCATCGACCCCCGGTCCGCCCGTGCCCATGCCCAAGCGGCGGGGGTGGGTGTCAACGGCCTGGTCATCCTGGATGAGTACGACTGGCTGGAGGCCTACTACCGCGAGAACGTGGTGGCGGGCGACGACGCCTTCGTCATTGCCGCGGCCGACCGCCATGCTTTCGCCGACGCCTTCCTGTCCAAGTTGGTGCGCGAAGTGGCCTGATTTCAGGCCCTCAGGCGCCGGGCGGCCACTCCGTGGCTTTGGCTTATCCTCCCTTTCCAGTTCACTTCGTTCCCCGGAAAGGTCCGGCACCCGCGGTCGCGGGCTAGGAATAGTTGGTGCCGAGTGGCGCTTGAGGCGAACAAAAGAAAACGGGAGGGGTTTTGGCCCCTCCCGTCGTCCGTCCGCCGAGGCGGTATGTTTACTGCTGCTTGCGGGGGCCGGCGGCGGGTGCCGGGGCCTGGCCCTGGGCGGGCTGGGCCGGCGGCGGCTCGTTCGCCTTGACGCGCAGCACCTTGGCGATGCCGTTGCCGGCATTGTCGGCCACGGCCTTGCTGGCGGCCGGCGCTTCGTGGCTGATGATGAACAGCTGACGGTCCTTGGTCAGGTACATGATCAGGTTGGCGTAATAGTCGCCCTTGTCGCTCTTGCAACTGGCGGTCGCCGTCCGCAGGTCGATCTGCAGCAGCTTCTCCACCTTGCCCAGCGTGGGGGTGTAGGTGCCCTGGCAGGCCTTGGACAGGCTGTCCATATAGTTCTGGCTGACCTTTTCCAGGTCGCCGGCCTCGGGCTTCAGGCCGACTGAGCGCAGGGCGCCGACGACGTCCTTCTGCACGGTCCAGGCGAAGTCGCCGGGGCGGTCCTTCGGCGCCATCTTGTCCACCGGCAGAGGGTGCGCGTCCTGCAGGCCGGCATCCATCAGCAGCTTGGCGAAAGCCGGCGGAATGGCCGGCGGCGGGGCCGGCAGTTGCAGCTTGCCGGCGGCGGCCTGGTCGATACAGGTGTTCAGATCCTTGAACGCCTTGGTGCCACCCTTCAGCACGAAGGTGGCGGTATCGCCCGGGGTGGAAACCTCCAGCCGGTTGGCGGTGGCCAGCGCCTTGGTGAAGTTGGCGTCGGCCGGGTCGAAACCGGTCATGATGGCGTTGGGCTGGATGACTTCCGACCCGCGGGTCTGTTCCAGCTTGCCGTCCAGCTTCAGCTTGATGGCCGGGCCCTGGCCGGGCTGCATGTTGGCGCCGGGGACGCCGATCACCAGGTTGATGATCTTGGGCGGCAGCTTGTGCGCCTGCTGCTCAGACGCCGGGACCGGCAGGGCCAGGAAGACCAGCGCCAGGTTGTTGTCGAAATTGGCCTGCGCCTCGCACAGCTTGAAGCTGCCGTCGGTATAGACCTGGGGATGCACCTCCCAGTTGCCCACGGTGGTGCCCACCTTGGCCGGGCCGGCGGCGCCCTGTGCCGGGGCAGGGGCGGGGCCGGTCGCGCGCGGACCGGCGGCCGGGCCCATGGCGGGGGCGGTGGCCGGGCCGGCGATGGGCGCCTGCGGGGCGGCGACCGGCGCCTGCTGGGGCGCTGCGACGCTGGAACCGGAACTGACGGTGCCCGGCAGGATCAGCCCGCCGCCATCGGCATTGCCCGAAGGCGTCTGGCCCTCGGGGGCCGACTGCGGGGCGGTCTGGGCAACGGCGGTGCCAGCCAGGACCAAAGCGGTGCCGGCGGCGAGAAGACGGGCGGTGAAGCGGGACACGGGGCTGCGTCTATCCTGAATGAAACCCATGGGTGCGACGGGACCCTAGGGCACGCCATGGCATCCTGCAAGAGGCATGCGCCATCCCGCCGCACGCCTGGCCTTTCGCGCCCTGCGGAAGAGTTCGCGGACATGCGGCCGGCGGCCATAACGGCGCCACATTTCTTCAATTTTAATGCGGGCTTAAACGGCTTTCCGCTGGAAATGCCAGTGCGTGCCCGTTATAAGAAACGATCACATTTGGCGCGCGAACGTTTGGGGGCAAACGATGCGTTTCGCAGCCGCGTTAGTGGTTCTGATGATATCCGCGCCCATGTTGGCGCATGAGCACCTGGATGCGGGTGAGGTCGGCCGGTACGTCTCGGCGGCCGAGGCCTTGGTCGCATCCTCGCCGGGCGACGGACAGTCGGCCTTCGTCCTGCTGGCCCATCCCGGGCCGCAGGCGGCGCTGCTGCTTGCCAAGTACGGCTTCGATGAACGGCAATGGCGCCAGATGACCCAACGGGTCCTGGCCGCCCGCCAGGCCGCCCGTGCGGCGGAGGAGCCGGCGGAAAAGGGCGCGTCGGCGCAGAAACTGGCGGCCGGTTCGGGGCTCAGCGCTTTTGACCGCCAGGAAATGGCCACCCTGGTCCATTGGACGGAGCATGATCGCGCCGCCCTGGATCGGGAAACCAAGGAAGACCGGGCGGTGATCGCCCCCTTCTTCGACCGCCTGGACCGGTTGGACGCCAGCCGTGGCCGGTCTTTCGCGCGATAGGCCTTGCCGCTCGCTGGGCGATTCCCTCCCCCCTCAGCCCCTGATTGTGCTTTTGCAAGGCTGCGGTCTTTCCGCCCATGCGCGCACGACCCCTCGCCGCGGCACGCCAAACCCCCTATATAGGGGGCCTGTGCGGGTCGATATGCCGGCCCTTTGCCTTATTTCTGCTTGGGACAAGCTTGTGCGATGACGGACTATCGGCTGGAGGCCGTGACGGTGGATGACATGCCGGCGGTCGGCCGCGGGGCGCCGCCCACCGAACCCACACCGGCCCCCCCCAACCCGAGGCCCCCAAACCAGATCCGGGGCGTCAAGCGCTACCTGAACAGCTTCTTCAAGGATCATGCCTTCATCCGCATGATCTATAAGAACAAGTTCAAGATTTCCCCCCGCCTGTACCGTTCCAGCCAGCCGACGCCGGGCCATGTGCGCCTGGCGGCGCGCCAGGGCGTGCGCACCATCATCAACCTGCGCGGCCGGCGCGACAATTGCGGGTCCTGGGTGCTGGAGGCGGAGGCTTGCGCCCGCCACGGCGTCACCTTGGTGGACTTCGCCGTCAATTCCCGCGATGCGCCGAAGAAGCACATCCTGCACCAGGCTCGGGAAGTCTGGCGCCAGGCGGAATATCCCGTCCTGATGCATTGCAAGGCCGGGTCCGACCGCGTCGGCTTCATGAGCGTGCTGTACCTGTTCGTGCATGAGGGGGTGCCGCTGGAAACGGCGTTGCGTCAGCTCAGCCCCAAGTACGGCCACCTGCGCCATGCCAAGACCGGCATCCTGGATCATTTCTTCGAGACCTTCGTGGCCTACGCCCAGGGACAGGGCATCGATCCCAGTGTCGATGCCTTCTATCGCTGGGTGGATGAGGTCTACGATCCGCCGGCCTTCAAGAAGACCTTCATGACCCGCTGGTGGGCCAGCGTGCTGGCCGATAAGCTGCTACGCCGGGAATGAACCCGGCGTAGCGGCTCGTCCGTGGTTGTTCACTCCACCGCGTACAGCGCGCTGCCGTGCGCCGGCAGGGTGACGGTCAGCTTCTCCGAACCCGGCAAGTGGCGGCCTGTCCACAGGTCGCGGGCGACGTGCCGGCCCTGGGGCTGGCCCAGGCGGTCCCAGGCGGCGGTCAGCGTCGCCGTCTTGGCCCCCAGGTTGAACACCGCCAGGTAACGGGTGCCGTCGGCGCCCGTGGCCGCCCAGGCGCGCGCCTTGTCGAACCCGGCCGGCAGGTCCGTCACCGGGTGGCTTTCCCGGGTTGTCTGGTTGACCTTGATGACCTCACGATTGGTGATCAGCGCCCGGGTGGCATTGTCCAGCTTTGTCAGGTTGGCGCCCAGGATCAGGGGCGAGCGGGCGATGGCCCACAGGGTGAACTGGGTGCGCTGCTCCTCCGCCGTCAGGCGCGACTGGCGCGGGTCGCCCCAGCCTGGATGGGGTGCCAGGGTGCCGAAGGGCAGCATGTCGGCGTCCGGCCAGTGACCATCGCCGGCGTGAGGGGCCCAGCCGGCCACGATGTCGAAGGCGTCGCCGACCCCCCGGGGGAAATCGTCGTTGGGCTTGGGGTGGGGGAAGGTCCAGCCATCCCAGACATCGTTGGAGATGCGCCACATCTGGCTCAGCTGTCCCACCTCATCGGCGTGGGCCAGGCTGGTGGGCCCGGGCGACAGGCTGAGCGCGATGGGCCGGCCGGTCTTGGCGATGGCGGCGGATATCTGCCGGATCTCACTGACCTTGTAGGGATGGTCGGCGATGCAGTCGACCTTCAGGAAATCCAGGCCCCAGCCGGCGTACAGCGCCATCATGGAATCGTAATAGGCCTGGCCGGCCGGTGTGTCCTTGATGCCGTAGTCGCCATCATCCCAGGGACAGGTGTCGGACGTGTCGGCGGCGTCGGCCGCGCGGAAGGATGTGCCGGCGATGGGCAGGTTCTGGTCCACCGCCTGCTTGGGAATGCCGCGCACGATGTGCAGGCCGAACTTCAGCCCCTGCGCATGCACCCAATCGGCCAGCGGCTTGAAGCCTTTGCCATCGGCGGCGGAGGGGAAGCGTCCCGGCGCCGGGATCAGCAGGCCGTTCCCGTCCAACTGGTACTTCCGCGCCGGCACCTTGTCGGCGAACGGGTCGGCCATGTACCAGCCCTCATCCACCACGGCGTAGGTCCAGCCATAGGGGCGCAGGCCCGCGAGGACCGTGGCGTTGGCCTTGAAATCCGTCTCATCGATGGTCAGGCCATAGGCGTCCCAGCTGTTCCAGCCCATGGGGGGCGTGGGTGCCAGGGGCGCCGCTGCGCTTGCGGGCGGCGTCCGGGCCGCTGCGGGCAGGGCGGTCGCCAAGAGGACGGCCAGGAACGCGGACGATATCCAGCGGGACGGCGTGGGTGGCATTGGGGATTTCCTCCGTATTGTTAGCGATAACAGTACGGAAAAGAATCGGGGCCGCAATGCTTAACGGCCGGCGGGCGCCTGGGGAAAATCCCCGGAAGCGGTCAGTGCAGGGTGGGGGGCAGGCCGCCGGCACCTTCGAACCCGCTGACGTCCTCGAACGCGTTGATGGAGGAGATGGGCGTGGCCTGATGGTGGACCATGCGCCAGCCATCGCCGCCACGCATGAACATGTTGGTCACCACCAGGGCGGTTTCGGCCACGAATTCCTCACACACCACCCAGCCCAGGTCACCGAAGACGCTGACCTGTTCGCCCTGGTGGCGCACGCCCGGCGCCCCAGGGTTGCTCAGCAGTTCCCGCCAGCTGCGCATCACCTGCTCCCGCCCCGACAGGGCCGGCCAGCCGGGATGGACGCATCGCACCTCGCACTCCTTGGCCCACAGCTTTTCCATGTCGGCCACGTCCCGCTCGGCGAACGCGCGATAGAAGCGGCGGTTGGCGGCCAGCACGCCCTGGATGTCGGCTTCGGCATTGGGCGGCTGGGGGGCCAGCGCGTGTGTCTTGACCATGTCATCCCTGTCGGCGGTTCTTGCCTGTCGGCGGTTTTGGGGCGTTCTTGCTCTTATCACCCAACCATACCGCGAATCGCGAGCCTGAGTCTCGAGTCGTACAACCGGGGCACGGCTTGGTCACGGGAGCCCCAAAAGGAAAAGGGCGGCGGTTTTGGCGCCGCCGCCCTTTATTTCGTCCCTCAGTCGCCGGGCGCCGGCATTCGCCGGCTGGGCTTCCTCCCTTTTCAGTCCGCCTACGGCTTCCCCGAAAAGGTCCGGCGGCCCCAGTCGGGGCCTATGGCGACCCAAGAGGGAATCTTAGGCCGCTGGTTTCACTCCGCTGCGGCGGGGGCGGCCTCCGTGCCGCGGGGCTTGGGCAGGGCGTTCAGGATGCTGAGGAACAGGGCCGCGATATAGGGGAAGGACTGGACCACCAGCATGGTGGACCAGACATAGGCGTCGCGGTTGTCGCTGCCCTTCAGTAGGGCGATGGCGGCGGCGGCCAGCCACAGGCCCAGCATCAGCCCCACCTCTTCCCGGGCGTGCAGGATGCCCTGCACCAGGGCGGGCTGGTCCTCGCACTTGGGCGTGCGCACGAAGGGGCGGCCCTTGGTGAACAGGCCCACCCACACGGCGCGGCCCACGGTGTGGGTCAGGGCCATGCCGGCCACGGCGGCGCCCAGCTTGTCGATGAAGCGGCACTTCACCCGCTCGCCATACAGCCACAGGCCGCACAGCACCTTGAAGAAGAAGACGCTGAGCGTGGGCAGGATGAAGACGGTGGGCGGGAACTCGATCCACTGCGGCAGCAGCAGCAGGCCCAGCGACCAGACGATGCCGCCGACGACGAAGCCCATGTGGGCGGCGTCTGCGAACCAGGGCAGCCAGCCGGTGATGAAGTGGTACTTCTGCCCGAAGGTCAGCTTGGTGGCGCCCGGCGTCATCTCGCGCCAATGGCGCTTCAGGATCTGCACCGCGCCATAGGCCCAGCGGAAGCGCTGGGTCTTGTAGCCGGCGAAGCTGTCGGGAACCAGGCCCTGGCCGAAGCTGTCGGGCATGTAGACCGCCTCCAGCTTCTCCTCGAACAGGCGCAGGCCCAGTTCGGAATCCTCACAGATGCACCACTCGGCCCAGCGGCCCACGCCGTCCAGGGCGCTCTTGCGCACCAGGGTCATGGTGCCGTGCTGGATGATGGCGTTGCGCTCGTTCCGCTGGATCATGCCGATATGGAAAAAGCCCTGGTATTCCCAGTTGATCATCGACTTGAAGGTGTCGTCCGACCAGTCGCGGTAGTCCTGCGGCGACTGCACGAAGCCCACTTCCGGCCGCTTGAAATAGGGAATGGTGGCCGACAACCAATCGGGCGTGACCTGATAGTCACTGTCGATGACGCCCACCACCTCCACGTCCGGTGCCGTGACCGACAGGCCGAAGTTCAGCGCCCCGCCCTTGAAGCCCGGCCAGCGCGGCAGGTGGAAGAAGCGGAAACGCGGCCCCAGCTTGACGCAGTATTCCTCCAGCGGGCGCCAGACGGCCTCGTCCTTGGTGTTGTTGTCGATCACCAGGACTTCGAAGTTGGGGTAGTCCATGGCCGCCAGCGCGTTCAAGGTCTCGATCACCATGTGCGGCGGCTCGTTATAGCAGGGCACATGGATGGACACCTTGGGCGCATTAGTCGCCCAGCGGCTCGCGCACCGGGGTGTAGCGCCGCTTCCAGCGCTGGGTCCACACCACCTCCGTCAGTTCCAGGCCGTCGATCAGCATGACGGCGAACAGGATCAGCTGCGCGAAGATCAGCACCATGAAGGCGGTGAAGGACAGGGTGCCCATGCCCACGGTCAGGGCCTGGGTGCCGGTCCACACCAGCACGGACGCCACCGTCTGGATCAGGAAGCCGTAGAACAGCTGGCCGCGCGGCTTCAGGTCGTTGCGGCTCAGCACGAAGAAGAACATGGGGCAGAAGGCCAGCGCGGTGGCGATGGCGCACAGCACCCGCCACGACGGCACCTCCAGGATGCCGCCGACCATGGGGAATTTCTGGTGGCGATGGGCGTCCCAGATGCCCCAGCTGGTCTCTGCCGTGCCGCCCAGCGACCGCTTCCACGGCTGGTCGAACGCTTCCATGATGTAGAAATCCAGGCGCTGCTGGCCCGCGATGTTCAGGAAGCTGCGGATGTACTTGGCTTCGTTGATCAGGCCGGCCTCGGCGGCACCGCGATAGGCGCCGTCGGACGGCCAGCCGGTCTCGCCGATCAGGATGTGCTTGTTGGGATAGCGTTCCTGCACCTGGCGGTAGGCCGCCATGGCATCGTCCACCGCGCGGTCCACCGACACCTTGTTCCAGTAGGGCAGCAGGTGGATGGTGATGAAGTCGCAGGCCTCGGCCAGTTCCGGGTGGTCGATCCAGACATAGGACGGCTCGGCCGTCGACACCGGCACGTTCACCTGGCGCTTCACCCGCTGGATGTAGTCGATCAGCTGGGTGACGCTGAAGTCGTCGCGGAACAGCACCTCATTGCCGACCATGACGCGCTTCACGTTGGCGTTGGCGCGGGCGACCCGCACCAGGCCCGCCAACTCCACCTCATTGGCGGCCGGGTCCTTGGCCAGCCAGGCGCCCTGGGTGACGGTCAGGTTGGGATAACGTTCCAGGGCGATGGGCGCCACCTGGTCGATGCCGTTCCCCACCTGGTAGGTGCGGATGGACTGCACGTGCGGCGCCACCACGTCCAGGTCGCGGCGGATGTCGTCGGCGGTCGGGGAATCGCCGTTCTGCGGGCTCTGGTCGGCCTGGAAGGGCACGAAGGCCACGCCGGCGATGGTGCCGGCCCACGGGCGTTCGCTGACCGGGCGGTTCACCACCGCCCACGCGCCGATGTTGCCCAGCACCAGAAGAAGCAGGACCGCCCAGGCGGATTTCTGCATCCTCAAAATCTTACGCATTGTGAACGACCCCTGCCCCTGAACGGCGCGACCAGAGATGGAAGGAAATGCCGGAAAGGCGAAACGATAAACTGCGGATAAACCTGGATGTTCCCAGTGGGTGTTTCAGGCGGATGTTCCCGGCCCCCGGAGACATCCACCCGACCTGATGACACGACTATGGGGCAATTTTATGGAACCGCTGGCCCCAAGGCCAGCAAAGTCCATTTCCGCCCCCGCCGGGCAGTAGTACATAGCCATCCCATCGGCGGCGTCCAGGGCTAAAGCGGTCAGACCGCCCGGCTGGCGCCCGCTTCGCTCAAGGCCCGGCGTTGCCTGAGGCAATGCCATAGGACGGATTTTCCGGTGATGACAAGCGATCCTGAATTCCTGCTGCATGAACGGCTGGCCGCGGACACGGTGGCGGTGGGTGATCTGTCCCTCTGCCGCGTGCTGCTGTCCCGGAACGCCTGCTGGCCCTGGCTGATCCTGGTGCCGCGCCGCGCCGGTGCCGTGGAGATCCATCGCCTGACCCCTGGCGACCAGGCCCGGCTGATGGCGGAGATCACCCAGGTTTCCGTCGTGGCGGAAGCGGCGTTCAGCCCGGACAAGCTGAACGTGGCGGCCATCGGCAACATGGTGCCGCAGTTGCATGTCCATATCGTTGCCCGCACCCGGGGCGACGCCGCCTGGCCCGGCCCCATCTGGGGCTCAGGCCACGACCGTGCCTATGCCGCCGGTGAGGCGGAGGCACTGGCTTTGAGACTGGCGGCTGATCTGGATCTGTGAGCCGTTCGTATCGACGCGAATTAACAACAAGCGGAGGGCGCCCCCATGATCATTGTGCATCACCTGAACCATTCCCGGTCCCAGCGCGTGCTGTGGGCGCTGGAGGAACTGGAACTGCCCTACGACGTGGTGCGGTATGAACGCGATCCCGCCACCCAGCTGGCGCCCCCGGCGCTGAAGGGCATCCACCCGCTGGGCAAGTCGCCGGTGGTGGAGGTGGACGGCCTGGTGCTGGCGGAATCGGGCGCCATCATCGATTACCTGGTGCGCTTCCATGGGGCGGGCCGGCTGGCCCCGGCGGCGGACGACCGCGCCGCGCAGGCGCGCTACCTGCACTGGATGCATTATGCCGAAGGCTCGGCCATGCTGCCCCTGCTGCTGAAGCTGTACACCAGCCGCCTGGGTGACGCGGCGGGCCCCCTGCTGCCCCGCATCGGCAGTGAGATGGCCAATCATCTGGGCTACATGGACGGCGAACTGGCCAAGGCCCCCTGGTTCCTGGGCGATGCCTTCAGTGC
Organism: Azospirillaceae bacterium; assembly: GCA_028283825.1. Taxonomy (NCBI): domain Bacteria; kingdom Pseudomonadati; phylum Pseudomonadota; class Alphaproteobacteria; order Rhodospirillales; family Azospirillaceae; species Azospirillaceae bacterium. The sequence goes on along the minus strand of JAPWJW010000003.1, from coordinate 1,373,541 downwards.
TGCCGACATCCAGATGAGTTTTCCGGTGGAAGCCGCCCTGTCGGCATCCGAGGCCCGCGCCGCTTTCCCCCACCTGGCCGACTTCCTGTCCCGCATCCAGGCCCGTCCGGCCTACCGCGCGGCGGTGGAAAAGGGCGGGCCCTATCGCTACGACCAGGGAAGTTAAGTCCTGAGCCTACGGCATGAGATGATGCTCATGCCGTAGGCAGGTCGGCGACGGCCGGCCCGGGCCGGTCAGGCCCGTGAGCCAAGCCGGCGAATGCCGGCGCCCGGCGATTGAGGGACGGCGCTTGAACGGGGCCGTTCAAACGCCGTGCGCGTTACTCACCAGCCAGTCGGCCAGCGGCGCCCACACCTCGGTGGGGGCGCCGGCGCTGACCACCATGCCGATGTGGCCCAGGCGGGGTTCCAGCATGTCGGCGCCGGGGATGGCCTGGGCCAGGGCGCGGGCGGCACCCGGCGGCACGATGCGGTCGCGGGCCGGGATGATGGCCAGGGTGGGCAGGGTCAGCGTGGCCGGGTCGATGACCTGGTCGCCGATGCGCCAGGACCCTGCCGCCGGGTCGTTGCGGCCGTACCAGCCGCCCAGGCATTCGCGCGCCACGCCGGCCGCCAGTGGCACGCCGTCGTTCAGCCAGTCCTCCAGTGCCACGAAGTCCTGCGCCTCCTGGCCTTCCGGAACCAGGCCGGCATAGCGGCTGAACTTGCGCAGGGCCAGCAGGGGATCCAGGCCGGCGAACAGGAACTGGATCATGTCCACCGGCATTTCCCCCAGCCAGGTCAGCGCCGGTTCCATCAGCGGCAGCAGGGATGCCGCACGCAAGGCCGCCGCCTGGTCGTCGGCGTGGAAATCCCAGGGTGCCGCCAGCAGCACCAGGGATGAGACCTGGTCAGGCCGCAGGACGGCCGCCGCCGCCGCCAGGGTGCCGCCCATGCAATAGCCGATCAGGGACGGCCGCCGGTCGGGCGCCAGGGCGCGCACGGCGTCGATGGCGCGTGACAGGCGGCCATCGACATAGTCGGTCAGGTCGAACCCGCGCTCCTCCGCCCCTGGCGATCCCCAATCCAGCAGATAGGGGCGGAAACCGCCGACGGATTGGCCCTGGCCCGCCAGCCAGCGCACCAGGCTTTTGCGCGCCGACAGGTCCAGCACATAACCCCGGTTGACCAGCGAGGGCACGAACAGCAGCACGGGGCCGGTGGCGTCCGGGTGGCCATACGCCAGCAGGCGGGACCCGCCCTCCGTCCACACGGCCGATGGGTCATCCACGTCGCGGCGCACGGGGCTGTGGCGGTATCGTTCCAGCCCGGTCAGGAAGGTGTCGAGTCGGCGCCGGGTTTCCCGGTCAATCGCCTGGGCCAGGGCATCAGGGTCGGCGCCGGCGAGGTCGGCCTGCAGTTGGCTCCGCCTTGGTTCCAGCTCTTTGCGCCAGATCGGCGAGCTTGCCGTTCAAGAAGGGCAATCCGTTCCGCGAATTCAGCAAGACGGCCATCGCCGCCGTCAGATGCGTCGCCAGCGGGCGTGGCCCCTGTCGTGGCCGCGGTGGCGGCGGTGGTGGTGTGTGTGCCGGCATGGGACCCCCATGGGAAAGAGGAGGGGGAGAGGAAGGGCGCCCCCGCCATCCAGGCGCCGGCCCCGCCCGGGGCGCCGTTCTGGGCGGTGGTGAAGGGGTTTCCGGGCGGCCAGGCGGCCTGGCCCAGGGTGCGCACCAGGCGTGCGAAGGTGCTGGTCATGTCCGGGTCGGCGGCCACCGCGGCCCACTGGTCCTGCCACAGATCCATGTAGCGCCGGGCCAGCGCGTCCAGGCTGGGCGGCTCACCCGCGGCGCCGTCGGCCGGGTGGTCTGAAGGGGGCGGGGGCGGGGATGGCTTGCGCGGCATGGGGCGACTTTACACGGGGTCGGCCGCCGCCGCAAAGCGGGCCGGCCGCGCTGGCGGAAGGTCATACGCGCATTGGTTCCTGGCAGGATGCTTGCACGTGCCGCACCGCATGGATTAGCTATGTGCAGTGCACCCGTCATGCGGGTGTTAAACATCGCCGGGAAACGCCGCCTATGGTCGACAAAGAAGACACCAAGCCCGCGCCGATCACGATCAAGAAGTACGCCAATCGGCGTCTCTACAACACCGCCACCAGTTCGTACGTGACCCTGGACCATCTGTGCCAGATGGTGAAGGACGGGGTCGATTTCGTCGTCTACGACGCGAAGTCGGGTGACGACATCACGCGGTCGGTGCTGACGCAGATCATCGTCGAAGAGGAATCCAAGGGCGGGCAGAACCTGCTGCCCATCGGTTTCCTGCGCCAGTTGATCAGCCTGTACGGCGACAACATGCAGTGGATGGTGCCGAAGTACCTGGAATACAGCATGCAGTCGTTCACCCGTAATCACGAGAAGATGCGGGACTATTTCCAGAACACCCTGGGCGGCATGTTCCCCTTCGGCTCGTTCGAGGAAGTGGGCAAGCAGAACGTGGCCATGTTCGAACGGGCCATGCGCATGTTCTCCCCCCTGGCCGGTGCCGAGGGGGGCAAGTCTGAAGGCACGTCCGAGACGCCCCGGCCCAAGACGGCGTCCGGCGGCGGCGAGGGCAAGTTCGACGAGCTGCAGAAGCGGCTGGACGAACTGCAGCAGCAGCTGGTGTCGCTGACCACGCTGACGACCCGCAAGCCGGAATGATCCGGCCCTGACGGGCTGATCCATTTTGCCAGTATCGAAAAAGACCCGGCCACGTCCTGTCGCGGCCGGGTTTTTTTGCGCGCGCGTGGCGCCCTCCCATGCGGTGGCCGGTGATGGAAAGACAGCCCAGAATTGAGGCCGGCCGCGACAGGGGGTTGCGCCAACGGCATTTCACGGGCGCCTTGACCCTGGGCTAAGGTTTGCGCCCCGGACAACAAGGCCGGGCAACAGACCGATAATGGGCCGCCCGGTAGGGGGCGCGCCCTTCCCTGAAGGAATGAGGAAAGACATGCCGCTGAACCGCAGGATTGTTCTGGCCTCGCGCCCCGAGGGGCTCCCGACAGAACAGAACTTCGGGGTGGAGCAAGCCTCCATCCCCGTCGCGGGTCCCGGCCAGATGCTGCTGAAGACACGGTGGCTGTCGCTTGACCCCTACATGCGCGCCCGCATGAGTGCCGCCAAGTCCTACACCCCGCCCATCGAGGTCGGCGGCCTGATGGTCGGCGGCACCATCGCCGAGGTGATCGAGTCCAACGTCCCCGGTTTCCAGCGGGGCGAATTGGTGCTGTCCAACTCCGGCTGGCAGGAATACGCCGTCGCCGGCGCCAAGTCCGTGCACAAGCTGGAGGTCGAGGACGGCCTGCCCGTGACCGCGGCCCTGGGCGTGCTGGGCATGCCGGGCCTGACCGCCTATGTCGGCCTCTACGACATAGGCCAGCCCAAGGCGGGTGAGACGGTGGTGGTGTCGGCCGCGGCCGGTGCCGTCGGTTCCGTCGTCGGCCAACTGGCCAAGCGCAAGGGTGCCCGCGCCGTCGGCATCGCCGGCGGGGCGGAGAAGTGCGCCTATGTGGTGGATGAACTGGGCTTCGACGCCTGTGTCGACTACAAGGCCGCCGACTTCAAGGACGCGCTGGCCGCCGCCTGCCCCAACGGCGTCGATGTCTATTTCGACAATGTCGGCGGCCGGGTGACCGACGCCGTGTTCGACCTGCTGAACACCTTCGCCCGCGTGCCCCTGTGCGGCCGTATCGGCAGCATCAATGACGCCACGCCGCCGGCCGGTCCCGACCGGGCGCCGGCGCTGCTGACGGCCATGCTGACCCGCCGCCTGCACGTCCAGGGCTTCATCGTCTCCGACCACTGGCACCGCAACGACGCCTTCCTGGAAGAGGTTGGCGCCCTGGTGAAGGACGGCACGCTGCGCTATCGCGAGGACGTGACCGAGGGGCTGGAGAACGCGGTCTCCGCCTTCCTGGGCATGCTGCAGGGCAAGAACCTGGGCAAGGCGCTGGTGAAGATTTAAGGCGTCCCTCAGGCGCCGGGCGCGGGCATCCGCCCGCTGGGCTTGTCCTCGCTTTCCAGTCCGCTTCGCTCCCCGGAAAGCTCCGGCGGACGCGGTCGCGTCCTACAACGGCATGAGTGTCGGCTCATGCCGTTGGTCTGGAGTGCGAAGAACGAAACGCCCCGTTCCGGCAATCCGGGACAGGGCGTTTTGTCTTTCAGATACGGATTTCGGCGCCCAGCACCTTAAGCAGATGCGCCAGCCAGGCGGGGTGGGCGGGCCAGGCAGGGGCGGTCACCAGCTTGCCGTCGGTGATGGCGCCGTCGATGGCGATGTCGGCGTATTCAGCGCCCGCCAGTTCCACCTCCGGCCGGCAGGCCGGGTAGGCGGAGACCTTGCGGCCCTTGAGCACGCCGGCGGCGGCCAGCAGTTGCGGGCCGTGGCAGACGGCGGCGATGGGCCGGTCCAGGCTGTCGAAGGCCCGCACCAGGTCCAGCACGCGGGCGTTCAGGCGCAGATGCTCCGGCGCGCGGCCGCCGGGGATGACCAGGGCCACGTAATCCTCCGCCCGCACCGTGTCGAAATCAGCGGTGACGGCGAAGTCGTGGCCGCGCTTCTCGGTATAGGTCTGGTGGCCTTCGAAATCATGGATGGCGGTGGCGATCTTGTCGCCGGCCTTCTTGCCGGGCGACACGGCGTCCACCTGGTAACCCACCATGGCCAGGGCCTGGAACGGCACCATGGTCTCGTAGTCCTCGGCGAAATCGCCGACGATCATCAGGATGCGCTTGGGGGCCATTCTTTCCTCCATCGTGATCGGTTGGGGCTTGGCCAGGATGCCCATGGCGGACGACCGCGCCTATGGGCCTTAAGGGGAAGGAAGGGCCCCCTGCGCCGCCCGAAAGATCAATGGACCTTGCCGTCTTCCATAATGCGGACCGCCGTGAGGGGGGAGGGCAGGCCCGTGGTCGAGCAATCAAGTGGCGACCTGCTCCAATCCACCGGTGTTTCCGGCCAAGCGCCGGCCAGCGCGGATATCTCTCCTGACCGAGCACGCAGCCACAGGTCGTCCAAGAAAAGGGATTGACCGTCCGTCATCCGCAGGGTGACGGACTCCACTCGCGCTCCATACTTGCGACGGACGCAATAAGGAACGATCTGGGTCACGTCCGACAGGCGGTAGGTCTTGGGGACGGTGAAAAAGCCATTCCGGACCGTCAAACCCTGGCCGGTCAGGCAGGTGTAGACGCTCAGCAGATACAGGTGTCCGATGGCGGCGGCGGTCATGAGGGCCAGCACGCTCCGCACCGCATTGGGATTAAAGAACGGCTCGCTTCCGCGCCAGCGGGCTGCCACGGGGCCCTCGATCAGGAGGGCGCTGGCCATGGCCAGACCCAGTTCAATCGCTACCAAGCCGCCGCCCGCGTTCTTGGTGGCGCTGCCGCAGAATAGGGCGTGGCCATCGGCGATACGGGGCTGCAGCCACCGGCCAAAGGCGTGCAACAGGATGAACAGGACGGTGATGAGGAACAGGTAGGCCAAGCCTTCCACTGTCCTGGCCCAACTGCCGGCGGTGGATGGCGCGGCGCCCGTGGACCCATCCGCCGCCATGGTTCAGCGATCCGCCTGCCGGTTCACCACCGCCGTGACCGGTGCCAGGACGATGCCGCGGTCGCGCAGGCCCACGGCCCAGTGGGCGATGCCCTCCAGGGTCACGGGATAGGGCTGGGCGAAGCCGACCGCCACGCCGTTGGCCTTGGCCAGGCGTTCCAGTTCCGCCAACTGGGCCGCCACGCCGGCCTCCGTCTCCGCCCGGTCCACCTGTACGTCGGACAGGGCGCGCGGCAGGTTCAGCTGGGTGGCGAGGCGGGTGGCCTGGCTGGTCTGCACCTGCCAGCTGTCGACATAGATCAGGCCACGGCGCTGCACCTGGCGCAGCACGGCCTGCAGGTTGTCGTGCGCGGTCAGGAACTTGGTGCCGGTCAGGCTGGTCAGGCCGACATAACCCGTGGCCGACGCCATGGCGGTTTCCAGTCGCGCCACGTTCTGGTCGTCGCTGAGGCTGGTCAGCAGGGTGCCGGGGCCGGGATCGTTCTGGGGAAAGCCCTGCGGTTCCATGGGCACCTGCAACAGCACCTCGTGCCCGTCCTCCCGCGACTGATCGATGGATTTCTGCAGGTTGGGCGCGCCGGCGGCGAACGCCAGGGTGACGGCTGCCGGCATGCGGGCCAGCACCTTTTCCAGCACGCTGGGCGACCAGCCCAGATCCGCCATCACCAGGGCGATGCGCGGCCGCTTGTCGTCCTGGGGGAAGGGGCGGCTATAGGCCTGCCACGGGGCGGGGCCCTTGGCCGGGATGCGGGGCAGGAAGCCCGCCGGGGTCTTTTCCAGCAGGCCGTCATTGCGGCTGGGCGCCAGCTTGACCTGGATGTCCATGGGGTCGGCGCCTTCATGCGCCGCCGCCGCCTCGGCCGCCGGGGCGGGGTTGGCCAAGGGGCCGCCGGCTGGCGCGTCGGTTTGCCCGTCCGCCGCCGGGGCACCCGTCGCCACACGCGGCCCGCCCTGGGGCAGGGTCACGGTTATGTCCGCCAGGGTCGTGGCCCGGCGACGCGCCGCCGCCGTCGCATTGGCGCTGGCGGCCAGCCAGGCGACGGTGCCGGCCACGGCCAGCACCACCAGGGCCACCGCCAGAGCGAACAGGTTCAAGCGGCGGCGCGGCCGTGCGTCATCGTCGTTGCGGGCGGACGCTGGCGGCCGGCCAGGGCGCTTGGGCACCCCCAGCCGCGCCGCCAGCACGTTGGCCGAGCTGTCGTCGTCCGCACCGGCCAGCAGCGACTGGAAGTCGTTGCCGCCGGCCTTCTTGTTCGGGACCGTTGTTGTGGCCGCCTTGGACTTGCCCCATCGCGGGACAAGTGTGCGCAGGCGGCTGAAAAAGGCAGCCACGGAGTCCCCGTCAGTTGGTGGCCTTGGATTGCTGCAGCAAGGACAGGCCACGCAGCAGGTCCAGGGCCCGCGTCAGCTGGTAGTCCTGCGGCGTGGCATCGCTGCTGGCCGCCGGCGGCACGGGCGTGCCGCCGTTGGTGTCCGTGCCCTTGGCGTTGGACTTCAGGTCCTGCGTCTTGGCGTCGGTCTTGGCCTTGTCCGCCGCCTTGGGATCGGCGGCCTTGTCCTTACCCTGGTCCTTGGAGCCGTCCGGCGCCTTGTTGTCGGAGGTCTTGTCCTTGGCGTCGGGGGCGGCCTTGTCGTCCGGCTTGGCCGGCTGCTTGGCGCCCGGGTCGGTGTTGCGCAGGGCGTGCGGCAGGTCGGCCTCGCGGCGGCGGATCAGGCCGGCGGGGGCGTTCACCTCCTCCACCTTCGCCTGCTGCACCTCGATGTCCGGGGTGATGCCCAGCTGCTGGATGGACCGGCCGGACGGCGTGTAGTAGCGCGCCGTGGTCAGCTTCATGGCGTTGCCGCCGGGCATGGGCATGATGGTCTGGACCGAACCCTTGCCGAAGCTCTGCGTGCCCATGAGGATGGCGCGCTTGTGGTCCTGCAGGGCACCGGCCACGATTTCAGAGGCGGACGCCGAACCGTTGTTGATCAGCACCACCAGCGGCAGGCCGTGGATGGCGTCGCCCGGCTTGGCGTTGTAGCGTTCCCCCTGGTCCGGCCGGCGGCCGCGGGTGGACACGATCTCCCCCTTCTCCAGGAAAGTGTCGCTGACCGAGATGGCCTGGTCCAGCAGGCCGCCCGGGTTGTTGCGCAGATCCAGGACATAGCCCACGACCTTGTCGCCCAGTTCCTTCTGGATGCTGGCCAGCGCCTTGTCCAGGCCGGCCTGCGTCTGCTCGGTGAAGCCGGACAGGCGGATGTAGCCGACGTTGCCCTCGACGCGCCACCGTACCGACTGCACCTTGATGACGGCGCGGGTCAGGGTCAGGGTGATGGGCTGTGGCACGTTGTTGCGGTGGATGGTCACCTTGATATCGGTGCCCGGCGCGCCGCGCATCTTGTCCACCGCCTCGTTCAGGCCCAGGCCGACGATGGCCTCGTCGTTCAGGTGGGTGATGTAGTCGCCGGGCTGCACGCCGGCGCGGGAGGCCGGCGTGTCGTCGATGGGCGAGATCACCTTGACCACGCCGTTCTCTTCCGTGACCTCCAGGCCCAGGCCGCCGAATTCGCCCTTGGTCTGGACCTGCATGTCCTCGAAATTCTTCTTGTTGAGGAAGTTCGAGTGCGGGTCCAGCGAGGTCAGCATGCCGTTGATGGCGGCTTCGATCAGCTGGTCGTCGGGCACTTCCTCGACATAGTCGGACTTCACCCGCTCAAAGGCTTCGGTGAACAGCTCCAGCTGCTTGTAGGTCTCGGCCTTGATGGGCGGCTTGGCGTCTAGCGGCCGGGACAGGGGGCTTGCCAGGTAGACCAGGGCCACGACGGCCACGGAGGTCAGCAGTTTTTTCATCTCACCCTTGTCCTTTACCCTCTGATCCCGCGAAGCCGCGCAGGGGATTGATCGGCTGACCGCCCCGGCGCAATTCGAAATACAATGTGGGGGTTCCGTCGCTGGCCATGGCACCCATGGGCTCGCCGGTCAACACACGTTGTCCCACCCGCGTATCGATCCGACCCAATCCCGCGATCAGGCTATGATACCCGTTGGGGTGCTCGACGATCAAGATTAGCCCATAACCCTTGAAGGGACCGGCGAAAACCACCGATCCCTCGTACGGCGCCACCACCGGTGACCCGGCGCGGGCGCTGATGCGCACCCCCCGGCTGGTGGCGCCCACGGCGTCCTGCTCGCCATAACGCTGCGCCACGGGCCCCGCCACCGGCAGGGTCATGCCGCCCATGGCGACCGCACTTCCCTGTTCCTTGGGCGCGCGGCCCATGGCGGCCAGCCGGTCGCGGGCCTGTTTCTGCCGCGCGTCCTCGGCCGCCACGCGCTTCTGCTCGGCGGCCGCGCGCGCCTTTTCGGCGGCGGCCTTGCGTTCGGCCTCCAGCCGGTCCAGCAGGTCGCGCAGGTCGCCGGCCTGGGCGGTCAGCACCTGCATGTGGCCTTCCACGTCCTGGCGCTCGGCGTCGTTGGCGTCAGACAGGGTCTGGCGGCGCGACACCAGGTCGCGGAGCTCGCCTTCGCGCTTTTCCAGGTCCTTCTTGGCGGTCAGCGCCTGGGCGCGCTTGTCGGCCAGCTTCTGACGCAGGCTGGCCAAGTCGCGCAACTGGGCCGCCAGCGCGTCGGCCCGTTGCTTCAACTGGGGGATGGCGCTGCGCAGCAACAGGGCGCTTTTCACCATCTCGTCCGGCGCTTCCGGCCGGGCCACCATGGCCTCTGGCGGCAGGCGGGACAGGCGCTGCAACGCGCCCAGCAGGTCGGCCAGGGCGTTGCGGTCGGCGTCGATGCGGGCCAACTGGTCCTTCTCGTCCACCGCCAGGCCTGCCAGCGACTGCTCGATGGTCCGCAGGGCGTCGTCCTGCCGGCGCTGATCCTCCGCCACCGTCACCGACTTGGCGCGCAGGTCGGCCAGTTCGCGGTCCAGCGCCTGGTCCTTGGCGTCCAACTCGGCCTTGTGCGCCTGGTCGGCCTTCAGGTCGCGCTGCACCTTGTCCAGCTGGCGCTGCGGGTCCGGACCGGAGGTGGGTGCCGATACCGTGGGCGGGGCATGGTCGGCCAGCGCCATGCCCGGCACCAGCAGGGCCGGGACCAGAAGCAACAACAGCGACGGGGTGACGCGTGGGTTCACTCGGCCGCCGCGCGCGCCGCGTCACGGACCAGCAGGGAATGGCCGGTCATCTCTTCCGGCTGCGCCAGGCCCATCAGTTCCAGCAGGGTGGGGGCCACGTCCGCCAGCTTGCCCTTCTCCAGCCGCACGACATCGGCCGGGGCGTTCACCAGAATGGCGGGCACCAGGTCCAGGGTATGGGCGGTGTGGGGGCCGCCCGTCTCCGGATCCTTCATCAGCTCGCAATTGCCGTGGTCGGCGGTGATCAGCAGGGTGCCGCCCTGGCGCTTCACCGCCGCTTCCAGCCGGCCGATGCTGCGGTCCACCGCCTCCACCGCCTTGATGGCGGCGGCCAGGATGCCGGAATGACCCACCATGTCGGGGTTGGCGAAGTTCACCACCACCAGGTCGAATTTGCCCGTGTCGATGGCGGCCGTCAGCTTGTCCGTCAGCTCATCGGCCGACATCTCCGGCTGCAGGTCGTAGGTCGCCACCTTGGGTGAGGGCACCAGGATGCGCTCCTCCCCCTCGTAGACCTTCTCCTCGCCGCCGTTGAAGAAGAAGGTGACGTGCGGGTACTTCTCCGTCTCCGCGATGCGCAGCTGCTTCAGGCCTTGCTGCGACACGATCTCGCCCAGGGTGTGGCGGATTTCCTTGGGCGGGAAGATGGCCGGCAGGAACTTCGCCAGGGCCGATGAATATTCCACCATGCCCAACTGGGCGGCGAATTTCACCGGTGCGCCACGATCAAAACCGTCGAACGCCGGGTCGACCAGGGCCGCCAGGATTTCCCGCGCGCGGTCGGCGCGGAAGTTGGCCATCAGGATGCCGTCGCCGTCCTTCATGCCGGCATAGTCGCCGATGACGGTGGGCAGCACGAATTCGTCATGCTTGCCGGTCTCATAGCTGGCCTTGACGGCGGCTTCGGCGCTGGCGGCCTTCTCGCCCGTTGCCGACACCAGCGCGCGGTAGGCCTTCTCCACCCGGTCCCAGCGCTTGTCGCGGTCCATGGCGTAATAGCGGCCGTCCACCGTGGCGATCCGGGCGCCGGGGGCGTCCTTCAGCCCGGCCTCGATATGGGCCAGCTGTTCCAACGCACTTTGCGGCGGCACGTCGCGGCCGTCGGTGAAGGCGTGGAAGGCCACCGGGATGCCGGCCTTGGCCAGGGTCACGGCCAGCGCCACCATGTGGTCCTGATGGCTGTGCACGCCGCCGGGGGAGGCCAGGCCCAGGATGTGGGCGGTGCCGCCCGACTTCTTCAGGGCGGCCTTGAACGCGGTCAGCGCTTCATTGGTTTCGAACTCGCCCTGGGTGATGGCGCGGTCGATCATGGGCAGGTCCTGGAACACGACGCGGCCGGCGCCCAGGTTCATGTGCCCGACCTCGGAATTGCCCATCTGGCCGGCGGGCAGGCCCACGTCCTCTTCGCTGGCCGACAGCAGGCCGCGCGGGCTGTCCTGCCACAGGCGGTCGAAGTTGGGGGTATTGCCCTGCGCCACCGCGTTGTCCGCCACTTCTTCCCGATAGCCCCAGCCGTCCAGGATGCACAGCACCACGGGGCGGGGGGGATTGGTCTTGTCGGTGGCGGCCATGGCTTTCGTTCCCTGATCCTGGGTTAGGCGGTGCGAACCACTTGAAAATCGGGGCTTACGCGGCCGATGGCAAGCGTCGCATCCGAATTTCCCGTCTGCCCAAGCGTTATAGGGCGGCAATGGTTCAGTCGTCCCGACCGTTCTTCATGTCCTGCCTGCAACGCATGGGGACAGAAACGGTATGCCGTGACCGCCTGGCGCCCCCGGTTCTGTCGCCGCACCTTTCATCTTCGGCCGTTTCGGCTGTGGTCCCCGTGCCACCATCAAGGCAACGGGACAGGGTGGCGGAGGCGGGTCATGGATCAACGGATAAGCGGCAGTGGCGACAACACGGCCATCGCGTTGGAAGACCGCTGGTGCGCCCACACCTACAAGCCGCTGCCGGTGGTGATCACCCGCGCCCAGGGCGCCTGGGTCGAAGACGATGCCGGCCGCCGCTACCTCGACATGATGAGCGCCTATTCCGCCATGAATGTCGGGCACGGCCATCCCCGCATCCTAAAGGCGCTGACCGAGCAGGCGGCCAAGGTGGCCGTCGTCTCCCGCGCCTTCCATACCGACAAGCTGGGGCCCTTCCTGGAGCGCCTGTGTGCGCTGACCGGCCTGGACGGCGCCTGCCCCATGAACAGCGGGGCGGAGGCGGTGGAGACGGCGGTGAAGGCCGCGCGCCGCTGGGGCTATCGCCACCGGGGCATCCCGGCGAACCAGGCGGAGATCATCGTGGCCGCCGGCAACTTCCACGGCCGCACCACCACCATCATCAGCTTCTCCTCCGAAGCCGCCTACCGCGATGGCTTCGGTCCCTACACCCCCGGCTTCCGCATCGTGCCTTTCGGTGACCTGGATGCGCTGACGGCGGCCATCGGCCCCAACACGGCCGCCGTGCTGCTGGAACCCATCCAGGGCGAGGCCGGCATCGTCCTGCCGCCCGATGGCTATCTCCAGGGCGTGCGGGCGGCGTGCGACCGCGCCGGCATCCTGCTGATCCTGGATGAAATCCAGTCCGGCCTGGGCCGCACCGGCCGCTGGTTCGCCCACCAGCATGAGGGCATCCGGCCCGACGGCCTGTGCCTGGGCAAGGCGCTGGGCGGCGGCGTGCTGCCCGTGTCCGCCTTTGTCGCCCGGCGGGACGTCATCGATGTGTTCGATCCCGGCAGCCATGGCAGCACCTTCGGCGGCAACCCGCTGGCCGCCGCCGTCGGGTTGGAAGCGCTGGCGGTGATCGAGGATGAAGGCCTGGTCCAGCGCAGCGCCGAACTGGGCGCGCACCTGATGGACCGGCTGGCCGCCCTGCGCAGCCCCCTGATCCAGGACATCCGGGGCCGGGGCCTGTGGGTGGGGCTGGAGATCGATCCCGAACGCGCCACCGCCCGCCAGGTGGTGGAGGACTGGATGCGCCGGGGCGTGCTGTCGAAAGAGACCCACGACACGGTGGTGCGCCTGGCGCCGCCTTTGATGATCGCGCTGGAGGATCTGGACTGGGCGGTGGATCGCCTGGCCGAGACCTTGGCGGCGCTGTCCTGAACCGAACCTCACAATAACACTCTGGGGAATCCATCCATGCCCGATACCAGCCTGACCGCCGGCACCGCTGTCGCAGCCGACACGCCCACCGGCGGCCGCATCCTGATGTGTGCGCCTGATCATTTCGAGGTCAGCTACGCCATCAATCCCTGGATGCGGCCCGACCGCTGGAAGGATGAGGGGGCGGTGCTGGGCGCCCGGTCATCCAGCGGCTGGCAACGGCTGGTCGATACCCTAAGGGGCTTGGACGTGGAACTGGAATTCACCGCGCCCCAGCCCGGTTTGCCGGACATGGTGTTCACCGCCAATGCCGCCGTGGTGCTGGACGGCAAGGCGCTGGTCGCCACCTTCCGTCACCCCCAGCGCCAGGGGGAAACGCCGGTGTTCCGCGCCACCTTCGACGCGCTGAAGGACCGCGGCTTGCTGGCCGAGGTGCACGACATGCCGGCCGGCGTGGTGCTGGAGGGGGCGGGCGACTGCGTCTGGGACCCCGTGCGCCACACCTTCTGGCTGGGCTATGGCCAACGGTCGGACCAAGCGGCGGCCCAGGTGGTGCGCGACCTGTTCGGCCGGCCGGTGGAGGCATTGCAACTGGTGGACCCGCGCTTCTACCACATGGACACCTGCCTCTGCCCCCTGACGGGGGGCGAGGTGCTGTATTTCCCGGCCGCGTTCTCGGCCGAGGGCAACGCCCGCATCCGCGACGTGTTCGGGGCGGAGAACCTGATCGTCGCGCCCGAGCCGGACGCCTGCACCCTGGCGGTCAACGCGGTGAATGTGGGGCGCGACATCGTGCTGGCCACCGCCAGCCCTGCACTGCGTGGCATGCTGACGGACCGCGGTTATCGCGTGCATGAAACGCCGGTCAGCGATTTCGGCCTGTCCGGCGGCTCCGCCTTCTGCCTGATCCTGAAGCTGGACCGCAGGTCCGGTTCGGTCACCTGACGCAAACCGGTTGGGGACGGGAGGGGCGGCACGCTAAGCTGATCGCCCTTCCGCCTTTCCGGATCCCGCCTTGAAGCCCCGCAAGCTCGACGCCATCGACATCAAGATCCTGACGGAGCTTCAGGCGGATGGTCGCATCACCAACCAGGCCCTGTCTGAGCGGGTGGGCCTGTCGGCGCGCCCCTGCCTGGAACGGGTGCGCCGGTTGGAACGTGAGGGCGTCATCGTCCGCTACCAGGCGCAGGTGGACGTGCGGCGGGTGCAGTCCTGCGTCTTCGTCCTGGCGCAAATCTCCCTGGAAAAGCAGGGCCGCCAGCGGACCAGCGCCTTCGAACGCCGCTTGCGCGAGGTGCCGGAGGTGATCGAGTGCTTTGAGGTCAGCGGCCCCTACGATTACATCGCTAAGCTGGTCTGCCGTGACCTTGAGGGCTATCAGGCCCTGACCGACAGCTGGATCGACGATCCCGAGATGGGCGTGGCCCGCGTGGTCAGCAACGTCGTCCTGCGCCCCATCCGCGACTTCGGCACCTATCCGGTGTTTGAAGAGGAGGAGTGACGCGTTTCAGCCGCGCCGTTGCCAATGCCGGGGATCGCGGCGGTTATGCAGGCAGGCGAGGATGTGAACCTCCATATCCACGATGCGGAGAACCACGAAATAGGGAAACCGGTCCAGCAGTGCCCGACGGGCGCTTTTGCGAATAACCGGGAACTGGCGCGGGGCGGCCGCAACGCGTCCCGGCAGAGTTGTCAGTTCACCGGCGAATTGGGCCGCGATCCCAGGCGCCTCAAGCTCGTACCATTCCAGCACACTGGCGATATCGTCTTGCGCCTGCGGTGTGATGATGACCGTGAACATCAGCCGTAGCGCTGGCGCAGCTTGGCGATCAACTCTTCCGCTGGAATGCCGTGCTTGACGTCTTCGTCAGCCGTGGCCTGCCGCCGGTCGATCTCCGCCTCTTGCGTCTCCGTCAGGGAGATGTCCTGATGGTCCAGGCTTTCCCACAACTCGTCGATCAAGGTCAGGCGTTCCTCGGCGGTCAGGTGTTCGAAGGGCAATATCGGCATCGCTTGGGTCCCTTGGGGAAAGGGCGATTACGTCCTGTCCCAAAGATGGCACCAGCCCTTATCCTTGTCTGGGACAGGGGGGAATGCCGTGGGGGGATCGGGATGGGGCGCAATGGGATGCGAAGTGGCTGCATCGCGCCCGGTGTTTCATGATCGCGACGGCTGGCCAGACCGGAAGCGTCCCTTGACCGATGGGCATACCCTACCCATGATTACAACGTAATCACTTATAACCGCATCACCTCAGAGGGGCGACGCAGATGGCCAGTCAGAACTTCTCCGTCCGGACCGAACCCGCTCTCCTGGCGGAACTGGACAAGCTGGCCGCAGCGCAGAACCGGTCCCGCAATTTCGTCGTGAACGAGGCGCTTGAGCGCTATCTGGCGGAGGAGCGTCAGTGGGTCGCCCAGGTGCAGGCCGCGTTGGCGGAGGCGGACGCCGGCGATTTTGTTCCCGATGATGAAATGGATGCCTTCTTCCAGTCGCTGGAGGCGGGCGTCGGCGAATGAAGGTGCGTTGGACGCGGCGGGCCCGGCGGAATACCGCGGATATCCACGCCTATCTCAAACAGTTCAATCCGCAGGCCGCCGCTAAGGTCGTTTCGATATTGCGTGTCCAGGCACAGGGGTTGGCGATCCATCCGCACAAAGGCCGTGTCGGCTTGGTGGAGAGCACACGGGAATTGGTCGTCGCCAATTTGAATTTCATCATCGTTTACCGCGTGACATCGGCGTCGGTCGATGTCCTGACGATACGCCACGCCGCCCGTGAATGGCCGGCCGATTTCACCGAATAGCACCATCCCGCGACATGAAAAGGCTTTCCCCCGCAACCCCGTCTGGGGTCAACTGCGGGCGCGGCGGGTGGTCCCAGGCAGGGGGCCGCCGATGCCCAGCCATATGAACCGTGAGGAAAAACCATGGAATATCGGCAACTTGGACGGTCGGGCCTGAAGGTTCCCGTTCTCAGCTTCGGCACCGGCACCTTCGGTGGCAGCAATGAATTCTTCCAGCGCTGGGGCGCCACCGACGTGGCCGAGGCCTCGCGCCTGGTCGATCTGTGCCTGGAGTCGGGCGTCAATTTCTTCGATACCGCCGACGTCTATTCCCAGGGCGTGTCGGAGGAGATCCTGGGCCAGGCGCTGAAGGGCCGCCGGGACAAGGCCCTGATTTCCACCAAGGCCACCTTCCCCATGGGCGAGGGGCCGAATGAGGTGGGGTCGTCCCGCTATCACCTGGTGCGCGCCTGCGAGGCCAGCCTGAAGCGCCTGGGCACCGACCACATCGACCTCTACTTCATGCACGGCTTCGACGCCCTGACGCCGGTGGACGAGACGCTGCGGGCGCTGGACGATTTGATCACCGCTGGCAAGATCGGCTACATCGGCGCCTCCAACTTCTCCGGCTGGCACCTGATGAAGGCGCTGGCGACATCGGAGAAATACGGCCTGGCCCGCTATGTCGCCTATCAGGGTTATTATTCCCTGGTCGGTCGCGATTATGAGTGGGAGCTGATGCCGCTGGGCATCGACCAGGGCGTGGGCCTGATGGTGTGGAGCCCGCTCGGCTGGGGGCGCCTGACCGGCAAGATCCGGCGCGGCCAGCCGGCCCAGAGCGGCCGTATCGCATCCGGCGGCGATGTCGGCGGCCCGGCGGTGGAGGAGGAATACCTCTACACCGTGGTCGACGCCCTGGACGCCGTGGCGGCGGAGGTGGGCAAGACCGTGCCGCAGGTGGCGCTGAACTGGCTGCTGACCCGGCCGACGGTGTCCAACATCGTCGTCGGTGCCCGCAATGAGGAACAGTTGAAGCAGAACCTGGGGGCCCTGGGCTGGACGCTGACGGCGGAGCAGGTCGCCCGCCTGGACCAGGCCAGCCGCAAGCCGCCGGCCTATCCCTACTGGCACCAGACCGGCTTCGACAGCCGCAATCCCAAGCCCACCACCTGGTGAGGGAATGGCGCCCCCCGGCGAAAGGGGGGCGCCGTCACCATGGCATCGCCAAGGCGCCCGCCCCTAGGGCCAGGAGGCTGAAGCCGCCGGTCAACAGGCCCAGGCGGGCGCCACCTACCCAGCCGGCCAGGATGGCCTTGGTCATGGTGTTGACCGACGTCACGATCAGCACGCCCTCGGCGGCGACTTCCAGCGCCAGGGCCATGGCCGCCCAGATGGGCCATGGACAGGGTGACGGCGTCCACGTCGGCCACGCCGGAAAGTGCCGCCATGACCAGCACGCCGGCCGCGCCTACCGTCTGGCTCAGCAGTTGGCTGGCCAGCGCCACGGCGGCGATGAAGGCCGCCAGCTTCAGCGCCATGCCCACTTCCAGCGGGTTGGTGATGTCCAGGCGCGGGGCGTGGTGCCGGCGGTTGCCCACCAACAGCACGCCGGCCCCCAGCACCTGGCCCAAGGCGGCGCAGGCCAGTGCCGGGGCCAGCGGGCGCAGCAACGCCGGGTTCAGCACCAGGGCCAATACGCCCACCCGTGCCATCATCACGGCACCGGCCAGCAGGATGCCGGCGCCCAGTAGGCGGGAGGATTCCGGATGGGCACGCCCCAGCCGCGCCAGGGTCAAGGTGGTGGCGGTGGATGAGGCGACGCCCCCCGCCAGTGCCGCCATCAGCACCCCCAGGCGGTCGCCCAGCGCGCGCACGGCGACATAGCCGCCGAAGGAAATGGCGGCAATCATCACCGCCAGCAACCAGATGGCATGGGGGTTCAGCGCCCCCCAAGGATCCACCGGCCGGTCGGGCAGCAAGGGCAGCAGCAGGAAGGACATGGCCAGCAGGGTCAGCATGGCCCGCACCTCCGGCCAGCTTAACGCCGCGACCCACCGATGCAGGGGATCGCGCAGCGCCAACAGCCCGGTCATGGCCACGGCGGCGGCGATGGCGGCGCGCATATCGCCCAGGACGGCCAGGCCCCCCAGCAGGAAGGTGACCAGGCCCGCCACCACTGAGGTGACGCCGAGGTCGCGCTCTGGATTGGGATCCGCATCGGCCCTGGGCTCTCCCCAGTGGAACAGGGTGAAGGCGGCGGCATAGCCCAGAAACACCAAGCCCAGGATGTAAGGCTGCTGTGGCCCGGTCAGCGCGCCGGCGACGCCCCCCAGAAGGCCGGACAGGGCGAAGGTGCGCAGGCCAACCGCCCGTTGGTATTCCTGGCCGTTGCGGCTGTGCCAGCCGCGTTCCAGGCCCACCAGCAGGCCGATGGCAAGGGAAACGGCGAGACGGCTCAGCAGGGGGACGGTGTCCATGGGGCGCGGCGCTTTGATCGGGGAACCGGGCCCCAATCGAGCGCAATCGTTCGCCGACCGCATTGATGCAGCGCAAGTGCCGCGCGTCGGGCCCTACACCCGGTGATACGGATGCCCCGCCAGGATTTGCTGGGCGCGGTACAGCTGTTCGGCCAGCATGCCGCGCACCATCATATGGGGCCAAGTCATGGGGCCAAAGGCGATCAACAGGTTGGCCCGGCGGCGCACCTCTTCCGCCAGGCCGTCGGCGCCGCCGATGATGAAGGCCAGATCCGCGACACCGCCGTCACGCCAGGTGCCGACCTGGCGGGCGAAAGCCTCGCTGGGCAGGGCCTTGCCGCGTTCGTCCAGCGCCACCAGGGTGGCGCCGGCGGGAATGGCCTCCAGCAGCAGTTGGGCTTCCAGCCGCTTCAGCTCATCCCCCTCCACCCGCTTGCGGCACTCGACCTCACGCAGGGTGAAGGGCCAGGTGATGCGGCCCTTGTATTCCTCGAACAGATCGCGGGCGGGGCCCGGCCGGCTGCGGCCCACGGCCACGAGGCTAACGCGCATGGGGCCGGTCCCGCCGCCGTTCCGGGATCGGGATCAGACAGCCAGGAAGTCGCTGGCCGGCGCGCCGAAGCCGGCGAAGTCCGGCGGCAGTTCCACGCCCCACATCTTTTCCAGATTGTAGAAGGCGCGGACCTCGGGCCGGAACAGGTGGATCAGCACGTCACCGGCGTCGATCAGCACCCAGTCGCACTGTGGCGTGCCTTCGGCGTCCAGGCCGATCAGGCCCACTTCCTTCAGCTTGGACAGCAGGTGCCCGGCCATGGCGTCGACCTGGCGGGCGGAGCGGCCGGAGGTGATGACGATGTAATCGGCCAGGCTGGACTTGCCCTTGAGGTCGAGCACCACGGTGCCTTCGGCCTTGTCGTCCTCGACACTGGCGACGATCAGGTCACGCAGTTGCTCGGGGAAATCGGCGGAGGCCATGTCCGGAAGCGGCTGGGGCGCCGTCCGCCCTGCGGCCGGCGTCGGGAAATGGGCGATGGTGGAAATGATCGTTACCTCTAAGCAAAAAAGGGCGCCCGGGCCGGAAGTCCGGCCCGCACCCTGATGATAGTCCGATGGCGCCCCTGGGCAAGGCGCGCGAGGGCGTCCTGCCGACAGGGCTGGTCCGACGGTTTGTCCGCCCCGGAAGGATAGGCCAAACCGGCCAAGCCCACCCTAGCGGCCGCCCCACCACCCCCGGCGCCGTATCTCGGTGGCGGAGGCGGGATGAAGCGGCCCATCCAGGAAGGTCCAGGCCGGCGCCGGCCGTGCCGGCAGCCCGCCCGCATCCCGGGGAGGAACCCGGCACCGGGAATACCGCCGTGCCGCCTGGCCGACAAGCGCCTTTAAGGAATAGGGGCGGCGCGGAAACACGACAACCGGGACGCGACCCATGATTTGGGTCCATCCCCGCCAGCGCGGAATCTGCAGCAGATTGTCCGCCCCCATGATCCAGACGAACTGGGTGCGGGGATAGCGGCGGCGCAAGGCCGCCAGTGTATCGACGGTGTAGCGCGTGCCCAACTGCGTCTCAAGGTCGGTGACCAGGATGCGGGGGTCGCGGGCCACGGCGCGGGCGGCGTCCAGGCGGGCGTCCAGCGTCGCCATGCCACGGGCCTGCTTCAGCGGGTTCTGCGGGCTGACCAGCCACCACACCTGGTCCAGGTTCAGGCGACGCAGGATCCATTGGCTGACATGGCGGTGGCCGTCATGGGCGGGGTTGAACGATCCGCCCAGGATGCCGACGCGGCGTCCGGCCCAACTGGCACCGGTCAACGGTCGCGGCCTGATCCAATAACGATGGGACATGGGGCGGGTCTTGGGCGTCAGGGCCGGGTCTGGCCGGCGCCGCGCACGACGTATTTGTAGCTGGTCAGCTGTTCGGCACCCACGGGGCCGCGCGCGTGCAGCTTGCCGGTGGAAATGCCGATCTCCGCCCCGAAGCCGAATTCGCCACCGTCGGCGAACTGGGTGGAGGCGTTCCACAGCACGATGCCGCTGTCCACCCGGCTCAGGAAACGCTCCGCCGCCGCCGCATCCTCCGTCAGGATGCTGTCGGTGTGGTGGCTGCCGTGGCGCTCGATATGGGATATGGCCTCATCCACGCCGTCCACGGTCTTCACCGACAGGATGGCGTCCAGATATTCGGTGTCCCAGTCGGCATCGTCGGCGGGCAGAACGCGGGCATCGAGGGCCTGCACCGTCTCATCTCCCCGCACCTCGCAGCCAGCGGCGATCAGGTCGTCGATCAGGCCGGGCAGGTGGCTGGCGGCCACGTCGCGGTGAACCAGCAGGGTTTCCATGGCGCCGCAGACGCCGGTGCGCCGCATCTTGGCGTTCAGGGCCACGGCCCTGGTCATGGCCGCATCGGCCGCCTTGTCGATATAGATGTGGCAGATGCCGTCCAGGTGCTTGATCACCGGCACGCGCGATTCCGCCGCCACCCGCGCCGTCAGCGACTTGCCGCCGCGCGGGATGATGACGTCGACATGATCCGTCATGGTCAGCAGGATGCCCACCGCCGCGCGGTCGGGCGTGGGCACCAGTTGCACGGCATCGGCCGGCAGGCCGACCGCCACCAGGCCACGCCGTATGGCGGCCACGATGGCTGTCGAGGAATGCAGGCTCTCCGACCCGCCGCGCAGGATGGCGGCGTTGCCGGACTTCACGCATAGGCCGCCGGCATCCGCCGTCACGTTGGGCCGGCTTTCATAGATGATGCCGATGACGCCCAGGGGGACGCGCACCCGCTGGATGCGCAGGCCGTTGGGGCGTGTCCAGTCGGCCAGAACGGCGCCCAAGGGGTCGGGCAGGTCGGCGACATCTTCCAGCCCCTTGGCGATGCCTTCCAGCCGGCCGGCATCCAGGCGCAGGCGATCCAGCAGGGCGGGCGTCAGGCCCTTGGCCTCGGCAGCGGCCATGTCGCGGGCGTTGGCGTCCAGCACCAGGGCGGCGTCGGCGTGCAGGGCGGATGCGGCGGCGCGCAGTCCGGCGACGCGCTGCTCCGGCGTGGTCAGGGCCAGCTGGGCCGAGGCGGCGCGCGCGCGCGTCCCCAGATCCTGCATCAACGCCGTGAGGTCCACCGTCTGCCCATCCATGATCGAACGCCTCAAAAAGTGCCGTCAGCCCCTGGTCCCTAACCCTTGGCGGGAAACACCCGGGCATGGCGGAAGTCAACCGTACACCAACTGCCCACGTCCAGCGCCAGATCGCTCAGGCGGTCGCGGGACAGTTGCGCTTCCAGCGCACGGCCGGACAGGTCCAGCTCCAGCCGGGCCACGGGGCCGGCGGCGTGCAGGCTGCTGACGCGGGCGCTCCACTTGCCATCGACCGCGGCGCCGTCCGATCGGGCCGGGCTCAGTTCCACCTGGTGGGGGCGGACGTAGATCAGCGCCGGGCCGTCGGCGCCGACATCGCCGTCCACCTGCACCGGCCGGCCGTCCAGGTGGGCCACACCGCCCTCGATGACGCCGTTGAGGCGGTTCACGCCGCCCAGGAAATCGAAGACGAAGCTGTCGGCCGGTGTGTCGTACACCTCCGCCGGGGTGCCGACCTGAATGATGCGGCCCTGGTTCATCACCACCACGCGGTCGGCCAGTTCCAGCGCCTCTTCCTGGTCATGGGTCACGAAGATGGAGGTGATGTTCATGTCGTCGTGCAGGTGGCGCAGCCACTTGCGCAAATCCTTGCGCACCTTGGCGTCCAGCGCGCCGAACGGTTCATCCAGCAGCAGCACCTTGGGCTCGATGGCCAGCGCGCGGGCCAGGGCCACGCGCTGGCGCTGGCCGCCCGACAGCTGGCTGGGATAGCGGGTGGCCAGGTGCGACAGCTGCACCATTTCCAGCAGCTGGGTCACGCGGCGGCGGATGTCCATTTCCGCCGGGCGTTCCGCCTTCTTCTTGACGCGCAGGCCGAAGGCCACGTTGTCGAAGACGGTCATGTGGCGGAACAGGGCGTAGTGCTGGAAGACGAAGCCCACCTTGCGGTCACGCGCGGCGCGGTCGCGGGTGTCCTGCCCGTCGAAGCTGACCTCGCCCGCGTCGGCATGGTCCAGGCCCGCGATGATGCGCAGCAGGGTGGTCTTGCCCGACCCGCTGGGGCCCAGCAGGGCCAGCAGCTCGCCCGAGCGCACCTCCAGGCTGACGCCGCCCAGGGCTGTGAACGTGCCGAAGCTTTTTTCCACATCGCGGATTTCAATGGCCATGCGCGCCGCCCGTTCTTTGGTTCTTCATTGTCGCCGCCTCAGCGCTTCGCGGCGGCGATCTGGTCGGCGAAGCGCCATTCCAGGGCCGCCTTGGCCGCCAGGGTGACCAGCGCCAGCAGCGCCAGCAGCGAGGCCACCGCGAAGGCGGCCACGAAATTGTATTCGTTGTACAGAATCTCGACATGCAGGGGCATGGTGTTGGTCTTGCCCCGAATGTGGCCGGACACCACCGACACGGCGCCGAATTCGCCCATGGCGCGGGCGTTGCACAACAGCACGCCGTACAGCAGGCCCCAGCGGATGTTGGGCAGGGT
This sequence comes from Azospirillaceae bacterium, assembly GCA_028283825.1. Classification (NCBI taxonomy): domain Bacteria; kingdom Pseudomonadati; phylum Pseudomonadota; class Alphaproteobacteria; order Rhodospirillales; family Azospirillaceae; species Azospirillaceae bacterium. Next base: position 1,350,944 of record JAPWJW010000003.1, on the reverse strand, counting down.
CACCATGCGGAAGGTCTGCCAGCCGCTGGCGCCCAGCACGATCGCGGCCTCCTCATCCTCCACGCCCTGTTCCTGCATCAGGGGGATCAGTTCGCGCGCCACGAAGGGGAAGGTGACGAACACGGTGGCCAGCACCACGCCGGGCACGGCGAAGATGATCTGGACATCATGGTCGCGCAGCCAGGGACCCAGCGATCCGTGCAGCCCGAACAGCAGCACATAGACCAGGCCCGAGATGACGGGCGAGACGGAGAAGGGCAGGTCGATCAGGGCCAGCAGGAAGCTTTTGCCCCGGAACTGGAACTTGGCGATGGCCCAGCTGGCAGCCACGCCGAACACCAGGTTCAGCGGCACGGCGATGACGGCCACCAGCAGGGTCAGCTTGACGGCGGAAAAGGCGTCGGGATCGGTCAGTCCCTTGAAATAGGCGCCCACACCCTTGGCCAGGGCCTGGGTGAAGACGGACGCCAGCGGCAGGGCCAGGAAGGCCGCCAGGAACAGGATGGCCACGACGATCAGGCCCGCCCGCAGCAGCGGGCCCTCGCCCACGGCGGGGCGGCGGGTATGGGGATCAGCGGGCATGGCGCGACCGGGTCCAGCGCTGCAGGAAATTGATGCCCAGCAGCATGAGGAAGGAGACGGCCAGCATGGCCGTGGCGATGACCGTGGCGCCGGCGTAGTCGAACTGTTCCAGCCGCGCCACGATCAGCAGGGGCACGATCTCCGACACCGCCGGGATGTTGCCGGCGATGAAGATGACGGAACCGTATTCGCCCACGCCGCGGGCGAAAGCCAGGGCGATGCCGGTCAGCAGCGCCGGCAGGATGGCGGGCAGCAGCACCTTGGTGAAGGTCTGCCAGCGGGTGGCGCCCAATGAGGCCGCCGCCTCCTCAACCTCGGCATCCAGATCCTGCAGCACCGGTTCCACCGTGCGCACGATGAAGGGCAGGCCGACGAACACCAGGGCGATGACGATGCCCAGCGGCGTGAAGGCGATCTTGAACCCCGCCGCCTTGGCGAAGGAACCGATCCAGCCGTTGGGGGCGTAGATCGCCGTCAGGGCGATGCCGGCGACCGACGTGGGCAGGGCGAAGGGCAGGTCGACCATGGCGTCGATGATGCGCCGGCCGGGGAAGCGATAACGCACCAGTACCCAGGCCACGATCAGGCCGAACACGGCGTTGACCAGGGCCGCCACGAACGCGCAGCCGAAACTGATGTAGAAGGCGTGCAGTACGCGCGGCGCCAGGGTGATGGACCAGAACTTGGTCCAGCCCACACCGGCCGCCACCAATGCCATGTGGCCCAGCGGGATCAGGACGATCAGGCACAGGTAGAAAAGGGTGAAACCGAAGGCCGTGCCGAAACCCGGCAGGATGGTGGGGGCGAGGAAACCCTGACCCCGGCGAGCGCCCTTGGCCCCGGTGGCCGCCGCCGCGGCCGTCACCGGTCCCCTCCACACCAAAGGGGTAGATTCCCCAAGAAGACGATGCGAGGCGAACCCGGCAGGGTCATGTGCGGTCTTTCCCCAAATTCAGTCGCGAGATTAATGCATAAGGCCGGAAGCGTGTACAACCTTCACGCCACGTGATGCAGACACCTCTTTCACAAAGGTGCCATGCGCAGGCAATTAAATTTCCAAGACGGGATTGTTAAATATAAGCCCATCGGACAAGGGCATCTTCCGGCGTGCTAGCGGTCACATCGCGTGTGACAGCGTTGTCCGTGATGGGTTACAAGTCGTTCCGGGAGGAAGGGCATGACAAAAACCAAAGCTGGGTACCGTTCCCACTCGTGTGGAACCGCATACACCGGCGCACGCCCTGGCCTTGCCTGACAGCCGATACCGGATCCGTGGTGGGATGAGCGCCCATAGGCGGGGAACCGGGGGGATGAGGCGCCACTAGGAACGGAGTGTAGACAGCATGATCAATCGTCGCGCCCTGCTACAGGGCACGGCCGCCATGGCCGCCCTGGGCGCTGCCGGGGGGATGACCGGGCGCATGGCCTTCGCCGCCGCCAAGGCCGCCAAGGTGGACTTTCCCAAGGACTTCCTGTGGGGGGCGGCCACCGCCGCGTACCAGGTGGAAGGCGGCTGGAACGCCGATGGCAAGGGCCCGTCCATCTGGGACACCTTTGTGCGCCAGCCCGGCCGTATCAAGAACAACGACACGGGCGACGTCGCCTGCGACAGCTATCACAAGTACCGGGAAGACGCGGCCCTCATCCGCCAGCTGAACCTGAAGAGCTATCGTTACTCCATCGCCTGGTCGCGGGTGCAGCCGGACGGCAAGGGGGCGGTCAACCAGGCCGGCCTGGACTATTACAAGCGCCTGACCGACGCGACGCTGGAGGCGGGCGCCCGCCCGCTGGTCACGCTCTACCACTGGGACCTGCCCCAGCCCCTGGATGACGCCGGCGGCTGGACCAACCGTGACACCGCCGACCGCCTGGCCGAATATGCCGACATCATGGGCCGCGCCCTGGGCGACCGCATCAAGCATTGGGCCATCCTGAACGAGCCCAAGACCTTCACCCACCTGGGCTATTGGGAAGGCATCTTCGCGCCGGGTCACAAGGACCCGCTGCAGATGCTGAAGGCCACTCACGTGGTGAATCTCAGCCAGGGCAAGGCCTTCCGCGCCCTGAAGGCGGTGGACCCGAAGCTGGAGGTCGGCAGCGTCTGCGACGTCGCCAACATGGTGCCACGCACCGACAGCGAAGCCGACAAGGCCGCGGCCGAGCGGTATCACCGCTTCCTGAACCTGTGGTTCCTGCAGCCGGTGCTGGACGGCACCTACCCCGACGTGCTGCCGGCCGACCAGCGCGACGCCCTGCTGGGCTTCCAATCGGGCGACGAGAAGACCATGCGCGGCGACTACGATTTCGTCGGCCTCAACTACTACACCCGCTGGGTGGTGGCGGATAAGCCCGAGGGCAATGGCGTCCCCGGTCTGAACACCGACCACCAGTGGGGCGAGGGGCCGCACGCCAAGACCGACATCGGCTGGGACATCGATCCCGACGGTTTCCACGACACCCTGGTGCGCATGGCCAAGGTGGTGGGCAACCGCCCGATCGAGATCACGGAAAGCGGCGCCTCCTACAACACGCCGCTGGTGAACGGCCACGTGAAGGACGAGGCGCGCATCACCTACATGAAGGCCTACTTCGCCGCCTTGTCCCGTGCCATCAAGGACGGCGCCCCCGTCCGCGCCTACCACGCGTGGAGCATGATGGACAATTTCGAATGGGCGCAGGGCTACACCCAGCGTTTCGGCCTGGTCTACGTCGATTATGCCAACAACCAGAAGCGCACCATCAAGGACAGCGGCCACTGGTACGCCAAGGTCGCCAAGGACAACGGCTTCGTTTGAGGGCCTTGATTGAGGATGGGGGTGGGATCGCAAGGTCCCGCCCCTAACTCAAGGTTGATGGATTCCGGGAGCCAATCCCTCTATCATTCCTTTATGACCGAACGCTCCGATCAGGACCGCATGAACCATATCGCCCGCGCGTGGGGCGAATCCTTGGCGCGCGCCGAGGCTGATGTCGCTGCCGGCAGGGTCGTTCCGGCTGAGACCGTGCGGGCCCGTCTGCGCGAGGGCATTGCCCGGTTGAAAGCGCGGTCGGAAGAGGCGGACGCTTATGCCGCCGAGCGCGGCCCCGTCCGGCGTTGATCCACTTCTCCGCTGAGGCCGAGGCCCAACTCGCGTCCCTTCAGGACTATTTTGAAGAGCGGTTGTGGCTGCAGGCCCTGGAGAAACTGGCGGACGCTGTGGATGAGGCTGAGCGTTTCATCCTGAACGAGCCGGCCAAGGGCCTGCCGGCACCACGGCCTTACCCATGGCTGACTCAGGCCGATGTGGCTTGGATCAAGGTGCACCGCTACTGGTTTGCCTATCGCGCCCAGCCGCCGCTGGTTCTCGCCCTTTTTGATGAGACGGCCGACATCCCGGGCAGATATCCACGCACGCCGGATTGACATGTCCGCGTCGGGTGCCAGGTCTCAGAACAGATGCGCCACCGGCACGGCGTAGAGATGGGTGGGACCGGTCGTGCCCTCGTCGGCCGCGACGGCCAGGCGCAGGCCGGGGTTGCGGCGTTCCAGCTTGCGGCTGAATTCCAGGATGGGTTGGCCCTTGTCGTCGGCCTCCAGCGCGTCGCCACTGTCCAGGCTGGCGGTGACGTGGCAATGGTCCTCCGGTCCGCATCTGAAGGTGAACTGGTCGATGCCCGGCACGATGAAGCCCATCACCGGGCCGACGAATTCTTCGATCGCCCGGTCCAGCAGCTTGGCGCCCTGGCGCAGTTCGACATAGGGCACCGGCTGGCCGTCTTCGGTTTCCACCTCCAGCGCCAGATGCGCCCTCAGCGTGTCCTTGGCCTGGTTGCTGACCAGCTTGGCATCCGCCGCCGCCCAATCGGGCCGGTAGGGCAGGTGGAAATAGCCGTCGGGGGTGGATTCGATCGCTTCTTCCCGGCCATCATGCACCGCCCAGATTTCGATGGGCTGGGGGCCGGTCTTTCCCTCCTGGAACATCACCTTCAGCGCCAGGCGCAGGTGATGGCCGTTGTTCCCCAGCTGGTCCAGCACCTTCAGCGTGTCGGCCAATTCGCGGTAGGAGGTGTGGCCGAACTCCTGCTTGGCGGTCACCGTCATTTCCTGGGCAGGCTCGGCGGCAGGCTGCTCCGCCGCCTGGGCCATGGCCAGGCGGGGCACGAGTAGGCAAAGAGCGGTGGCGAGCGTTGCGGCGCGCAGCCGCGCGTGCGGATCCTTGGCCAAGATATCCAGTTCCCCAAAAGACAGCCCCATCGGCCGCATGGATAGTACCGGGTGGGGATGCTGCGGGGATAGGGCCGGATGGCGGCGTTTTTTCGCTAAGGTTGTCCCTTGCCATTATCGGTGGCGCGCCGATTTCCTTGCCAGGGTGTCATGTCGGGCCGTTATATCAGCGGATATACAGCGATGTGGCTGGCATTGGGGAAGGGAAGCGGGTGATGAAGCGCTGCGCGTTGGTTCTGGCGATCGGGTTGACGGCGGCCTCGTCCGCGTGGGCGCAGGCGGTCCCCCAGGGCATGGCCGAAAAGGCGGCCGCGCCGACCGATCCGTCCTGCAAGGGCGTCGCGGTGGAATGGCCGGCGGATCTGAAGGCCTGGGGCCTGACCGCCGTGCCGGTGACTGCGGCCAAGGGTGGTGACGCCGTACCTGCCGTGACGCCCGGCACGCCGGCGCGGGTGACGCTGGCGCCCAAGGAAGATGTGACGCTGGCTGTGGCCCCGCCCAAGCCGGCGGAGGACAAGACCTATGCCGGCATCGTGGCCTTCACGGTGACGGTGGCCGGCCCCTATCGCATCGCGCTGGACGGCGGGGCCTGGATCGATGTGGTAGCGGGGGCCAAGTCGCTGGACTCCACCAGCCACCGTCACGGCCCCAACTGTTCCGGCATCCACAAGGTGGTGGATTTCGGCCTGGCCGCCGGCACCTATCAGTTACAGGTGTCGAACAGCCAGGCCGCCACGGTCACTCTGCTGGTGGTGCCGCCGCAAAACTGAGGCTGCGGGTCCACCCCTGGTCCAGGCGCGGCGTCGATGCTATATTCCAGGCCATGAGCAGCATTTCCGCCACCAGCGCCTATAGCGCCATCACCCAGGGGCTTCAGAACGCCAGCGCCCGCGTGGATCGTGACGCCACGGCCATCGCGTCGTCACAGGGTGGCGTGAACCCGACGGACGTGGTCAGCCTCAGCACCGACGCCCTGACCTTCAAGGCCCTGACCAAGGTGGCCAAGACGGTGGATGAGAACAGCCAGCGCCTGCTGGATATCGTGGCTTGATGCTTGGCCCTCAGGCGCCGGGCGCGGCCTCCGGCCGTTTGGCTGTCCTCGTTTTGCAGTCCGCTGACGCTCCCCGCAAAACTCCGGCGCCCGCAGTCGCGGGCTAAGCGGCTTTGCCGCTGAAATGCTTTGAGTTGATGGCGGCGGCCGCCCGTTCAGCGCGGGCCGGCCTGCTTATCGTTGGCCGGCTTTTCCGCCTTGGGCTTGGGCGGCTGGGTCACCAGGGCGATGCGGCTCTGGAATTTTTCGGATTCACCTTCGGCCATGAGCGCGAAGTCGTCGACGATGGCGTCCAGGAAGGGCGGCAGCCAGGTCTGGTCGGCCTTGGCGAAGTTGGACAGCACCCAGCCGTGCACCAGGTTCTTGTCGCCCGGATGGCCGATTCCCAGGCGCACGCGCCAGTAATCCTTGCCGATATGGTCGTCGATGGAACGGATGCCGTTGTGGCCGCCGGCACCGCCGGCCTTCTTGACGCGCAGTTTGCCGGGCGGCAGGTCCAGCTCGTCGTAGAGGACGATAACCTGCTCGGGCGTCATCTTGTAAAAGCGCATCGCCTCCCCGACCGATTGGCCGGACAGGTTCATGAAGGTCTGCGGTTTTAAAAGGTAGATCTTTTCGGGGCCGATCTGCCCCTCGGTGATCAGCCCCTGGAAGCGTTTCTTCCAGGGGCCGAACCGATGGCGGCGGGCGAGCTCGTCCGCCGCCATGAAGCCGACGTTGTGGCGGTGGCCGGCATATTCCGGGCCGGGATTGCCCAGGCCGACCACCAACCGCATCGTTTATCAGGCCTCGGCAGCCGCGGCCGCGTTCTCTTCGGACTTCAGGCCCGAGGGAGCGGCGACGGTGGCGATGGTGAAGTCGCGGTCGATGACCGGACGGGCGCCTTCCGGCAGCTTCACGCTGCTGATGTGGATGGACGCGCCGACGTCGACACCATCCAGGGACACCGTCAGGTGCTCCGGAATGTTGTTGGCGCGGACGTGCAGTTCCACTTCGTGGCGGACGATGTTCAGCACCGCGCCGCGCTTCAGGCCCGGGCTGGCTTCGTGACCGGTGAACTCAACCGGCACCTTCACCACGATTTCGGTGGTGTCGCTGACGCGCAGGAAGTCGACGTGCAGGGGACGATCCGTCACCGGGTCGAACTGGACGTCGCGCGGCAGGGTGCGGGTGGTCACACCATCGACGGTCACGTCGTACAGGTGCGTGAAGAAGCCCGGCTTGTGCAGAACGCGGGTGAAGAAGACGGCCTCCAGGGAGATCGTCACCGGCTTTTCCTTGTTGCCGTAGATCACGGCAGGGATGCGGCCATCGCGGCGGGTCTGACGGGCGGTCCCCTTGCCTGCCCCGTTCCGCGCCTCGGCGGCGAGCGCGATAATCTGGGTCATGGTACTCTCCTTAAGAAAATGCGCCAGCCTCCAGGGGTGCTGACGCGGTCGGAATGCGCGGGTGTATGCGCGCGTGGCTCCAGAGTCAAGCCGGAGAGTCAAGAAGGCGGCCATGTGGCCGCCTTCCTAAGACTTCGGGTGCTGAATTCAGCGTCAGTCGAACAGCGACGACACCGACTTCTCGTGGCTGATGCGCTCGATGGCTTCGGCGATCAGCGGGGCGACGGTCAGGTGACGGACGTTGCGCGACACGCGCACGGCCTCGGTCGCCTGGATGCTGTCGGTGGTGATCAGCGCCTCCAGCGGGGACTGGGCCACGCGGGCGACGGCACCGCCCGACAGCACGCCGTGGGTGACGTAGGCGCGCACGGACTTGGCGCCACGCTCCTTCAGGGCGACGGCGGCGTTGCACAGGGTGCCGGCGCTGTCGACGATATCGTCCACCAGGATGCAGTCGCGGCCGGTGACGTCACCGATGACGTTCATGACCTCCGACACGCCGGCGCGCTCACGCCGCTTGTCGATGATGGCCAGGTCCGCGTCCAGGCGCTTGGCGATGGCGCGGGCGCGCACCACGCCGCCCACGTCCGGCGACACGATCATCAGGTTCTCGCGACCCATGGTGGCCTCGATGTCCTGCACGAACACCGGGGCGGCCACCAGATTGTCGGTGGGGATGTCGAAGAAGCCCTGGATCTGGCCGGCGTGCAGATCCATCGTCAGCACGCGGTTGGCGCCGGCGGTGGTGATCAGGTTGGCCACCAGCTTGGCGGAGATGGGGGTGCGGGGACCGGTCTTGCGGTCCTGGCGGGCGTAGCCGTAGTAGGGCAGCACCGCCGTGATGCGCCGGGCCGAGCCACGACGCAGGGCGTCGATGGTGACCAGCAGTTCCATCAGGTTGTCGTTGGCGGGGTATGAGGTGGACTGGATGACGAACACGTCCTCGCCGCGGACGTTCTCCAGGATTTCCACGAACACTTCCATGTCGCTGAAGCGCCGGATGGTGGCCTTCGTCAGCGGAACCTTCAGGCAAACCGAGATGGCCTCGGCCAACGGCCGATTGCTGTTGCCGGCGATGAGCTTCATGGCGCGCTCTTTTAAGTAGGAAGTGGGCGACGCCAGAGCGTCTTCATACCTTCATAAAGGCGCGCGGACCATATCAAGCGGACCCTGGGCTGTAAACCGCCGCCCCCCGCCGCCAGGGCACAGGGGGCATGCGCGACACGGCGGGTGTGGCGCATGCGCCACGGCTGGCCTCATGGGATGGGCGACAGTGCTATCACACTGATATGACGGCCATAATCCGGTTCCTTGCGCAGTGTGGCGCGCCGATAGCTGAAGAACTCATCCTCTTCCTCAACCGTATCATGGCCGGTGTGCACCACCTGGGCCAGGCCGATGCCCGCCAGGCGATGGCCGACATAGGCGCCGATATCGAACAGGGGGTGATCGGGACGCCGGCCGGGGGAGAAGAAGCGGTCGTTGGCGGCGTCGGCCTCGACGAAGCGGGCCTTGAACTCCGGCCCCACTTCATATGAGTCACGTCCGATGTGGGGGCCGACGCCGGCGACGATGCGGGCAGGGTCGGCGCCCAGGTCGGCCATGGCCTTCACCGTTGCCTCCAGCACGCCGGTGAAGGCGCCTTTCCAGCCGGCGTGTGCCGCGCCCACCACGCCCGCCGCCGGGTCGGCGAACAGCACGGGCACGCAATCGGCGGTCAGGATGCCCAGCGCGACGCCCGGGCGGCGGGTGACCAGGGCATCGGCCTGGGGCGCCTGCTCTCGCGGCCAGGGCTGGTCCACCACCGCCACGGTGGGGCTGTGGATCTGGTGGACGGTGACCAGCGCCTTGGCCGGCAGGTCCAGGTCCCGGGTGACACGCGCCCGGTTCTCCCGCACCAGTTCCACCTCGTCGTTGGAGCCATAGCCGACGTTGCGCCCGGCATAAAGGCCGGTGGACACGCCGTCACGCCGGCCGAAATAGCCATGGCGGATGCCCGGCCGGGCCAGCGCGTCCAGGGTGAGGAAGGTGGGCGGGGTCATGGGGGCTCAGCCTTCTGTGGGGTCAAAGCCGGGCGGCACGGGGCAGCCGGGCGTGGTCAGGGCCAGGGCCTTGAACAGGCGGCCCATGTGCGCCGGTGCCGTCAGCCGGTCCAGCGCCAGGTCGATGGCATGGGCCTGGGGGGGGGTGGCGGCGCGCTTCAGGGTGGCCGCGCGCTGCCGGATGCCCAGGCGAAGCAAGAGGTCGCCCTGGTCCACGGTCCCGTGGGCCAGGGCGCCGGCGGCAACGGCGGTGGCCGCCAGGGTGCGGAAATCCACATGCGCCGTCAGGTCGGCCAGGCCGGGATCGTCCAGCACCGGCGCGTAGGCATGGGCCCGCACCGCCTGCAGCGTGTCGCCCAGGGCGGGCGCGTCGTAGCCGTAATCCACCACCAAGGCGGCACCCGGCGCCGTCGCCAAACGGCGCCCGATCTCCCCCGCCACGGTCAGGGCGGCGGGGCAGATTTCAACCACGCTGCCCGTCGCACTGTCGCGCAGGTCCGGCGGGACCAGCAGGTCGGCACCGGCGCCGCCGTCCAGCACCCAGGCGAAGCGGTTGTCTTCCGGCAACCACGTAATGCACCGTTCCGCCCATCCCCGTTCCGTCTTCTGCATCTGGCGGATGGGCAGGGCGTCGAAGAACTCGTTGGCCAGCAGCAGCAGGGGGCCTTCAGGCACATCGGCCAGGCTGTCGGCCCAGGTGACGGGCGTCGGCGGTTGGGCCGCGGCGGGCAATGCGGCCAGCGTCGCCCGCTGGCGGGCCCGCAAGGGGGGGCTCATCTCCACCATGTGCACGCGCACGGCCTGGATCAGGCCGGGTACGCGGGCCATGGCGCGCAGGGCGTCGGCCATCAGGGTGCCGCGCCCGGGCCCCAGTTCCACCAGATGCACACGCTCGGGCGATCCGAGGGTCAGCCACATCTGGGCGCACCACAGGCCCAGCAGTTCGCCGAACATCTGGCTGATCTCAGGCGCGGTGGTGAAGTCGCCGGCCACGCCCAAGGGATCGCGGGTGATGTAATAACCCAGCGTGGGGTGGCCCAGCGCCTCCCCCATGAAGGTGGACAGCCGCAGGGGGCCTTCCCGGCCGATGCGCCGGCGCAGCAGGTCGGCCAGCGTTCCGGGCGTTTCGCCCGGCATCAGGCGGCGACCGGCACGCGGCGGCGGGCGATGGCCACCAGGGCGACGCCGATCAGCGCCATGGGAATGGACAGGATCTGGCCCATGGTCACGCCGCCCAGCAGGAAGCCCACCTGGATGTCGGGCTCCCGGAAGAACTCCGCCGTGATGCGGCACAAGGCGTAGCCGATCAGGAAACATCCCGTCAGGGTGCCGGTGCGGTCACGCACCGCCGGTATCCGCGACAGGCAATACAGCACGGTGAACAGCACGATGCCCTCCAACCCCGCCTCATACAGCTGGCTGGGGTGGCGGGGCAGGCCGCCGGCGGCGGGGTTGGGGAAGATGATGGCCCAGGGAACGTCGGTGGGGCGGCCCCATAGCTCGCCATTCACGAAGTTGGCCAGACGGCCCAGGAACAGGCCGATGGGGGCGGCCACGGCGGCCAGGTCGCCCAGCGCCAGCGGGTTGAAGCCCCGCCGCCAGGCGAACAGCAGGATGGCCGCCGCCACGCCTGTCATGCCGCCGTGGAAGGACATGCCGCCGTTCCAGACCTTCACCATGTCCAGCGGATGGGCCAGGTAATAATCCAGGTTATAGAACAGGATGAAGCCGATGCGCCCGCCCGCCAGCACGCCGACGACGGCCCAGACCAGGAAGTCGTCCAACTCGGTCGTCGTGGGGCGTCCGCCCTGGCGGCGGGTCATGCCCAGCGCCAGGCGATAACCCAGCGCCACGCCCACGATATAGGCCAGCGCGTACCAGCGCAGGGCGAAGGGGCCGATCTCCACGATGGTGGGGCTGATGTCGGGAAAGGCGAGGGCCATGGCGTTCCGGATATCCCCAAGTCAAATATGTGGCGGGCAAAGTCATGCGACGGGCGCTGGTCTCGCCAGCGGTGCCGATGCGGCCCTTGTCCCGCCGTCCCGTCCGCACCAGATGGCCGGATAGGGTCCTGCGGGGCCAAGTGTCCGCCCAGCGCTTTATAGGGTCAGGCACCCGCCCCCGCAACCGGCGCCGATTATGCCCCGCATACCCAGCCGGGTTTGGTAATCCCGGCGATGGTGGCCGGGGCCCCGGGCCTGCCGCCAAGGCGCTGTTGCACCTGCGAATGGCGGCGGCGATAATGGCGGCTTACGGCGGCGCTTCCCTTCACCCCGTTTCCGCATGATGCGGGGTGGCGCCGGCGACAGTCGAGGATGGAAAAATGCAGGTCGACAACAAGGTGTTGGACGATTTGGCCCGCGTGGCCGGGGGCGCCATGGGCGCCGTGGCTGGGCTGAAGAACGAGGTGGAAACCCACGTCCGGCAGCGCCTGGAGCGTGTGCTGGGCGGCATGGACATGGTGCGCCGCGATGAGTTCGAGGCGGTGAAGGAAATGGCATCCCGCGCCCGTGCGCAGGAGGATGAGATCGCCCGCCTGACGGCGGTGCAGGCGGCGTTGCTGGACCGGGTGGCCCACCTTGAGTCGCTGGTGGCCAAGGTTGCCGGTGGCGCTGCCCCGGCCGATGCCGCCCCGGGCAAGGCGGACTGATCCTCCGGTCCCGGCCTTTGTGCCGCAACCACAAGCCCTTGTGGGGTGGGGGATTTCCCCTTGCGGGGGCGGGCGCCAGGCTTCTGGCGCCCGGTTGCGGCGCGGTTGGTTAGGGCATAAGACGGTTGCGGGGGCATGTCCCATCTGGCACCGTACCCCTGGTAGCTTCCTCGCCCGGCAGTACCAGATTTTGAGTCACCGACCGGAAGGGTTCCGGTCGCGACGCCGGGGTGGAAGGGTCGTCCCTTGCCATCGCGCGCGACAGGAGGGCGTATCATGTCGGCACTCGCCGTTGAGACAAGCAGCACCACCCACAATCCCCTCGACATTGTGGAGGAGATCGTCACGGCCAACGAATGGCCGTTCGAGCGCGCCAGCGACGATGAGATGATCGTTGAGATCAACGGCCGGTGGTGCGACTACCGGCTGTTTTTCGTTTGGCAAAACGAAGTCAGCGCCATGCAGTTCTCCTGCCAGTTCGACATGAAGGTGCCGCCGGCCCGCAAGCTGGCGGTGACCGAGTTGCTGGCCGAGGTGAACAGCAAGATGTGGCTGGGCCACTTCGACGTCTGCAGCGAGGAACACACGCCCATGTTCCGCCAGACCCTGCTGCTGCGCGGCACCCGTGCCGCCAGTGTGGAGCAGATCGAGGATCTGGTGGAAATCGCGGTGGCTGAGTGTGAGCGTTACTACCCCGCGTTCCAGTTCGTGATCTGGGGCGGCAAGAATGCGGCGGACGCGGTTTCCGCCGCCATCCTGGACACGCTCGGCGAAGCTTGATACAGCCCACACCCCGGGACCCTGTTTGACGGAAATAAGAAGGTGCGGGGATGACGGCGGTTGATTTGTTGCTGGTGGGCTTCGGCAAGATGGGCGGCGCCATGCTGGCCGGCTGGCAGGTGGCGGGCACCGTCCGCCGTGTGGTCGTCGTCGATCCGGCGGCCGTGTCCATGCCCGTGAAGGGCGATACCCTGGTGGTGGCTGATGCGTCCGGCGTTCCGGCCGATTTCAGCCCCGCCGCCGTCGTCATGGCGGTGAAGCCCCAGGTGATGGACCAGGCGTTGCCGGCCTATGCGCCGTTCGCCCGCCATGCCGTCTTCCTGTCCATCGCCGCCGGCAAGACCATCGGCTATTTCCAGCAGGTGCTGGGCCGCGACGCGGCCCTGGTGCGCGCCATGCCCAACACCCCGGCGGCCGTGGGCCGTGGCATTTCCGGCGCCTACGCCACCGATGCCGTCTCCCCCGGCCAACGCGACCTGTGCCACCGGCTGCTGTCCGGCCTGGGCGAGGTGGTGTGGGTGGGTGATGAGGGTATGATCGACGCTGTCACCGCCGTGTCAGGCAGCGGCCCGGCCTACGTCTTCCATATGGTGGAAGCGCTGGCGAGCGCCGGCCAGGCGGCGGGCCTGCCGGCCGACCTAGCGCTGCGCCTGGCGCGGGCGACGGTGACGGGGGCTGGCGAGTTGCTGTACCGGACGCCGGAGACGACGGCGACCCAGTTGCGTGTCAACGTCACCAGTCCCAACGGCACGACCCAGGCGGCCCTGGACGTGTTGATGGCGAAGGAGGGTGGCCTGACCGCCCTCATGACCCGCGCGGTGCATGAGGCCGCGCGGCGGTCCCGTGAACTGGCCGGTTGACGACGCCATGGCCGGTCCGCTCAGCCCCAGTGCCCAGAAGATCCAGAACCTTTTGAATGATTTGGGCCAACCCATCCACGTGGTGGAATTCGCGGCCACCACCCGCACGGCGGCGGAGGCCGCGGCCGTGATTGGTTGCGATGCGGCACAGATCGCCAAGTCAATTGTTTTTCGCATGCGCGAAAAGAACGCACCCGTCCTGGTGGTGGCGTCCGGCGCCACCCGCATCAACGAGGCGCTGGTGGCGCGTGTCCTGGCCGACACCCTGAACGGCGACCGGCTGCTGCGGGCGGATCCGGAATTCGTACGGCTGACCACCGGTTACCCTATCGGTGGCGTGCCGCCGCTGGGGCATGCGGTCACCCCCATCACCCTGTTTGACAAGCGTTTGCTGGGTTTTCCCGCGGTTTGGGCCGCCGCCGGCACGCCCAACGCGGTCTTCGCGATCGCGCCCGACGTGCTGGCGCGACTGGCCGGCGCGCGGGTGGTGGACGTCGCCTAGGCGCAAAGGACTGCGCCGGGTTTTGATCTAGCCGGTTTGATCTATAGCGTGCCCTGGCCGGGGCGTATTAGCCAAAAGAGTTTATTGTGCACCGCACAAAAACCATTGACCGGCTGGACTACCCCGCGCATTATTCCGTCGGAATTGCCGCACCGCAGCGGCGTGAGCCGTATAGGGATCTGACACTATGGCGACCAATCCGTTCCTGGATTTCGATCTGACGAAGTTCTTCGACCCCACCAAGTTCGCGGAATTCACCAAGGTGGATTTCACCAAGACGCTGGCCGACTACAAGGTGCCCGGCATCGACGTCGACGCCTTCGTCGCCGCCCAGCGCAAGAACATTGAGGCCGTGACCGCCGCGAACCAGCTGGCGGTTGAAGGCATCCAGGCCGTCCTGCGCCGCCAGGCCGAGATCCTGCGCCAGAGCCTGGAAGAGACCTCGTCGGTCGTCTCCGACTTCCTGTCCGCCGGCAGCCCGGAAGACAAGGTCGCCAAGCAGGCCGAACTGGTGAAGACCGCCTTTGAGAAGGCCCTGGCCAACGTCAAGGAACTGGCCGAGTTGATCGCCAAGTCCAACAGCGAGGCCGCCGACGTGCTGTCCAACCGCGTGAAGGAAAGCATCGAGGAAGTGAAGGCCGCCATCGCGAAGGCCAAGCACTGAAACTTTTAAGCTTCAGGCTGCAAGTTCAGGCGGCGTCCCTCGCGGGGCGCCGCCTTTGTTTTTTGCCCTTCGCTTTCGTTCGCCCCAAGCGGCCTGAACAAAACTATACAGGCAACCGGATCACCGCGCGCAGGCCACCCTTGGGGCTGTCTTCCAGCAGGACGTTGCCGCCGTGGCGGTTGGCGATGTCGCGGGCGATGCCCAGGCCCAGGCCGACGCCGCCGGTGGCCTGGTTGCGCGACCCGTCCAGACGATGGAAGGGGCGAAACACCTCTTCCCGCGCATCGGGCGGGATGCCGGGGCCGTCGTCGTCCACCAGCACGTACAGGTGCCCCCCCTGGCGCTGCAGGGTGATCCAGGTGCTGCCGGCGTAGCGCAGGGCGTTGCCCACCAGGTTGGCGACGCAACGGCGGAAATCGTTGGCGCGCAGGGGCACGATGATGGGCGCGTCGGGCAGGGTCAGTTCAACCGAACGACCCTCACGGCGGGCGTTGGCCGCGACGTCGGCCAGCAGGGCGCAGACGTCGGTGGGGCTGGGCGGTTCCGCCCCCTCGCCGCGGGCGAAGGCCAGATAGGCCTCGATCATGGTTTCCATCTCGGCCACGTCGGTCTTCAGCTCCTCCACCTCCTGCGCCTCGGGCAGCATGGCCAGTTGCAGGCGCATGCGGGTCAGGGGCGTGCGCAGGTCGTGGCTGACCCCGGCCAGCATCTCGGTGCGCTGGCTGATCTGGCGCTGGATGCGTTCGCGCATCTGCAGGAAGGCCGTGGCCGCCTGCCGCACCTCGGACGCGCCCTCCGGCTTGAACAGGGGCGTGTCGCGCCCCTTGCCGAAGGCCTCCGCCGCGATGGCCAGGCGGCGGATGGGGCGGATCTGGTTGCGCATGAACATGATGGCGATGGTGAACAGCAGCAGCGAGCTGCCGGCCATCCACAGGATGAAGACCCAGCTGGTGAAGCTGAACAGCCGGCGTTCGGGCGACAGCACGTGCAACACGCCGTCCGGTAGCTGGATGTTGATGCCGTACCATTCGTGGGCGACGTGGGTGTCGATGGCCCAGGGGCGGCCCACCTTTTCATCCAGCGCCCGGCCCAGCGTGTGTTCCAGGATGCCGTGCAGATGCTGGCGATGATGGCCGGCCAGCCGTTCGCCGGGGCGGAAGGTCACCATCAGGTCAGTGGTGCGGGTCACCATCTCCAGCGTGGCGCCCCGGTCGGCGTCGCTCTGGTCCCGGCCCAATTGCTCAATGGTCATGGCGATCTCGCCCGCCACGCCGAAGGCCTGGTTGTTGGTCACCCGTTCCCAATGCTGGTCGTAGAAATAGAAGGTGGCGATGGCCTGGGCCAGGATCACCGGCGTGGTGATGATCAGCAGCGACCGGCCGAACAGCGTGCGCGGCAACAGCCGTTTCAGGATGCTGAAGGGGTTCAGGGTGAAGCCGCGCGGGCGGC
Source organism: Azospirillaceae bacterium (assembly GCA_028283825.1). NCBI lineage: Bacteria > Pseudomonadati > Pseudomonadota > Alphaproteobacteria > Rhodospirillales > Azospirillaceae > Azospirillaceae bacterium. Next base: position 1,334,772 of record JAPWJW010000003.1, on the reverse strand, counting down.
CCAGGCGGCGGGCCCGCGTCCGTATGTCATCCCGCGTCAGGGTCATCGGCCTGTTCATCCTCAATCCGGCCGCAGCACATAGCCTTCGCCCCGCACGGTCTGCAGGTAGCGCGGCTGGCGCGGGTCGGTCTCGATCTTGCGGCGCAGGCGGGTCACCTGCACGTCGATGGCGCGGGCATTGCTGTCGATGCCGGCGCGGCCCAGATCCTCGCGGGTGAAAACGGTGCCCGGCTGGGCCGCCAGCGTGCGCAACAGGCCGGCTTCGCCGCTGGTCAGGCGCACCGTCTCATCGCTGGAACGCAACTCCTCCCGGTCGGCGTCGAATATCCAGCGGCCGATCCGCACCTCCGCCGTCGGCACGGCGGGCTTGGGCAGGCGCCGCAGGATGGAGGTGATGCGCAGCACCAGTTCGCGCGGTTCGAACGGCTTGGGCAGATAGTCGTCGGCCCCCGCCTCCAGCCCGGCGATGCGGTCGTCCGGCTGGCCGTTGGCGGTCAGCAGCAGGATGGGCAGGCCCCCGTCCGTGCGCAGGGACCGGGTCAGTTCCAGGCCCGACTCGCCCGGCATGCGGACGTCCAGCACCATGAGGTCGAAACTGAGCGAGGCCAGCATGCGCCGTGCCGCCGCCGCGTCCGCCGCCGCTGAGACGATGAAGCCGTTCTGCGATAGATAGCGGCGCAGGGCCTCCCGCAGGCGGTCGTCGTCGTCAACCACCAGGATGTGGGGCTGCTCCTCGGGCAGGGTTTGGGTCAGCGTCATGGCCGGAACCGTTTGGGGGGAAGGGCTGGGGTGGGCAGCATACCACAGCCGCCCGTCCGCCAAAGTGCCGCCGGCCGAACCCCGTTACCGTTTGCCTGGAAGGGCCGGCGTGGGGCGCGTCTGCACGAACTTGTCCCGGTCGGCGTCGTCCATGATGCCGACCATCACCTTGCGGAAGCCCTCCACCGCCTCCGCGCCAGCGCGGCGGTAGGCGCGGGCGATCAGTTGGCGCTGGGGTTCGGACAGCTGGCGTTCCAGTTCCTGGCCCTTGGCCGTCAGGTCCAGCAGGCGCTGGCGGCGATCGCGCGTGCCCTGGCGCTGCACCACATATTCCTCACGCACCAGATCCTGCAGCACCCGCGACAGGCTTTGCTTGGTGATGCGCAGGATGCCCAGCAGGTCGGTCACGGTGATGTGGGGGTGGCGGCCCACGAAATAGATGACGCGATGGTGCGCCCGGCCCAGGCCGATCTTCTCCAGCATGGTGTCGGGTTCGGCCGTGAAGTCGCGGTAGGCGTAGAACAGCATCTCCATCGCCTGCCGAAGCTCCTCCTCCCGCAGGAAGAGGGGGTTTACGCCGGTCTTAATGTCGTTCATGCGCGGCAGGCCCCTGGCACTGGCAATTCAGGACGCTGGATGATGAGGCAGTATGCCAGTTGTGTATTTGAAGGGGAGGGGGTTTACAACTGGACCACGTCTCCCAGCCCCCTCGGCCTTAAGGTCTGACACGACTTTCTTTCGGGGGTCTGGCTTCGGCGGGGATTGCGCGCGCCCCGTCACCTTTGGCACAAGGGGCGCTCAAGTGGGGCGCCGGCCAAGACGGGGGCGTGTTGAGGGAATCAGGAATCATGGGGATGAAGATGAAGCTGCCGGTTGCCGGACTGATGCTGCTGGCGCTGGCGGGCTGCGCCGCCAAGCCTGACGAGAAGCCTGCGGCCCCCCCGCCGGCGCCGGTTGTCGAGGCGCCCAAGCCGCCGCCCACCGATATCGTGCTGGAGCCCAGCGACATTGCCGTCCTGCAGGCGGCCCTGAAGGACGCGACGACCAAGCCGTTGCAGGAGACGGTAACCTGGACCAACCCGGAAACCGGGCGCCAGGGTACCATCAAGATGCTGCGCGATGGTTTCGACGCCAAGAACCGCCCCTGCCGCGAATTCCATTCCGTGGTCTTCCAGGGGCAGTTGTTCCGCCACCAGACCGGCTTCATCTGCCGCCAGACCGACGGCAGCTGGGAAGTGGTCGACGGTGTGGATTATCCGGTGCGCGCGCGTCAGTAACACCCCGACGCCGATTCTCACCGCCTTGGCCGTGCCATAGTCGCGGCCAAGGCTGTTGCCGGAATCCGCCTTTGGGAGTGTCGCCCGTTAATGTCTCAGCCGTCTAAACCAGGGCCATCCAAGCCCAGGGCGCCCAAGCCCGGCCCGCCGGGTTCCCGGCCAAGCCCGCAGGGCCCCAAGCCGCCCGGCGTGGGGCGCACCGTCCTGTTCCTGCTGCCCGTCATCGTGCTGGCGGTGGGCGGCGGGTTGCTGCTGGCGCATTGGGGCAAGCGGCCCGCCGCGCCCTTTCCGCCACCGGTCGCGCCGGTGGTGCAGGCACCGCCCCCGCCACAGGGACCGGTGACGGTGGAGGTGGCGGGCGGCGACGGCCCCGTCCTTGCCGTGGCCTCACCCGATGACCGCCAGATCACGGATGAGGGCGTGAAGGCCCTGCATGCTTTCGAGTCGTCCACCGGCACCAGCGCCCTGTTGGTCTGGTACCGCGGCGCCTTGCAGGTGGAGGACTACGCCAACGGCGCCCGCCCGTCCGACCTGGTGGACAGCGGCGGCCTGCAGGCGGGCCTGATGGTCCTGCTGACCGGCAAGGCCATCCAGGACGGTTTCCTCAGTTCCGCCGACGAACCCCTGAGTCGCGTTCTGACCGAATGGGCCGACGATCCGCGGGGCCGCATCACCATTCGCGACCTGCTGGTGGGAACCAGCGGTTTGGGCGAAGGGGGCGCCCTGCTACGGCAGATGCCGGCAGGGCCGGCCGCGTCCGGGACCTTGCAGGCGGACGCCGGCGCATGGGCGAAGGCCCTGCCGCTGGAGGCGGAGGCTGGCACCCGCTACAAGCCGACCGACATTGAAATCCAGCTCCTGGGCCTGGTGCTGGAACGCGCGACCAAACAGCCGCTGGCGGCTTATCTTTCCAGCGCCTTATGGGCGCCGCTGGGCGCGCGGCCGGCGGAAATGCTGCTGGACGACCGGGGGCATGCCGCCGTGCTGACCTGCTGCGTCAAGGCCACGGCCCGCGACTGGCTGCGCCTGGGCCTATTGCTGAAGGACAATGGCCAGGTCGATGGCCACCCCGTCCTGTCCACGCCGTGGGCCGAGGCGACCCAAAGCCCGACCCTGTTCGCCCGGAATGAGGGCATGCGCGTCCGCCTGGCCTGGCCGCGGGAACGGGGCGGTCCGGTGCGGGCGTCAGAGCCCTTCACCGAGGCCGACACCGTTTTCCTGACAGGGGTGGGCGGTCAGCGCCTGTACGTGTCCAAGGGTGCCGACCTGGTGATCCTGCGCCTGGGGCGGGCAACGGACAACTGGGACGATGCCGCCCTGGCCAATCTGGTGGCCCGTCATCTGGTGCGCCCGCCGGAGCCTAAGCACTCGCCCTATTCCGGTATTGCCCCCCAGCCACAGGGCTTGACCATGCCGCCCATCACCACGCCGCGCAAACCACCAACGGTGGTGACGGTGCCGCTGGAAGGGCCGCCGGGGGCGGCACCCAAGGGCAAGGCGACGACCAGCAAGCCCGCTGGCGACCAATCGCCGCACCAGCCCTGACCCATCCCGGCGACGCCTGCTCATGCAGCGGATTCCCCTACGGCCGGTCCCACGCGGGCGGCCGTAAGGGAATGCCTGATTATTTGGACTTAAAGGCCTTCAACTGTTTGTTGAAGTCGCCGGCCAGCTTCTGCATCTGGTCCACGGCATCGTTGTACTTCTTTTGCCAGTTCGTGGACCCGTTCTTGCCTTCAAATTCCAGGCAACTCATGTAGTCCTGGGTTTCGGCCATGAACTTCTTCACGGCGGCGTTGGTCGCCTGCATCTCCGCCTCCGCGGCCTTGCTGCCGTCCGGCACGGTGGGGGCCGCCCCCAGCGTGCATTCGGCCCGCGCCACCCCAGTCGCCCCCAATCCGATCGCCACCACCGCGACCGCAGCCCGTTTCATCATCTGAATCGACCTCCCAGAGTCACAGAATGCCCGAAGTCAAAAATGACTGCCCACCAGATGGTTAGGGGATTTTTTCCCCTGGATTCCAGAGGCGTGCGCTGAACGCCTCACCCTGTTTTGCCGTAGAGGCGACGTTCGGTTGAGCCCCCGTGGGGGCTGGCCCGCCGACCGCAACGGCATACGGATTGAAAACGACCATGTCGTTCTCGCCGAATTTTTATTACTTAAAATGCTAAGAAAAACGTCGGGGCTGGCAGCCCCTGTCCCCACCTTATCTGCCCCCGCGACCTATCACCTTGGGATTCCGGTGATTTGTTCAGAATCGCCCCCAATGGATTCTGACAGAAATCTTTCCATCCTCGCGAAGGATAAATTCCAATCGTTCTGCCCATTGGCGACATTAACTGTAGTCAAGTTTATAAGTCAGTTTACAGGTCTGCGAAAGCATGTCTAGGTATTAGCCCAAGGCCCAAGCGCGCCGTTTTGTCCAGATGGCAGAAGGGTGGGTACCTTGGGGCATGGGGTTAGACTACAGGCGCGGGGAATGCGCGCGTGGGTCGATAGGGGTGGTTTTTGCCGCCGGCGTCGGCGCGGGGGCAATGAACAAGAGCAGGGGTAGTAAATAATGTCATATGAGGCGGATGGGTTGTTCGGGCGTATCGGCGGCCTAGCGAGGAAGCCGGAGAATTCCAAGAGCTGGTTTACCATTGGGCGCAAGATCGCCCCCGCTGTCGCCATTCCGACGATTATTGGTTTGGGCGTTGTCATCGGTATCAGTTCCTACCAGATGCATAAGGCCATGCTGGCGCAGTCCGTGGCGTCCGAACGCCAGGAAACGGAAATGCTGGCGCAGCAGATGAGCGCCGCCGTCCGCTTCAAGCAGCAGGAATCCATCGCCGACGCCTACGCCGAACTCAGCACCCGCGCCGGCGGCAGCCTGGCGGGCGTGCGTGTCAACGACACGGATGGCGAGTCGCTGGACAGCTTCGACAGCAAGACCCTGCCGTCCTACGCCTTCGAAAAAGACAAGGAACTGCCCAAGAAGGCCACCGAGACCAAGGCCTTCGACCGCGGTGACCATCTGATCGTCATAGCCCCGGTGCGCGCCGGCGCCAACCATGACCAGGTCGGCACGCTGGAAGTGGCATGGAGCCGCCAGGGCCTGAACGAGGCCATCTCGTCCACGGTGACCAGCTCGGTCGTGGCCGCCATCGTCGTGCTGGCGGTGCTGGTCGGCATCCTGGGCGTGTTGCTGCACTTCCTGGTCAGCCGCCCGTTGACCACCCTGCAGACCGCCATGGGCCGTCTGGCCGGCGGCGACTTGGCCGTGGACATCACCGGTACCGAGCGCGGCGACGAGATCGGCGCCATGGCCAGCTCCGTCCAGGTGTTCAAGGACAACGCCTTGGAAGTGGAGCGCCTGAAGAAGGTGCAGGAAGCGGCCGAGCGTGAGGCGGCGGAAGAGAAGCGGCGCATGATGAACCGCCTGGCCGATGAGTTCCAAAGCTCCGTCCAGGGCGTGGTGGCCCAGGTGTCCGAAGCCGCCACCCGCATGCAGTCCAGCGCCCAGACCCTGTCCGGTTCCGCCGACGAAAGCCGCAGCCAGGCCGGCGCCGTCGCCGCCGCTACGCAGCAGGCCTCGGCCAACGTGCAGTCGGTCGCCAGCGCCACCGAGGAACTGGCCGGCTCTCTGGCCGAGATTTCCAACCAGGTCAACACCTCGGCCCGTATCGCCAAGGCGGCGGCCTCCACCGCCGAGAAGACCAACGAGACCGTGCAGTCGCTGGCCTCGCGGGCCCAGAGCATCGGCGACGTGGTGAAGCTGATCAGCGACATCGCCAGCCAGACCAACCTGCTGGCGCTGAACGCCACCATCGAGGCGGCGCGCGCCGGTGAAGCCGGCAAGGGCTTCGCGGTCGTGGCGTCGGAAGTGAAGAGCCTGGCCAACCAGACGGCCAAGGCGACGGAGGAAATCTCCGCCCAGATCTCCACGATGCAGGACGCCACCCGCGACGCGGTCGACGCCATCATCATCATCTCCAAGACCATCGCCGAGATTAACGACATCTCCGACATGGTCGCCGGTGCGGTGGAAGAGCAGGACGCCGCGACGAAGGAAATCGCCCGCAACGTCCAGCAGGCCTCCATGGGCACGATGGAAGTGTCGCGCAACATCGGCTCGCTGCAGCACGCGGCCGAGGACACGGGCAAGTCCGCCAACCAGGTGCTGGGTGCGGCCACGGGCCTGGCCCAGCAGTCCGACACCCTGGCCGGTCAGGTGGACCGCTTCCTGCAGCAGGTCCGTGCCGCCTAAGCGGTACACCTGAACTCTTAAGCGAAAGCCTCGCGGGAGCGATCCTGCGGGGCTTTTTGCTGTGTGCGGTCAGGCGGTGACGCCCCATAGCCGCTTGGCTTCCTCCGCGATGACATCCGGATATTCCTCGGGGAAGAACAGCTTGGCCCGGGGCAGGCGGCGCACGCCCTGGCAATTGGGCAGGGTTCGCGCCAGATAATCGGCGCCGGCCGCATCGAAAATGGTGTCGGCCATGCCCCAGACGATGCGGGTGGGCACGGTGACACGCTTCAAATCCTTCTCGATGCCGGCCAACGGATTGGGCGCCAGGCCCAGGGTGTAGGCGTGGACCAGGTCCTTGTGGTGGGGACCGGCGACCAGGGGGCCCAGGTAATAGTCGATGGCCTCGTCCGACGGCTGGGCCGGGTCGCTGAAGGTCATGCCGCCCAGGCCTTGGGCGCTGCGGGCCAGGGCCTTGTCCAGCACCCAGGGCGCCAGCCATTGGTCGGCATAGGTGCCGGCCCGTGCGCACTCCAGCACCGGCCCCATCGCGGCCGGCGGGCTGTCGGGCTCGGTATCGCAGTTGGTCAGCAGCAGGCTGCGCACCCGTTCGGGATGGCGGACCAGGAACAATTGCGCCACGGCCCCACCGCTGTCGTTCGCCACGATGTCCACGGTATCGGCGCCGACCGTGTCCAGGAAGGCGGCCAACATGGCCACCTGCGCCGCCGGGGTGACGGCCTGGCCGTCCCGCACGCGGGTGTAGCCCAGGCCCAAGAAATCCGGCGCCAGGCAGCGGCGATGGGTGGCCAGCCGGTCGATGGCGCCCCGCCATTGGAAACCGTTCAAGGGAAAGCCGTGCAGGAACAGGGCGGCCGGGCCGCTCCCTTGATCCAGGTGGGCGATCTGGCCGAAGGGGGTGCCGGCATATCGACGCAAGGCCCGATAGGCGGCGGCGTCCAGCGCGCCGGTACCGGTCAACGCCGCGGCACGAGCGCTGCGCGCCAGGGGCGGGACGGCGGCAAGGGCCGTGAGGCCTTGCAGGAAGCGCCGGCGGGGGATGGGCTGCGTCATCGTCTTCCATCCAAGGGAAGGTTGCGGACCCGATAACGGATACGCCTGCCACTCGCGCGGCCTCAATAACGCGGCAGGTCATGAAATCTTGACCTCGCAGGTCATGGCTTTTGCCGACGGGCGCCGTATCATCGCCCCTTATGTCCATCGCCACCGCCCTTGCCGATTCCACACCCATTTCCCCTGGCCGGCTGACGCCGCTGGGCCTGCTGCTGCGCGAGTGGCGGGCGGCACGGCGTATGAGCCAGATGGATCTGGCGCTGGAGGCGGGGGTATCCACCCGGCATCTCAGCTGCGTGGAAACCGGCAAGGCCCAGCCCAGCCGCGAACTGCTGGCCCGGCTGGCCGATACGTTGGATATGCCACTGCGGGAACGCAACGCCCTGCTGGTGGCCGCCGGTTACGCGCCCCGCTACAGCGAGGCGCCGCTGACCACGCCGCAGATGGCGCCGGTACGCCAGGCTATCGACGCCATCCTGGCGCAGCAGGAACCCTATCCCGCCCTGGTGATGAACCGCTGCTGGGACGTGCTGCGCATTAACGGTGCCGCGGCGCGGGTCACCAAGCTGGCGCTGGGCCGCCTGCCGAAACACAACAACATCCTGCGCCAGGTGTTCGACCCCGACGATTTGCGGCCGGCCCTTCTGGAATGGGATGCGCTGGCCGGCAACCTGATGCGTCACCTGCATGGTGAGTTGGCCGCCACGCCCCGGGATGAGGGCTTGCGGGCACTGTTGGACGATATCCTGTCCTATCCCGGCATCCCCGTCCGCTGGCGTTCCCGCGATCCGGACGCGGCACCCTTGCCGTTGTGCACCACCGTGTTCGGCGGCGGCGCGTTGCAGGATGGCGGCCGGCCCCTGTCCTTCTTCTCAACCCTCACCACCTTCGGCACGCCACGCCATGTGATGGTGGAGGAATTGCGCATCGAGTGCATGTTCCCGGCGGATGAAGCCACGGCGGAGCGGTGCCGCCGGCTGGCGGTGCAGTGCGGGCCCTCGACAGCGGCGCCGGCTGGTGCCATTTTATCTACATGACGACCGACCGCGACCCCACCAAACTGACTGTGCAGGACTGGGTTGCCGACCTTGATGCCGCTGACGCGGAAATTGAGGCCGGGCTCTCCGTGCCGGGTGAGGAAGTGCAGGCCAAGCTTCGCGCCGTCCTGGCGCGGATGCGACCGGAACCGCGGCCAACCGTGCCGCACAGGTCTGTCCGATCCCGTTGATCCCGTTTGCGCCACGGGCTGACCTTCAGGTCAGTCGATTGGTCGCGCATTATGTGCGCCTTGACCGATATGAGGCGGTACAGCGGCTAGCCGATGCATTGGCGGAAGCTTCCGACAAGATCATTCAGCATCCCGACGCCGGCCTACCGGCACCACGGCCTTACCCCCACCTTGCCCGACCGGGGCAAGCTTGGGTGAAAGCGGGGAGCTATTGGATCGCCTATCAGGCGAAGCCCCGCCCGATCATCGCCGCCGTGTTCTACGAATCCGCCGACATTCCCCGGCGGCTGTAGATTTCTCCATGCCGCCGCCGGTGGTCTGCCTGCTCCTGCGGAGGCCGTCTGCTCAGCCTTCCTTGCCGCCGTTGGCGGCCGACCATTCGGCCGGGGCGTGCAGGAACTTCTCCACTTCCGCCATCGTTCCGACGTCGAAATAGTTATAATCGCGGGCCACCTTCAGCACGTCCCACCAGGTGGTCAGTGCGTGCAGGGTGACGCCGATCTCCTTCATCGTCTCCAGGCTCTTGGGGAAGATGCCGTAGTGGAAGACGACGAAGGCGTGCTCACACACCGCACCCGCCTGGCGCAGGGCGTTGACGAAGCCCACCTTGCTGCCGCCGTCGGTGGTCAGGTCTTCCACCAGCAGGATCCGGTCGCCCTCGGCGAACTGGCCCTCGATCTGGGCGTTGCGGCCAAAGCCCTTGGGCTTCTTGCGGATATACTGCATGGGCAGGCCCATGCGGTCGGCCATCCAGGCGGCGTAGGGGATGCCGGCCGTCTCACCGCCGGCGACACCGTCGAACGCCTCGAACCCGGCATCGCGCATCACCGTCTGTGCGGCGTAGTCGATGATGGCCGACCGGGCGCGGGGGAAGCTGATGACCTTGCGGCAGTCGATATAGACCGGGCTGGCCTTGCCCGAGGTCAGGATGAAGGGCTGGGCGGCGTTGAAATGGATCGCCTTGATATCCAGCAGGATGCGGGCGGTCAGGCTGGCGGCGGTCTGGGCGTCGATCATCGGGGCCTCGGGCACTGAAGGGAATTGGGAGGGTAATTACACCAACGGCATGAGCAAGTAACTCATGCCGTTGTAGGACGCGCGCCCTGTATACGAGAACGGGGGTCCGCCGGAGCGAGTACCGAAGGGCGCAGTGAGGATAGCCAAGCCGACGGATGTCGGCGCCCGGCGATTGAGGGGCGTTAATCTTCAAGCCGCCAGTCCAGCCGCTCGCCGGAGCGGAAGGGCAGGACGGCGTTGCTGCCGCCGGCGTCCACCAGGTCGGGCACGACGAAGCCGTCGCGCACCAGGGTGATGGTGTCGTCGTTGGGGGCCAGGCCGTGGAAGCGGGGGCCGTTCAGGCTGGCGAAGGCCTCCAGCGCGTCCAGCTTGCCTTCCTCATCGAACACCTGGGCGTACAGCTCGATGGCGCTGGCCGCCGTGTAGATGCCCGCACAGCCGCAGCCGGTTTCCTTCAGGCTGGTGGGGTGCGGCGCGCTGTCGGTGCCCAGGAAAAACCAGGGCTGGCCCGAGGTGGCGGCCCGGCGCAGCGCCAGGCGATGCTTCTCGCGCTTGGCGATGGGCAGGCAGTACAGGTGCGGGCGGATGCCGCCGGCGAAGATGGACGACCGGTTGATCATCAGGTGGTGGGCGGTGATGGTGCAGGCCAGGCGCCCGCTGGCGCCATGCGCCTCGACCACCGCCACGGCCTCTTCCGTGGTGGCGTGTTCCAGCACGATCTTCAGCGCCGGATAGCGCGCCATCAGGGGCAGCAGCACGCGCTCGATGAACACGGCCTCACGGTCGAAGATGTCGATGGCGGGGTCCGTCACCTCACCATGCACCAGCAGGGGCATGCCGATGTCCTGCATGCGGGCCAGCACGCCGGCCACGTTTTCCAGGTCGGTCACGCCGTGGGCGGAATTGGTGGTGGCGTGGGCGGGGTACAGCTTCACCGCCCGGAACAGGCCCTCGGCGTAGCCGGCCGCGATCTCATCGGCGCTGCTGCCGTCGGTCAGGTAGGCGGTCATCAGCGGCTGGAAGCGGGCGTCCGGGCCCAGCGCGTCCTCGATCTCCGCCTTGTAACGGCTGGCGGCGGTGCGGTCGGTCACCGGCGGCACCAGGTTGGGCATGATGATGGCCCGGCCCATCTGCCGTGCGGAATGGGGCAGCACCGCCTTCAGCATGGCGCCGGTGCGGACATGCAGGTGCCAGTCGTCGGGGCGGCGCAGGGTCAGGCGGGCGGCGGTCATGGCAAGGCTTCCGGGCAGCGTTGGGATAGGGCGGTGTCCGGGCGCCAGTCCTACGCGCTCAGGCGTCCGGGCTCAACCCCCGCTGGCCCGGGTATCACCGGGGGCGCCCATGCCTGTGGCGCGAGGCTGGGCAAATCGGGTATGAAGCCGGTTCTTATCCGTCGTTTAGCCAGCTCGAGTTTGCCCCATGGCCCTGATCGCCCCCCGCACGCCCCCCGGCACCATGGAACTGCTGCCGTCCAAGCAGATCGCGTTCCAGCGCATGCTGGACACCATCCGGCGTGGGTATGAGCGGTTCGGTTTCCTGCAGATCGAAACCCCGGTGTTTGAGACCGTGGACGTGCTGCTGACCAAGTCGGGCGGCGAGACGGAAAAGCAGATCTATTTCGTGCAGTCGACCGGCGCCCTGGAACAGGGCAAGCGGCCGGAGATCGCGCTGCGCTTCGACCTGACCGTGCCCACCGCCCGCTACGTGGCGGAGCATGAGCACGACCTCAGCTTCCCCTTCCGCCGCTATCAGATCCAGCGCGTCTACCGGGGCGAGCGGGCGCAGAAGGGCCGCTACCGCGAGTTCTACCAGTGCGACATTGACGTCATCGGCAAGGACAGCCTGTCCGTCGCCTATGACGCGGAGATGCCGGCCGTCATCTACACCGTGTTCCGCGACCTGGCGGCGGTGGGCATCAATGTCGGCCCCTTCCAGATCAACCTGTCCAACCGCAAGATCCTGCGGGGATTCCTGGAAGGGTTGGGACTGACCGAGGGCGAGGCCCAGGCCGCCGTCCTGCGCGAGATCGACAAGCTGCCCAAGGTGGGCGTGGAAGCCGTGCGCACCACCCTGACCGGCGAACAGGCGCTGTCGGCCGAGGTGGCGGACGCCATCCTGGCCTTCGTCGGCATCGACGGCACCACGGATGAAATGCTGGCCCAGGCCAAGGATTTGGCCGGCGGCAGTGACCTGGCCCAGGCCGGCCTGGATGAGCTGAGCCAGGTGGTGGCGGGCCTGCGCGCGCTGGGCGTGCCGGACAGCCATTTCCGGGTCAACTTCTCCATCACCCGCGGTCTCGATTACTACACCGGCACGGTGTATGAGACCTTCCTGACCGACTTCCCGCAGATGGGCAGCGTCTGCTCCGGCGGGCGCTACGACAACCTGGCCAGCCAGTACACCAAGAGCAAGCTGCCGGGTGTCGGCATTTCCATCGGTGCCACCCGCCTGTTCTACGTGCTGGACCAGGCCGGCCTGGTGAAGGACCAGACCAGCACCATCGACGTGCTGGTCACCCAGTTCGCGCCCGAGCTGCTGCCCGACTATCTGGCCCTGGCGGGTGAGCTGCGCACCGCCGGCCTGAATGTCGAGGTGCATCTGGAGCCGGCGAAGATCGCCAAACAGATGAAGTACGCCGACCGCGCCGGCATCCCCGTCGTGCTGATGATGGGGCCGGATGAGAAGGCCGCCGGCACCGTCACGGTGAAGCGGCTGGACAGCGGCGATCAGGCCGCCGTGGCCCGGGGCGACCTGGCGGCCCATCTGCGCAGCACCATCGGTCGCTGATCGGTCCGGGATCTGACGGCAGCACGAGCTACCTCGGGTGGGAGTCTGATCCTGATACCGCTTGATCGCGGGCGGGATTAGGCCCCTTAGTTAAGTCTGGGGATGAGCCTGTGCCTGGCGGCCTATGACAGGTCCTGCTGAGGGGGGTACCGCGTACGCGGGCGATGGTTACCAGTAGCGACAACAGCCTGGGCGACAACACGCTGGCGGCGCTGCGACCGCCGGTGTCACGCTTGGCGCCGGGGGCCAAGGCGCGCAAGGCCGTGCCCGATGGGCCCAGGAAGACGGCGTGGTGGTGGCGCCGGGGCACGCCGCTATGGGTGCGCCTGCTGGGCTGGACCACCAGCCTGGCCATCGTCGGCTGTATCGGCGGGGCGGCCTGGGTGGAAACCCAGACGTCGGGTTTCGAATCGGTGCTGCTGGCCCGCATCGGCCGCGATTTGCGCTATGCCGTCTATCCCGGGCCTACCACCGCCGTGCGGTATCCCACCGACGGCCCGTATGATGAGCGGCTGGGCTATACCCAGATCCCCAACTTCCTGGAACGTCTGACGGCCGGCCCCTACCGGGTGACGGCCCAGGCGCGCATGTCGCCCACCCTGCTGGATTACCTGGACCTCAGTTTCTATCCGCCCTATCGCGAGAAGACGTCCGCCGGCCTGACCGTGCTGGATCGCAGCGGCACCCTGCTGTACGGCGCCAGTTATCCCGAACGGGTCTTCACCGATTACGCCTCCGTCCCGCCCCTGGTGGCGCGCACCCTGCTGTTCATCGAGAACCGCAAGCTGCTGGACGCCGACCATCCCAACCGCAACCCGGCGGTGGATTGGGATCGGTTCGGCCTGGCGCTGGCGCAGATCCCCTTGCAGGTGGTCAACCCCGGCGGCCAGCGCATCGGCGGCAGCACGCTTGCGACCCAGACGGAAAAGTACCGCCATTCCGCCGGCGGGCAGACCGCCGACGGCGTGGAAAAGCTGCGCCAGATGGCGTCGGCCAGCATGCGCGCCTATATGGACGGGCCGGACACCACGGCCACCCGCTACCGCATCCTGGTGGACTATCTGAACTCCACGCCCCTGTCGGCCCGGGCCGGCATCGGGGAGATCAACGGTTTGGGTGATGGCCTGTGGGCCTGGTACGGCACCGACTTTGCCACCGCCAACCAGATCCTGCGCGACCAGCCGCAGACGGAAGAGGAACTGGCGACCCAGGCGGTGGTCTACAAGCAGGTGTTGAGCCTGCTGCTGGCCCAGCGGCGGCCGTCCTTCTACCTGGCAACCAACCGGTCGGCGCTGGACGCGCTGTGCAATGAGCACCTGCGCGTGCTGGAACAGGCGCACGTCATCGCCCCGGCGCTGGGCGACGCCGCCCAGAACTTCCAGCTGAAGTTCCGGGATGAGGTGCCGGACGTGCCCGACGTCTCCTTCGTGCAGCAGAAGGCGGTGAACGCCATCCGCAACCGCCTGCTGTCCATGCTGGGCGCCCACACCCTGTACCAGTTGGACCGGCTGGACCTGACGACCGACACCACCCTGGACCAGGCGGCGCAGGAACGGGTGACGGCCGTGCTGAAGCGCCTGGCCGAGCCTGCGGCCACGGCGGAACTGGGCCTGACCGGTGACCGGCTGCTGTCGGGTGCCGACCCGTCCAAGGTCGTCTATTCCGTCACGCTGTATGAGCGCGCACCCCACGCCAACCTGGTGCGGGTGCAGGTCGATACCCTGGACCAGCCGCTGGATTTGAACGAGGGCGCGCGGCTGGATCTGGGCTCCACCGCCAAGCTGCGCACCCTGATCTCCTATCTTGAGATCATTGAGAAGCTGTACCGCGACTATCACCAGCGCGACCGCGCCGCCCTGCTGGCCATCTCGGCGGCTGCGGACGACAACCTTACCCGCTGGGCCACCCAGACAATGGCGGACACGGGCGACCAGGGCCTGCCGGCCCTCCTGAACGCGGCGATGGAGCGGACCTACTCCGCCAACACGGGGGAGCATTTCTTCACCGGCGGCGGCCTGCACACCTTCAATAATTTCGAAAAGGAAGATGACCACCGCATCCTGACGATATCGGAGGCGCTGCGCCGGTCGGTGAACCTGGTGTTCATCCGCCTGATGCGCGACGTGGTGAACCACTACATCGCCGAAGGGCCGGCCCGGAAGGTGGACGTTATGGACGACCCCCACCACCCGGCGCGCCAGACCTACCTGGCCCAGTTCGCTGATCGCGAGGGCAGCGCCTTCCTGAATCGCTTCTGGCAGGACTACCAGGGCCTCAACCCCGATAAGGCGCTGGACAAGCTGGCGGCCAAGGTTGGCGCCCGCGCCGACCGCCTGGCCGTCATCTACCGCTCCGTCCGGCCCAACGCCACGTCGGCGGATTTGGCTCGCTTCCTGGCCGATCATGGTGCGCGCGATGGTGACGACAAGCCGGGCGCCAAGCCCCAGCCGCTGAAGCCCGCCACCGTCGCCGCCCTGTTCGAAAAGGCGGACCCGGAGCAATGGAGCCTGAACGACCGCGGCTACATGGCCGGCGTCCATCCCCTGGAACTGTGGCTGGTGGCCTATCTGCAGGAAACGCCGTCGGCGCCCAAGCGCCAGATGCTGAAGGAAAGCAGCAATTCGCGGCAGGAAAGCTATCAGTGGCTGTTCTCCACCCGTTACAAGCACGCGCAGGACACCCGCATCGGCATCGTGCTGGAGGAGGAGGCGTTCTCCCGCATCCATGCCGACTGGAAACGGCTGGGATATCCCTTCGAATCGCTGGTGCCGTCCTACGCCACCTCCATCGGCAGTTCGGGTGACCGGCCCGGCGCCCTGGCCGACCTGATGGGCATCATCGTCAATGACGGCATCCGCCTGCCCACCGCGCGTGTCACCCGCCTGCACTTCGCCGCCGCCACGCCCTACGACACCACGGTGGGCGTGGACGACCAGATGAAGGGTGAACGCGTGCTGTCCCACGATCTGGTGGAAACGGTGCGGGCCCATCTGCTGGACGTGGTGCAGAACGGTACCGCCCAGCGCGCCAAGGGCGCCTTCCACGATGCCGCCGGCAACCCCCTGCCCATGGGTGGCAAGACCGGCACCGGCGACCAGCGCTTCGACCGCTTCGGCCCTGGCGGCGTGCTGCTGGAATCACGGGTGGTGAACCGCACCGCCACCTTTGTCTTCTATGCGGGCGACCGTTTCTTCGGCGTCATCACCGCCCATGTCCACGGCGCCCAGGCGGCCAACTACCACTTCACCAGCGCCCTGCCGGCCCAGCTGCTGCGCGTCCTGGCGCCGGCCTTGCAGCCCCTGATGCTGATGCCGCCGGATGATGGGGAGCGGGGCTAAAACCCCTGATCTTCCAGGAAATCGTCGATGTCGGCCCAGACCGCCTGGCGGATGGCGTTGCGCTCCATCATCAACTCATGCTGGGCGCCGGGATAGCGGTGGAACTGGGCATTGGGCAGGCGGCGGGACATGGTGCGCAGGGCGGATGACCGCACCACCCGGTCATTGCCGGCCGCCAGGAACTGGACCGGCAATGTCAGGTTGGCCACGTTGATCCGGCGCAGATGGTCGATGGACCGGCACGCGGCCGCCAGCCAGCCATAGGTGACGCCCCCCAGGATCAGGTCGGGTTGGGCGGCGTAGGCGTCCAGCGCCACGCGAAATCTTTCAGCGTCGCCGGTCAGGGGGTTGTTGGCGAAGGTCTGCGCCGTGGCGGGATCGAAGTCATGCTGGCCGGGGGCGTAATCCTCCGCCCGGCCACGATGGCAGGCCAACGCGGCCAGCAGGCTGACGACACGGTGGGGCAGGGGGGCGGTGTGCACCTCCAGCATCGCGGCCGACAGGATCAGGGCGTTGAGGCGCGGCACCTCCAACGCCATGTCGCAATCCAGCGCATGGCGCAGCATCAGGTGGCCGCCCATGCTGTGGGCGAAGGCGATGACCGGGCCGGTGGGCGGGCACAGGGTCGCCAGGATGGCGTCCAGATCCTCAAGGTAAGTGGTGAAGTCGTCGATGTGGCCCTTTTGCCGGTTGGCCAGCGGGCGGGACGACAGGCCCTGGCCCCGCCAGTCGAAGGACACCACGCGCCAGCCGCGCGCCGCCCATTCCCCGGCCTGTTCGGCATATTTTTCCAGGAATTCGCTGCGGCCGTTGACCAGCACACAGGTGCCGCGCTGGCCCGAGGGGGCGTCGCCCACCCCGTCCTGCCACACGCCCAGGCGCAGCTGCGCGCCGTCCGGCCGCTGCAGATGGAAGGTGGACCAGTGTCCGGCGCCGTCCGCCGGGCCTGCCGGTGCTGGGGACCGGCTATCCATGACGTCGATGCTTGCCACCACTCGCTCCTGCACCCAATGATCTGCACCCGATGGCTTGGAACCACCATCCCAAACCCGTTGCAAACCCGCTATCGCTCAGGTCCGTTCTCACGAACCCCGCCGATTTTCCCGCCTGCCGGATTGCATTGTCGGCGTGATTCGCGTCCCTGATCAAGTGCGGGCGGCCAGGAATTTAAGGAACGTGGTCACTGGCCCTGTGACCCTGGATCATAGTGGCCCCGCCACGCTATGCGGGTGCTCACATAAGCGGTGCGCGGGCCAGGAAGTTGCGGACCAGCGTGCTGGTATCACCCCGGCGCCAGGCCAGCACCAGCTTGGCCATAGGCGGCGGTATGGCCGGCAGGGGCGCCAGCGGGCGGAAGGTGACACCATCCACCCGCACCTGGGCCATGGACGCCGGCATGATGGACACGCCCAGTTCGGCCGCCACCAGATTGACGATGGAACTCATCTGCGGTGCCGTCTGGCCCGGCCGGGGATCGAACCCCGCCGCCCGGCAGGCCGCCAGGGTGGCCTCGAACAGGGTGGGGCCGTTGGCGCGGGGAAACAGGATGAAAGGATCGTCCTTCAGCAGCGCCAGATCCAGCGGCTTGGATGGTTCCTTTGCTGCTGGATGGCCGCTGGGCAGCACCACCACCATGGGTTCCTCGGCCAGCACCCGGAATTGCACGCCCGTGCCGGGCGGCGGCTCGATGCGCAGGAAAACGATGTCCACCGTGCCGTCGGCCAGTGCTGCCAGCAGGGGAACGGAGTTGGATTCCGACAGGCTGAGGTCCACGTCGGGATAGGCGCGGCGGAAGGACCGGATGGCGCCCGCCACCATCGGGTTAAAGGCGGCCGATGCGGTGAAGCCCACGCGCAGGCTGCCCAGCTCGCCCCGTGCCGCCCGGCGGGCGGCCTCCACCGCCTGCTGCGCCAGGCCCGGCAGGGCCGACACCCGGTCCCGGAAGGCGCGGCCGGCCTCCGTCAGTTCGGCGCCGTGGGGCACGCGGTGGAACAGGGGGGCGCCCACCTCCCGCTCCAGATCCTTGATCTGTTGGCTGAGCGGCGGCTGGCCGATGCCTACCCGCGCCGCCGCCCGGGTGAAGTTGCCTTCCTCGGCCACCGCCAGGAAATAGCGGATGTGACGCAGTTCCATGGGGGTTCTCGAAGGGTGGCTTTTGTTGATGATAGTATTGATAAAAGCGATGGCAATCACCTGTACCATATATTGGACGTCTGGCGCTGGGGGCGCCACCTTCATGTGATTGGCGCGCCGCCCATCCATTTGGCGGCGGTATCTTTCAAGCGGACATGAGTCATGGAATCCCAGCACTGGCGGCGGAACCTGTTCGTCTGCCTCTTCGGGTCGTTCACCACCATCGCGGGCCTGAGCCTGATCATGCCCTTCCTGCCCCTGTATGTGGCGCATCTGGGCGTGACCGGGCATGCCGCCATCGTGCAGTGGTCGGGTGTCGCCTATGGCGCGACCTTCCTGGGGGCCGGCGCCACCGCCCCCTTGTGGGGCAAGCTGGCCGACCGCCATGGCCGCAAGGTCATCCTGATCCGCGCCAGCCTCAGCATGGCCATCGCCGTGTCGCTGACCGGCCTGGTGCAGGACGTCTACCAGCTGGTGGCCTTGCGCCTGCTGGCGGGGGTGCTGGGCGGCTATGGTTCGGGTTCCGTCGTGCTGGTGGCGACGCAGTCGCCCAAGGCACGGGCCGGCTGGGCGCTGGGCGTCTTGTCCACCGGCATGCTGGCGGGGGCCCTGGCCGGGCCGCTGATCGGCGGTCTGCTGCCGGGATTGATCGGCCTGCGGCCCACCTTCTTCGCCGCCGGCGGCGCCATCTTCCTGACCTTCATCGCCACCGCCACCCTGATCCGGGAAGAGGCGCGGCCCAAGGGTAAGGCCCGTCTTTACCAAGGCAGCGCCTGGGCCCATGTCGCGGACCGGCGGGCGGTCTACGCCATGCTGCTGACGGCCTGCATGCTGATGGTGGCCAACATGTCGATCGAACCCATCATCACCCTTTATGTCGGCCAGGTGGCAGCACCGGGCAGCGACCTGGCCCTGCTGTCCGGCCTGGTCATGGCGGGCGGGGCGCTGGCCAGCATGCTGGCCGCCCCCCGGGTGGGGCGCCTGACCGACACGATGGGGCCGTGGACGGTGGTCATCGGCTGCCTGGCTGCCACCGGTGCGCTGATGATCCCCCAGGCTTTCGTCACCCATGTCTGGCAACTAATCGCCCTGCGTTTCCTGATGGGGTTGACCCTGGCGGGCCTGCTGCCGGCCATCACCACGCTGATCCGCCATAGCGTGCCGGATGGTGCTGCCGGTGCCATCCTGGGCTATTCCACCTCCGCCCAGTTCGCGGGCCAGGTGGCGGGGCCGCTGATCGGCGGCTTCATCGGCGCGCATGTCGGCATGCGGGCGGTGTTCTTCGTGACGGCCGCCCTGCTGTTCGCCGTCGCCGCCCTGAACGCCCGGCTGCGGCCCCGGGCGGTGCCGGCTGCGGTGGTTTGATATCGCATGCGCATGCCTGGACGCCGCGCATGCTATCGCATGTGCACATGGGGGCTTTGCACGGGCGGGTGTTAAAGCCTATATGCGGAGCCGGCGGATACCCGTTAGCCTTGCGGCCTCGCGGATATCAGCCGCCCGTAGCAGTGTCCCCCTTGAGTACCCATGGAAAGCCGTCGCCCCATGAAACTCCTGCGCCACTATGAGGATGCGCCCGCCGAAATGCGGGGGGCCGTGGTGGCCCTGGGCAATTTCGACGGCGTGCACCTGGGCCACCAGGCGGTGATCAGCCAGGCCCGCGCCATGGCCGCCGACCTGGGCCGTCCCGCCGTGGTGGTGACGTTCGAGCCGCACCCCCGCACTTTCTTCCGCCCCGACGACGCCCCCTTCCGCCTGACGCCGCTGCGCATCAAGACGCGGCTGGTTGAGGCCTTGGGCATCGATGCCATGGTCGTGCTGCACTTCGACGACGCCCTGTCGCACATGACGGCGGAGGATTTCGTGGTCAAGGTGCTGGCGGACGGACTGGGCGTCCACCATGTCGTCGCCGGTTACGACTTCCTGTTCGGCCATCAGCGCGGCGGCGACATGACGCTGCTGCGAACCCTGGGCGCCCGCCATGGCTTCGGCGTGACCGAGGCGCGGCCGGTGGCCGATGGCCAGGGTGAGGTCTATTCCTCGACAGCCGTGCGCCGGCATTTGCAGGAAGGCCGCCCGCTGGAGGCCGCCGCCATCCTGGGCCACCCCTTCGAAATCGAGGGCCGGGTGGAACATGGCGACAAGCGGGGCCGCACCATCGGCTTCCCCACGGCGAACATCGAGGTGCAGGAATATCTGCGCCCGCGCTTCGGCGTCTATTCCATGCGCGCTGGCGTGGATGCCGGCGCCGAAACCGTCTGGCACGACGGTGTCGCCAACCTGGGCCGCCGCCCCACGGTGGGCGGCCTGGTGGAACGGCTGGAAGCCCACCTGTTCGACTTCGATGACGACCTCTACGGTCGCCATGTCCGTGTCCAACTGCTGGACTTCATCCGCCCTGAAATGAAGTTTGAGAACTTCCAGGCGCTGAAGGACCAGATCGTCCAGGATTCGGCCGAGGCCCGCCGCCGGCTGGCCGGCTCCCCCAAGGCATGATTCCGGTCACGACCTTGACGCCCTGCCGCCCCGCCCCATCCTGCTTGACCCATCGGGGCCGGCTGCTAACATCCGCCGCGATGTTGATACGGCGCCACGACAGGGTCATGGACCTGCGAATTATCGACCCGGTCTCCTGAGGGGGGCCGGGCAAAGGGTGTTTCCGCATCTGCGCACCCCCACCACCATATCCCAAACGGCTTGACGCCCGGGCGCCCGCATCAGCGTCCGGAAGTGTCTGGGCCGCCATCCGAACACCGGATTTTTGACCTGCCATGACCCGCGATCTTAAAGACACCGTCTTCCTGCCGCGCACCGATTTCCCCATGCGCGGCGGCCTGCCGAAGAAGGAGCCGGAGCTGCTTGCCCATTGGGCGGCCATCGACCTGTACGGCCGGTTGCGCCAGGACGGTGCCGAGCGCGCGCCCTTCGTGCTGCATGACGGCCCCCCTTATGCCAACGGCAACATCCACATCGGCCACGCGGTCAACAAGATCCTGAAGGACGTGGTCATCCGCAGCCAGCAGATGCAGGGCCGCAACGCGGTCTACGTCCCCGGCTGGGACTGCCACGGCCTGCCCATCGAATGGAAGATCGAGGAAAAGTACCGCAAGGCCGGCAAGGACAAGGACGAGGTTCCGGTCCTGCAGTTCCGCAGCGAATGCCGCACCTTCGCCGCCGAATGGGTGGGCATCCAGGCCGCCGAGTTCCGCCGCCTGGGGGTTGAGGGCGACTGGCAGAACCCCTACCTGACCATGGCGTTCGATGCCGAATCCGCCATCGTCCGTGAGATCCACAAGTTCCTGCTGAATGGCGGCCTGTACAAGGGGTCCAAGCCCGTCATGTGGTCGGTGGTGGAAAAGACCGCCCTGGCCGAGGCCGAGGTCGAGTACCAGGACGTGACCTCGCCCATGATCTGGGTGCGTTTCCCCGTGGTGACCACCTCCGCCCCGGCGCTCCAGGGAGCCAGCGTCGTCATCTGGACCACCACGCCCTGGACCATGCCGGGCAACCGCGCCGTGGCCTATGGCGAGGACATCCCGTACGCCGTCTACACAGTGACCGAGGCCAATGAGGGCTCGCTCGCCAAGGTGGGTGAGAAGCTGGTTCTGGCCCAGGCGCTGGCCGACGGTGTCGCCACTTCCGCCAAGGCGACGTTCGAGAAGGGCGCCGACGTCACCGCCGCTGATCTGGCGGGCGGCATCCTGGCCCATCCCTTCCATGGACATCCTGAGGCCAATGGCGGCTACGACTTCGCCGTGCCGCTGCTGCCGGGCGACCATGTCACGTCGGACGCCGGTACCGGCTTCGTCCACACCGCCCCCGGCCATGGTGCCGAGGACTATGAGGTGGGCCGCAAGTACGGGCTGGAAACGCCGCAGACCGTGGACGCGGACGGCAGCTATTACCCCCATGTCCCGCTGTTCGCCGGCGCCCGCGTCTATACGCCGGAAGGCAAGCCGGGCGACGCCAACGGCCGGTCCATCAGCACCCTGATCAATCAAGGCGCCCTGCTGGCCAAGGGCAACCTGAAGCACAGCTACCCGCACAGCTGGCGGTCCAAGGCGCCGCTGATCTTCCGCAACACGCCGCAATGGTTCATCTCCATGGACACCAACGACCTGCGGACGCGGGCGCTGGAGGCGATTGACGCGACGCAGTGGGTGCCGCCGCAGGGCCGCAACCGCATCTATTCCATGGTGGAAAGCCGCCCCGACTGGTGCATCAGCCGCCAGCGCGCCTGGGGCGTGCCCATCGCCCTGTTCCTGTCCAAGCGCGACGGCCAGCCCCTGAAGGATGAGGGCGTGCTGAACCGCATCGCCAGCTTCTTCGAGACCGAAGGGGCGGACGCCTGGTACACGCGGCCGGCGGCCGATTTCCTGGGCCCGGATTTCGATCCGGCCGATTACGACCAGGTGTTCGACATCGTCGACGTCTGGTTCGAATCGGGCTCCACCCACGCCTTCGTGCTGGAACGCCGCAACGATTTGTCCTCGCCCGCCGATCTCTACCTGGAAGGCTCGGACCAGCATCGCGGCTGGTTCCATTCCTCGCTGCTGGAAAGCTGCGGCACCCGCGGCCGTGCCCCCTTCAAGGCGGTGCTGACCCACGGCTTCGCTCTGGATGAACAGGGCCGCAAGATGTCCAAGTCGCTGGGCAACGTGGTGGCGCCGCAGCAGGTGATGGAGGAATACGGCGCCGATATCCTGCGCCTGTGGGTCGTGGGTTCCGACTATTCCGAAGACCTGAAGGTCGGCAAGGAAATCCTGAAGAGCAACGCGGACCTCTACCGCCGCCTGCGCAACACCCTGCGCTACATGCTGGGTGCGCTGGCCGACTTCAGCGATGTCGAGCGGGTGGAACCGGCGCAGATGCCGGAACTGGAGCGCTGGGTCCTGCACCGCCTGGCGGAGATGGACGCCATCGTGCGCCAGTCCACCAAGGAATACGACCTGCACCGCCTGATCACCGAGCTGCATAACTTCTGCGCGGTGGACCTGTCGGCCTTCTACTTCGACGTCCGCAAGGACAGCCTGTACTGCGACGCGCCCACCGACGCCCGCCGCCGCGCCGTGCGCACCGTGCTGGAGCAGTTGTTCCTCACCCTGACGGCCTGGCTGGCCCCCATCCTCTGCTTCACGGCGGAAGAGGCCTGGCTGGCCTTCCGGGCGGAGGGCGACGACGCCTGCCGCGCGGCGTTGCCCGAGAGCGTGCACCTGCGCCAGTTCCCGGAAATCCCGGCCGATTGGCGCGACGACGCCCTGGCGGCCCGCTGGGCCACGGTGCGCGACGTGCGCCGCGTGGTGACGGGGGCCCTGGAACTGAAGCGCGCCGACAAGACCATCGGCTCCTCCCTCCAGGCCCACCCCACGGTCTATGTGGCGGCGGAACACCAGGCGGCGCTGGGCACGCTGGACTTGGCGGAGATCAGCATCACCTCCTCCATCACCGTCACCGTGGGGGCCGCACCCGAGGGCGCCTTCACCTTGGCCGATGTGGCGGGCGTGGGCGTGGTGTTCGCCCCGGCGGATGGCGAGAAGTGCGAGCGCTGCTGGCGCATCCTGCCGGAGGTGCCGGCCGCCGATGTGGCGGGTGAGCATCTGTGCCACCGCTGCGACGACGCGGTGGGCGTTTAAATGAGCGCTCTGTCCCGTGTGCTGGGGCGCTTCGGCGTGCCGGGCCTGGTGGCGGCGATCCTGATTCTGGTCGCGGACCAGGCCAGCAAGGTCGCCATCCTGGCCCGATTCCCCGAGGCGGGGGACGGGGTGACCCTGTTCCCCTTCTTCAACCTGGTGCTGGTTTGGAACCACGGCGTCAGTTTCGGCCTGTTTAATAAGGGCGGCGCGACGGGCACGGTCATGTTGATCGTGTTAGCCCTGGTGATCACCGCCGCCATGGCGGTGTGGATGCGGCGCGCGTCCCGCCTGATCGAGGCGGTGTGCGCCGGCATGGTGATCGGCGGGGCGTTGGGGAACGTGATCGACCGGCTGCGTCTGGGCGCAGTCGTTGATTTCCTGGACTTCCACATCGCGGCATGGCATTGGCCGGCATTCAACGTTGCCGATAGCGGCATCGTCGTCGGCATGCTGCTGCTGGTCGTGGATGGGCTGTTCGCCAAGCCCGCGACGCGGTAGGGTGTCGCCGGTCAAGTGATGGGGGTCCCGGCTTGGTGCCGGCGGCCTTGGGTTACGGGTCAGGTTCACGGGGATACCGGTTGTCCGGTCCCGCATTCGACGGACGAGGATATGGGCGAGAATTCTAAGGTGTTTGGCGTGCGGCTGGTGCTTGCGGTCGCCGGTCTGGCGGCCCTGACGGGTTGCGACAGCATGAGTGCCTTGTTCGGTGGGGCGCGGTCGACCCCGGACGAGTTCCGGGTGCTGGCGCGCGCGCCGCTGGAGGTGCCGCCCGACTTCAACCTGCGTCCGCCGCAGCCGGGCAGCCCCCGCCCCCAGGAACTGGTGAAGGAAACCCGCGCCACCGGTACCGTGTTCGGCGCCGCCACCACCGAGGCGACGGCCGTGGCCTCGGCCACCGCCAACCAGAGCAAGGGCGAGGCCGCATTGGTGGCCAAGGCCGGCGCCGATCAGGCCGATCCCCAGATTCGCCAGCTGGTGGACAAGGAATGGCCGGGCGTGGTCGTCGGCGACCGCAGCTTCCTGGACAGCCTGATGTTCTGGAAGGGCGACAGCGCCCCGCCCGCCAACGCCCCCGTCGTCAGCCGCAACAGCAGTTCCGCCGGCGGCGGCGCCCAGTAAACTTGACCGACCCGAAAAAGCCCGGACGGAGATGCCTGTCCGGGCTTTTTGTCATGAAGGTTTGTCCCGCAATAGGATCGGGTGTCCGGCGGCTTTAACCATGTTGGCACGGCGGTTGCTGGTGCCCCCCTGACCCGCGATCCGCGCAGTTGGGGATACCGATGACCTTCACCTTCGATGATTTCAAGGCCCGTTTCTTTCCCGGCCCCGCCGTTCCGGACGGGAGTGGGTCGGCCAGGGGACCAGGCGCCCGACCCGCGCGGACGCCGGACCACATCGACGGCATTCCCCTCTCGGCAATCCTTGCCGCCATCAAGGCAGATCCTGCCGCCCTGGATCGCCGTCGCGAGGTGCTGGAGGGGGAAATCCGTTCCCTATGGTCCACCCTTCAGGGCCTGGTGCGGGAATACCGTACCCTGACCGAAGATGCCGTCGGTCCCCAGGGTATCGCGCCGACCTTGCCGGCCGCTTCCTTGGCCACGGCGCAATCGCCGCGGGAAATGGCCGATGTCCTGGCCGGCGGACCGCCCGTGCCACCGCGTGTCCGGTCCATGGTGCGCCCGGCCCGCAGCCTTACGCGCTGACCGCCTGCCCTCAGTGGCCATCCACGTGCAGCGTGCCGCTGCCGCCGCCTGTCTTGTTCATATGGCCGGTCACGGCGGCGATGTGCATGTCGCCGCTGCCGGACAAGGAAACGGCGGCGTCGGTGACCGTGCCCATGATGGTGGCCTCGCCGCTGCCCGTGATGGCGGCGGTCAGGGTGCCGATGGTGCCGCCGTCGATGGTGACGTCGCCGTTGCCCGACTGGTTCAGCACGGCGGTGGGGGCCGTCACCGACCGGATGGCCAGGCTGCCGGAACCGGCCAGGTCGGCCGACAACGCGCCCTGCACCCGCTCCACCTCCGTATCCCCCGACCCATGCGCCACCAGGCGCAGGCTGGCCACCGCCGGCAGCTGCACGTCGCCCGATCCGCTGAGCTTGACCGTGGCGGGGCCCACGCTGCCGCCGTGGAGGGTAACGTTGCCGCTGCCGCTGATCTCAAGATCCAGCGCCGGGCCTGTCATCTGGTCGATGGCCAGGGTGCCCGACCCAAGGGAGCGCAGGGTCAGGGCGCCGTCCAGCCGGTCCAGCGCCACATCGCCCGATCCGCGCGACTGCACCTGGATGCCGCCCTTGATGGACCCGCCCTTGACGTCGCCGGATCCGTCCAGGGTCAGGACCGTGGCGCCGTAGTCGCCATCCGCCACATAGTCGGTGGAACCGGACTCCTTGATCTCCAGCGGGATGCCGGCCGGCACGGCGATCTCGATCTCCAGCGTGGGCTGCCAGTCGTTCCAGTCCCGGTTGCCACGCCGGTAGCAGCGCTGGCTGGTGGCGCCCAGCTGGGCCGTCGCGCCGCTGGTGGTGCTGGTCAGCTGGTCCACTTCCCCCTGATCCTCCGCCATCGCCTGGATGCGGATGGTGTGGCCGCCCGCCGCCGTGGTGATGTGCACCGACTTGGCGCAGGGGGTGGTGATCTTCAGCGCGTCGCCGGTCAGCGTGAAGTTGCGTTCCGCCGCGTGCGCGACGCCCGTCAGGGCGGCCAGGGTGCCGGCGAGGGACACGGCGAGGGCGGTGCGGCGGTGGCGGAACATGGGCCGGGACTTCCGAATAAGGGGTGACGGTCCCATTTGCCGCCGACGCGAATCGTCGATCAAGGGTGCCTGTGGCGCTGGAACCAATCCGGCCGTCCGCTCGCGCGTAAGTGGTCCCCCCTGGTAGCGTCGCGGCGGATGAAGTGACCCGCGTCCACGCCCACCTTTGGGTGGTTTCGTGACGTAAACCCGTGGAAAAAACGCGTCAATTGGACGTAATCCCCCGCGTACCCCTGCCTTGGGGCTGCCGCCCGTGCTAAACCGCTCAGGCTTTTCCGGGGGCGGGACAATGGGGTCCAGGCGCCCTGGCCACAGGAGATCCAAGACCATGTCCGCCACGCCCGACACGCCCCTGGTGCAAACCCCCGCTTGGGAGGCGCTGGCCCAGCACCGGCAGGCCATGGACGGCGTGCACATGCGCGACCTGTTCGCCGCCGATCCGGAACGGTTCGAGCGCTACAGCCTGAAGCTGGGCACCCTGCTGCTGGACTATTCCAAGAACCGGCTGACCGACGAGACGCTGCCCCTGCTGCTGGACTTCGCCCGGTCGCGCGATCTGGAAGGCTGGCGCGACCGCATGTTCGCCGGTGCCGCCATCAACCTGACGGAGGGCCGCGCCGTCCTGCACACAGCATTGCGCCAGCCCAGGGGCGCCAGCGTCCTGGTCGACGGCCACAACGTGGTGCCGGACGTGCACGCCGTGCTGGACCGCATGGGCGCCTTCGCCACCGCCGTGCGCGAGGGTGAGTGGCGTGGCTGGACCGGCCAGCCCATCACCGACATCGTCAACATCGGCATCGGCGGGTCCGACCTGGGGCCGGTGATGATCACCCAGGCGCTGACACCCTACCATCACGCCCATCTGCAGGCGCACTTCGTCTCCAACGTCGACGGTACCCATATCGCCGAGGTGCTGAAGAAGGTGGATGCGGAGACGACGCTGTTCATCATCGCGTCCAAGACCTTCACCACCCAGGAAACCCTGGCCAACGCCCACACGGCGCGCGACTGGCTGCGCGCCCAGGGCGCCCCGGCCGAGGCGGTGGCCAAGCACTTCGTGGCCGTGTCGACCAACGCCAAGGAGGTGTCGGCCTTCGGCATCGACACCGACAACATGTTCGGCTTCTGGGACTGGGTCGGCGGCCGCTACAGCCTGTGGTCGGCCATCGGCCTGCCCATCCTGCTGATGGTGGGCTCGGCGCGCTTCGCCGAACTGCTGGCCGGCGCCCACGCGATGGATGAGCATTTCCGGACCAGCCCGCTGGACGCCAACATGCCCGTGCTGCTGGGCCTGATCGGCCTGTGGTACGTGAACTTCTGGGACGCGCAGTCCCAGGCCGTGCTGCCCTATGACCAGTACCTGGCCCGCCTGCCGGCCTACCTGCAGCAGGCCGACATGGAGAGCAACGGCAAGGGCGTGGACCGTGAAGGCCGCCCGGTGGACTACGCCACCGGCCCGGTGCTGTTCGGTGAGCCCGGCACCAACGGCCAGCACGCCTTCTACCAGCTGATCCACCAGGGCACGCCCCTGATCCCGGCCGACTTCCTGGCGCCGATCGAGACCCACAACCCGGTGGGTCGCCACCACACCTTGCTGCTGGCCAACTTCCTGGCCCAGACCGAGGCCCTGCTGCTGGGCAAGACCGAGGATGAGGCCCGCGCCGAGCTGGCCGGCCAGGGCCTGGATGGCGAGGAACTTGAGGATCTGGTGCCGCACAAGGTGTTCACCGGCAACCGCCCGACCAACACCCTGCTGTTCCAGAAGCTGGACCCCCACACCCTGGGCATGCTGGTCGCCCTGTACGAACACAAGATCTTCGTCCAGGGCATCCTGTGGAACCTGAATTCCTTCGACCAGTGGGGCGTGGAACTGGGCAAGCAGTTGGCCAAGGCCATCCTGCCGGAACTGGAAGGCGGCGCCCGGCGCGGCCATGACTGCTCCACCGCCGGCCTGATCCGTGTGGTGCGCGAAGGATTGCGCTGAGTTTTAACGCCCCCTCAAGCGCCGGGCGCCAGCATCCGCTGGCTGGGCTGATCCTCGGTTTCCAGTACGCTTCGCTTCCCGGAAACCTCCGGCGGCTGCGGTCGCAGCCTACAGCGGCATGGGGCAGAACCTCATGCCGCTGATATTAGGCCCGTCCTTCAGTTCATGTGGATAGCATTGCGGTGACCATTTCCGGTTGCCGCGATGCCGTTCCCCGTTTTTCCTTAAAAGCGGGCTATACTTGGGGGTAAACTTGTCCAGGGCCGGTATCCGCACCAGACTCCCTGGGGTTAAGGATGCCCCGAAGGGTTGTGGGAATGGATAGCGGCGCGCACGGTAAAGGCAACGTTCAGGACCGGCCGCCCATGGTGCGCCTGACGCAGGAACAGCTGGACGTGGTGCTGAAAAAGCACGCCATGTTCCGCAACGCCCGGGTGGGCGGGGCGCGCGCCGTGCTGGCCCGCATGGATCTCAGCGGCCTGAACATGTCCGGCAAGGATTTGAGCCACGCCGACTTCACCCACGCCGTGCTGCGCGACGCCGACCTCAGCCACACCTATCTGGAATGCGCCACCCTGTTCGTCGCCGACCTGCGCGGCGCCAACATGCGCAACGCCAAGCTGGTGAAGGCGGATCTGCGCGGCGCCTGCCTGCGGGGCGCCAACCTGTGCGGCGCCGACCTGTTCGATGCCGATCTGCGCGACGGCACCCTGGCGGCCCGCGCCCGCAATGGCGAGTTGGAGGTCATCCAGGTCGACCCCACCACGTCGGATTTGCAGGAGGCCAACCTGCGGGGGTCCAACCTGACCAACGCCCGGCTGTCCGGCTCCGTCGCCATGCACACCGACTTCACCGACGCCATCATGCGCGGGGCCAAGCTGGTGCGGGCCAACCTGCGCGGCTCCAAGCTGGACGGCGCCAATTTGGAAGGGGCGGACATGTCGGGTGCCGACGTGCGCGGCGCCAGCCTGAAGGGGGCCGTGCTGATCGGCACCGTCATGAACATGACGGAACTGGGCGGCGCCGACATGACCGGCGTGCTGACGGAAAAGCCCCGCGGCACGCCCGTGGCGGATCTGGGCCGGCCCCTGTCGGAACTGCTGAGCCTGCACACCACCTGGGTGGGCACGGCGGGGCGTGAGGGCATGGCCCTGGATTTGAGCGGCGTCGATTTGCGGGGTGCCGGTGCGCCCCTGTCGCGCGCCATGCTGACGCGGGCGGTGGCGCGCAACGCCGTGTTCTACGGCCTGGACCTGACGGGCATCCAATTGCAGGTGGGTCAGTTCGACAGCGCGGACTTCCGTACCACCACCATGACGGATGCCGATTTGCGCGGCGGCAATTTCGCCGGTGCCCAGTTCAACGCCGCCAATTTGCGCAACGCCAAGCTGGACTATCTTCAGCTGGACGGCGACCGCCATGTGCGCACCAACCTGACCGGTTGCGTGCTGCGCAACGCCGACCTCAGCGGTGCCCGCATGCGCCGCGTGCGCCTGTCCCAGGCCGACCTCAGCCACGCCGATTTGCGCGGCGCCGACCTGCGTGAGGCCGACCTGCGCGGCGCCAACCTCAGCGGCGCCATGCTGCGCGAGGACCAGGTGCAGGCGGCCGACTTCACCGGCGCCCGCGGCCTGCCGCGCAGCTGGCAGGTGCGCTACGTGGTGCAGGACTGATCCGTCCGGTGGTGGCGCCGGCCACTTCCGCACACAATATCCAGTGACCAGCCGCATTGCTCCCCAAGCCATCCAGCGGCTACACTGGAGCCATCATGCCGATCCGTCTCCTCCCTGAAACCCTGGTCAACCGCATCGCCGCCGGCGAGGTGGTGGAGCGTCCCGCCGCCGCCGTCAAGGAGCTGGTGGAGAACGCGCTGGACGCGGGTTCCAAACGCATCGACGTCACCCTGCGGGACGGTGGCAAGGCCCTGATCCAGGTGGTGGACGACGGCTGCGGCATGACGCCGGATGAGCTGTCGCTGGCGGTGGAACGCCATGCCACCTCCAAGCTGCCGGGCGACGACCTGCTGGACATCCGCACCCTGGGCTTCCGGGGGGAGGCCTTGCCCTCCATCGGCGCCGTCAGCCGCCTGACCCTGACCAGCCGCCGCCACGGCGATGACAGCGCCTGGGCCATCACGGTGGAGGGTGGGGCCAAGGGCCGCCCGGTCCCGGCCGCCCATCCGCCCGGCACCCGGCTGGAGGTGCGCGACCTGTTCTACGCCACGCCGGCGCGCCTGAAGTTCCTGAAGACGACGCGCACCGAGACCGACCATGCGGTCGATGTGGTGCAGCGCCTGGCCATGGCCCATGCGGATGTCGCCTTCACCGTGGCGGATGAGGGGCGCACGCCCCTGCGCCTGCCGGCCCAGACGGGTCCCGACGGCCCGCTGGCCCGCCTGGGCGCCATCATGGGGCGGGAGTTCCAGGAGAACGCCTTGCCCATCGACGCCCGGCGTGAGGGTGTGCGCCTGCACGGCCATATCGGCCTGCCGACCTTGAACAAGAACACCACCGCCGGCCAGTACCTGTTCGTGAACGGCCGGCCGGTGCGCGACAAGCTGCTGCTGGGCGCCATCCGTGGCGCCTATGCCGACTTCCTGGCCCGCGACCGCCATCCCCTGCTGGCCCTGTTCCTGGAAATCCCGTGCGAGGACGTGGACGTCAACGTCCACCCGGCCAAGACGGAGGTGCGCTTCCGCGACCAGGGCCTGGTGCGCGGCCTGATCGTCGGCGGCCTGAAGCACGCCCTGGCGGGTGCGGGTCATCGCGCCTCCACCACCGTGGGGCAGGCGGCACTGGCCAGTTTCCGCGCCGACGGGACCAAGCCCATCCCCCAGACGGCCTTTCAATGGCAGCCGCAGCCCCATTCCGGGGGCGGCGCCACGTGGCCCGGCATCACCCGGCCCACGACCGGCCAGGTGGAGGCGGCGCGCGCCTTCCAGGCACCCAGTTATCCGCATGCCGCTGGTGCCCAGCCGGTGGCGTTGAACGAGCCGGTTGCCGCCTGGGAAGGGCCGATGACGGCGGAGGCGTCCGCACCCGGCGCGTTCTCCCCGGGCCTGGTTGCCGCCGTGGCTGCGCTGGCGCAAGGCCATGCCGACGATGTGCCCGACTTCCCGCTGGGCATCGCCCGCGCCCAGGTGCACCAGACCTACATCGTCTCGCAAACCCGCGACGGCATGGTCATCGTCGACCAGCACGCGGCGCACGAACGCCTGGTCTATGAACGCATCAAGCAGGCCATGGTGGCCCAGGGCGTGAAGCGGCAGATGCTGCTGATCCCCGAGGTGGTGGAGGTGGAAGAGGCCGCCGCCGCCCGCCTGGTGGAACGGTCGGATGAGTTGGCCGAACTGGGCCTGTGCCTGGAATCCTTCGGCACGGGTGCGGTGGTGGTGCGGGAAATCCCGGCGCTGCTGGGTGCGAAGGCCGACATCAAGGCCCTGGTCACCGACATCGCGGATGAACTGGCGGAACTGGGCGACCAGCACGCCCTGAAGGAAAGGCTGGAGGAGGTGTGCTCCTCCATGGCCTGCCACGGTTCCGTCCGGGCAGGGCGGGTGCTGACGGTGGGGGAGATGGACGCCCTGCTGCGCGAGATGGAGGCCACGCCCCACAGCGGCCAATGCAACCATGGCCGTCCGACCTATGTGGAACTGAAGCTGGCGGATATCGAAAGGCTGTTCGGGCGGCGGTAAGGCCCTCACAGGCGGCACGAAATTCCGCTTCGTGCCGCTGTAGCCCGCGACTGCGGGCGCCGGAGATTTC
Organism: Azospirillaceae bacterium; assembly: GCA_028283825.1. Classification (NCBI taxonomy): domain Bacteria; kingdom Pseudomonadati; phylum Pseudomonadota; class Alphaproteobacteria; order Rhodospirillales; family Azospirillaceae; species Azospirillaceae bacterium. The sequence goes on along the minus strand of JAPWJW010000003.1, from coordinate 1,302,795 downwards.
CGGGGAGCGTAGCGGACTGGAAATCGAGGATCAGCCAAGGCGGACGGATGTCCGCCGCCCGGCGCCTGAGGGGCATTTGAGCGGTTACGATCAAATGCCGTCGGTATCAAACAACAACGCCCGGAAGGACCAGCCTTCCGGGCGTTTCGCTATCGGTCGCGAACGACCGTGACTGCTTGGTGTTTCCTCTATCCCTGTTCTGTCCGCCCGGTGTTTCCCGGGTTTACGGACGGCACGCGTACTGGGGCGACTCTGGCCGGGGCGCCCGAACCTTAAATCCTCACCGCAGTTCCCAGGCGAATTCCACCTGCACCGGGGCACCAGCGACACTGGCGATGGGGTTCTGGCGCAGCCAGTTGAAGAAATCGGCGAAGGGCAGGGAAGGACGCGCCACGACATGGCGGCCCGACAGGCCGGTGGCCCGTTCCGACAGGGTCTGGGTCACCTGCTCATACGCGATCTCAGGCACGCCGTGGGCTACGGCGATGATGCCCGTGGCCGGATCCTCCACCTGGAAGGAATGGGCCCCGTCGCGGAACGCATATGCAACCTGAACCGTGTCAACCCGACGCATGATCTTTCACTCAAAGTACGCTGAACGGAACTTTATGTATCATGAGGGCGTGACATTGGAAAGGAAAAAACAGCGAAGGCGGAATTGACGCAACAGAACGTCGTTTAGGGAAAATTTGACCCCTGTTCTGCACCCGCGATCCGCTGTTTTTCCAAAGGCTTATCTATAGGTTGATCAATTTATTCGATCACAAACATTGGTGCGGCGCGGGAGCCGCCGGCCTTGATCTTTTCCGCCACCCTTGCCGCGATGGCGCGATAGGTCTGGGCGTGCACCCCGTCCGGCTGGGTCACGGTGATGGGGGTGCCGGCGTCGCTGGTCTCGCGGATGGCGATGTCCAGCGGCACCTCGCCCAGGAACTCGATGCCCAGTTTCTGCGCCTCTTCCCGGGCGCCGCCGTGGCTGAAGATGTCGCTGCGGTGGCCGCAGTTGGGGCAGCAGAAATAGGACATGTTCTCGATGATGCCGAGGACGGGGACGTCCACGCGGCGGAACATGTTCAGGCCCTTGCGCGCGTCCAGCAGGGCGATGTCCTGCGGGGTGGAGACGATGACAGCGCCGGCCAGGGGCACGCTTTGCGCCATGGTCAGCTGGGCGTCGCCGGTGCCGGGCGGCATGTCCACCACCAGCACGTCCAGGGGCGCCCAGGCCACGTCGCGCAGCATCTGGGTCAGGGCGCTCATCACCATGGGGCCGCGCCAGATCATGGGCGTGTCCTCGGCCACCAGGAAGCCCATGGACATGACCTTGACGCCATAATTGACCAGCGGATCCAGGTGCTTGCCGTCGGCGCTGTCGGGCTTGCCGCTGAGGCCCATCATGCGGGGCATGGAGGGGCCGTAGATGTCGGCGTCCAGCAGGCCCACCTTCAGGCCGTTGGCGGCCAGCGCCAGCGCCAGGTTGACGGACGTGGTGGACTTGCCCACCCCGCCCTTGCCCGACGCCACCGCGATGATGGCGCCCACGCCGGGGATGCCGGCCTTGGCGGGCTTGCCCGCACCGGGCGCACCGGTACCGGGCGCACCCTGGCCGGGCTTGGGGCCGCTGACGTTCACCGGCGCCGGGCGGTGGGCGGTCAGCACCGCCGTCACCGACAGCACGCCCGGCAGCGCGTCCACCGCCTTCTCCGCCGCTTGGCGCAGGGGCTCCAGCGCCGCACCCCGCGCGGGATCGACCTCCAGCGTGAAGTGGACGTGGCCTTCCTTCACTGCCACGCCCGAAACCATCTTCAGGCTGACGATGTCGGACCCGCGGTCGGGGTCGGCCACCCGCCGGAGGGCCTCGATCACCTGGGACTCGGTAACCGCCATGATAAACGCCTTCATCTTGTAAAGTGGGGGGCGGGGGATCATATCGCCCGCGTGGGGCTTTCTCGCGAAAGCCCGACTATATACGGTGCCGCCCAGATGGGGGGAAGCCCGGCAAAGGAGGACCGCCATCGGGGCCGCCCTCACCGGTCTTGCCCTATAACTGGGGTGCGGACACCCAAACGAACAGAGCGCGGGGACGAAAGACGAACATGCCCTGGTCCAACAACGGGTCCAATGACGGCAATCACGGTTCGGGTGGCGGTTCGGACGATGGTCCGGACGGGGGATCGAAGAAGGGCAAGGCGCCGCAAGGCCCGGAGAATCCCCCCCACGACAGTCCTTCGCCCAATCCCTGGGGGCAAAGCGCCGGTGTTGGCGGCAGCACCTCTCCCAAATCCGGGGCCGCTTCCGGCCCGGGCGGCGGCAGGCCGGGGAACAAACCCGGCGGGCGTCCGCCGGGCCTGGACGACGCCGTGCGCCAGGGCAGCGAGAAGCTGCGCGTCCTCCTGGGCGGCGGCAATGGCGGCAACCGTGGCGGTGGCGGTCGCCCGGGACCCGGCTCCGGCTGGCCGTCCGCCTTGGGGGGCTGGAGTCCCGGGCAGGTGATCGGCATCGGCGTGGCCGCCGTGGCCGTGCTGTGGCTGGCCACCGGCATCTACCGCGTGGCGGCGGATGAGCAGGGCGTGGTCCTGCGTTTCGGCAAGCCGGTGCGGGTGGAACAGCCGGGCCTGCGTTACCATCTGCCGGTCCCCATCGAGCACGTGTTGCTGCCCCAGGTCACCCGCGTCAACCGCATCGAGATCGGCTACCGCAGCCAGGGTGACGGCCGCCGGTCGGTCGGGAACAGCGACGTCACCGACGAAAGCACCATGCTGACGGGCGACGAGAACATCGTGGCCATCGACTTCACGGTGTTCTGGGTGATCAAGGACCCGGCCAAGTTCCTGTTCAACATCCGCGAGCCGGCGGAAACGGTGAAGAAGGTGGCGGAAAGTGCCATGCGAGAGGTCATCGGCCGGACGGAGATCCAGCCGGCCCTGACCGACGCCCGCCAGCGCATCGAGGCCGACAGCCTGCAACTGCTGCAGACCATCCTGGACCAGTACCAGGCGGGCATCGAGATCACCCAGGTGCAGTTGCAGCGGGTGGAACCCCCGGCCGCGGTGGTGGAGGCGTTCAACGACGTGCAGCGCGCCCGCCAGGACCGCGAGCGCCTGCGCAACGAGGCGGAGACCTACCGCAACGACATCATCCCGCGCGCCCGCGGCGACGCTGAACGCCTGAACCAGGAGGCGCAGGCCTACCGCGACCAGGTGGTCGATCTGGCCCAGGGCGACGCCAAGCGCTTCCAGCAGGTGCTGGAGGCCTACAACCAGGCGCCCGACGCCGCCGGCCGGCGCATGTACCTCGACACGATGGAGCAGATCCTGAAGGGCATGCCCAAGATCCTGCTGGACGACAAAGCCGGGGGCGGAGGGGGGGCTGTGCCCTACCTGCCCCTGAACGACCTGCTGAAACAGCCCCGTTCCACCCAGGCCGCGCCCGGCGCGGCCGCCGGCCAGTAAGGGGGGACGCGGATCATGGAAAAACGCTGGTTCCTCCCCCTGGGGCTGCTGGTCCTGCTGGCCATCGTGCTGCAGGCGACATTCTTCACCCTGGATCAGACGCAACAGGCCCTGGTGCTGCAGTTCGGCGAGCCCAAGCGGGTGATCCGGGAACCGGGCCTGTGGGCCAAGATCCCGTTCGTGCAGAACGTGGTGCTGCTGGAACGCCGGGTGCTGGACGTCGATCCGCCGGTGGAAAGCGCCATCCTGGCCGACCAGAAGCGGCTGGAGGTGGACGCCTACGCCCGCTACCGCATCGCCGACCCGCTGATGTTCTACCAGGCCCTGGGCAATGAGCAGCAGGCTCGCCTGCGCCTGTCGGTCATCGTGAATTCGGCCATGCGCCGCGTCCTGGGCAACGCCAACCTGCCGTCGGTGCTGTCGCAAGGCCGCGAGAAGGTGATGGCCGACATCAAGTCCCAGGTGAACCAGGAGGCGCAGCGCTTAGGGATAGAGATCGTGGACGTGCGCCTGCGCCGCGCCGACCTGCCGGAACAGACCAGCCAGGCGACCTTCGCCCGCATGCGCTCCGAACGTGAGCGTGAGGCGGCGGAGGCCCGCGCCCAGGGCCAGGAACTGTCGCAGCAGATCAAGAGCCGCGCCGACCGCGACCGCACCGTCCTGCTGGCCGAGGCGCAGCGCCAGGCGCAGATCACCCGGGGCGAAGGCGACAATCAGGCGATTCGCATCATGAACGATGCGATCGGCCATAATGTGGAGTTCTACAGCTTCTACCGCAGCCTTCAGGCCTACCGCGACACATTGAAGCCGGACGACACCACCATGGTGCTGTCGCCGGGTGCCGACTTCTTCAAATATCTGGGCGCCGGCGGTGGCCGCCGTCCCGACAAGTGACGGCGCGGAAGGGGCGGCGGTCTTGAACGATCTGTGGACGGGGGCGGCGCTGGCCCTGGTGCTGGAGGGGCTGTGTTATGCCTTGATGCCCAACGGCATGCGGCGCCTGGCCAGCCTGGCGGCCCTGGCGCCGCCGGAGCGGCTGCGCTGGGCGGGCCTGGCGGGGGCTTGCCTGGGTGTCCTGCTGGTGTGGCTGGTGCGGGGCTAGGTCCGACCTAGGCATTTCGGGAAGCCGGTGATGCTGACGGGCTGTATCTAAATTGTTCGATCCGCCTGCGTTATCATCGGCATCCCCCCTTAACAGCGGCGATGACACCCCCCTATAGTGGGGGAACGGTCGTTTCTCCCGGCAGGGGGACATCGGCCGCCCCCGTAAGAGGGGTATCAAGGAATGTGACGGGCGGACGCGGGGCTTATCCGGCGTCCCCCTGCCAGGAGTGGTCCCACAGTGACGTCCCCCGCCTTGTCCGCGCCTTCGCCGTCGTCGCATGCCCGCCAGGGGCGTCCTCCCAAGGGGCGGTCCTTTTCGGCGTTGCGCCGGTCCCTGATGGTGCTGAGCGTCCTGCTGCTGCCCACGGCCTGCGGCGACCCGACGACGGCGCGCGCGGAACCGCCGCCCCACAGCTTCGCCCCCCTGGTGGAAAAGATGCTGCCGGCGGTGGTGAACATTTCCACCACCCAGACGGTGAAGAACAAGAAGCAGGGGCAGTTGCCCATGCCGGAGTTTCCGCCGGGCTCCCCCTTCGGTGACTTCTTCCGTGACTACCAGGAACGGCAGAAGGACAATGGCCAGGACGGCGGCGACAAGGGCGGCACCGCGACATCGCTGGGTTCCGGCTTCATCATCGACGCCTCGGGCTACGTGGTCACCAACAACCATGTGATCGAGGGGGCGGATGAGATCACCGTCCGCCTGCAGGACGACACCCAGCTGAAGGCCACGCTGGTCGGCACCGACAAGGCGACCGATATCGCGCTGCTGAAGGTGGAACCGTCGTCCAAGCTGCCGGCCATGGTGCTGGGCAACAGTGACGGCGTGCGCGTGGGCGACTGGGTGGTGGCCATCGGCAACCCCTTCGGCCTGGGCGGCACGGTCACGGCCGGCATCATCTCCGCCCGCGGGCGCGACATCGGTGCCGGCAAGTACGACGACTTCCTGCAGACCGACGCCTCCATCAACCTGGGCAACTCCGGCGGGCCGCTGATCAACCTCAATGGTGAGGTCATCGGCATGAACACCGCCATCTTCTCCCCCCAGGCCAGCGAGGGTGAGGCCGGGTCGGTGGGCATCGGTTTCGCCATCCCCTCGGTCGTGATCAAGAACGTGGTGCAGCAGTTGCGCGACACCGGCAAGGTGCGGCGCGGCTGGCTGGGCGTGCAGATCCAGGACGTGTCGCCCGACATCGCCGAGACCCTGAACCTGAAGCAGGACCGCGGCGCCCTGGTGGCGGTGGTCAGTCCCGGCGGGCCGGGGGAGCAGGCGGGCCTGCGCCAGGGCGACGTCATCGTCAGCATCGACGGCAAGGACGTCACCAACGGCCGCATCCTGCCCCGCATCGTGGCGGAGGAGCCGGTGGGCCACAAGGCGGCCCTGGTGGTGGTGCGCAAGGGCAGCCGCATGAATGTGACGGTGTCGCTGGGCGAGCTGAAGGAGGATACCGAGGGCGGGGCCACCGCGGCCGCCACTGGCAACACCCCCAGCGAGGCCGAGGGCACCATCGACAGCGTCGGCCTGACGCTGGACAGCCTCAGCCCCAAGATCCGGCAGAAGTTCAGCGTGCGCGACGATGCCGAGGGCGTGGCCGTGGTGCGTGTCGCCCCCGACAGCCCCGCCGCCCGGCGTGAGATCAAGGCCGGCGACCTGATCGTCGAGGTCGGCCAGGAAGAGGTCAGCACCCCCAACGACGTCGCCACCCGCGTGGCCAAGGCCAAGGACAATGGCCAGAAGGCCGTGCTGCTGCTGGTGGAACGCGCCGGCGACCTGCTGTTCGTGGCCCTGCCGCTGGAGTGAGACAGGCCTAGAACCGCAAGAACAGGTTCTTCAGCCAGACGGGGCTGGTCTTGGTGGCCTGGCGCCAGTCGGCGATGTCCTCCACCGTCTCGCCGGCGTATCCCCAGGGGTTGAAGCTCTTCAGGCGCCCGGCGCGGTAGGCCGCCGGGTTGGGCGTCACGATCGTCAGGCCATGGACCAGGGCGGTGGCCGCCACCAGAGCGTCGCGGTTGTCGGCCAGCGCGACCGAGGGCCGCTTGCGCGCCACGGCGGCGTCGACCGGCAGAATGCGGCCCTCGAACGCCACCATGACCCGGTCGTCCAGCCAGGCCCGCGCCAGTGCGCCGCCGGCCTTGTCCGTCCGTTCCAGGCGCATCACCGATTCCTCCAGTTCCACCAGGGTGAGGGCGGAGATGAACAGCTGCTGGCGCGGGATGCCGGCGGCCCAGGTCCGCACACCGGTGTCGGCCCTGTCCGACTTGGCGCCGCGCAGCTCAAGGATGACGGGGGTGTCCAGCAGGAACATCAGCCCAGATCCAGCCGGCTTTTTTCCAGGGCCACATCCTCCGGCATGGCCAGCAGGTCGACGATGCTCTGCCCGTCGCCCGTCAGCCTCAGGAAGGCCTCGAAACTCATCAGCACGTGCGTGGGCTTGCCCCGGTCGGTGACCAGCACCGGTTCGGCCAGGGCGGCGCGCTTGGCACCGCCCACGTCCTGGTTGAAATCCCGGCTGGTCATTGTAGGCATGTTGCTACATTCAAGGTGTTTTCGATGTTGCCACATTCCTACGTTTTTTATCCTTTGACAACCTTTGAAGCCCGCCCCTAAGCCTGTTAGCGATAACAGGCTTAGAGCCCAAAAAACGGGGTGGAATCGCGTCATGGCTTCGGATCTTTTTTCGGCCGAAACACTACAGAACATCGTCGACACGGCGACGCACATGCTGTCGCCCCACGGTCCTAACGGCGCCATGACGCCGACGGACTACAGCGTTCATTTCTTCCTGCAGCTGACCGCCATCATCCTGGCTTGCCGTGTCGTCGGTTGGCTGGGGCAGAAGCTGCTGGCGCAGCCCCAGGTGGTGGGCGAGATGATCGCCGGCGTGGTGCTGGGCCCGTCGCTGCTGGGCCTGCTGTTCCCCGGCTTCGCCGCCGAGCTGTTTCCCAAGGAGACCAAGAACGTCCTGTATGTCGGCGCCCAGTTCGGCGTCGGCCTCTACATGTTCCTGGTCGGCACCAGCTTCCGCGGTGACCATTTCCGCACCAACGGGAAAAGCGCCTTCGCCGTTTCCCTGTCCGGCATCGCCGCCCCCTTCCTGGTGGCCGTGCTGATCGCGCCCATGCTGCTGGGCGTGCCGGGACTGTTCGCCGATGGCCTGCCCCAGACCCAGGCCACCCTGTTCCTGGGCGCCTGCATCGCCCTGACGGCCTTCCCCATGCTGGCCCGCATCATCAATGAGCGGGGCCTGAGCGACTCCTCCCTGGGCACCCTGTCGCTGACGGCGGGCGCCTTCGACGACGCCGCCTCCTGGTGCGTGCTGGCCATCGTGCTGGCCGTGTTCGGCGCCGGCCCCGGCATCGCCGTGCTGGCCATCGGTGGCGGCCTCGCCTTCGCCCTGTTCGTCATCTTCTTCGGCCGCCGCCTGCTGGCGCCGCTGGGCCATGCGGTGGAACGGCGGGGGGAGATGACGCACACCGTGCTGGCCATCACCATGATGGTGTTCTGCCTGTCCGCCTTCATCATGGACGCGGTCGGCATCCACGCCATCTTCGGTGGCTTTATCGTCGGCACCGCCATGCCGCGCGGCAAGTTCGTGGCGGAGCTGAAGCGCAAGGTGGAGCCGCTGGCGGTGGTCCTGCTGCTGCCCATGTTCTTCACCTATTCCGGCCTGAACACCCGCATGGACATGGTGAACTCCGTGCCGCTGCTGCTGATCGCGCTGGGTGTGCTGGTGGCGTCCATCATCGCCAAGGGGGTGGCCTGCTACGCCGCCGCCCGCCTGTGTGGTGAGGACAACAGCACGGCGCTGGGCATCGGTGCGCTGATGAACTCCCGCGGGCTGATGGAACTGATCATCATCAACATCGGCCTGCAGAAGGGCATCATCGGGCCGACGCTGTTCTCTATGCTGGTGCTGATGGCCATCGTCACGACTATGATGGCGTCCCCCCTGTTCGAACTGGTCTACGGCCGCAAGGCCCGGCTGAGCGGTGAGCTGGGGGCCGTCCCGGAGCAAGCCCTGAGCTGACGACCTTATGACACCTAAGCGGACCATCCTGATCGTAGGCGGCGGCACGGCCGGTTGGCTGGCCGCCGCCTACCTCGCCAAGTACCTGGGCGTGCGCCCGGACGGTCCGATCGAGATCACCCTGCTGGAATCGCCGGACATCGGCATCGTCGGCGTGGGGGAGGGAACCTTCCCCACCATCCGTACGACCCTGCAGTTCCTGGGCCTGAACGAGGCCCGGTTCATGCGGGAGACGGCCGCCACCTTCAAGCAGGGCATCCGCTTCAACAATTGGGTGACGGCGCCGGATTCCGGCGCGCCCGACAGCTTCTTCCACCCCTTCGAGGCGCCGTTCCCCGGCGAGGGCACGGGCCTGGTGCCCTACTGGTTGTTGCAGGAGGAGGGCCGGCGCCTGCCTTTCGCCCAGGCCATGACCTTTCAGCCGCGGGTGGCCGACGCCCAGCGCGCGCCCAAGCACGGGCATGAGGGGGATTTCGAGGCGCCGCTGAACTACGCCTATCATTTCGACGCCGCCAAGGTGGCGCGCGTCCTGGGCGAACGGGCCCGGGAGCTGGGCGTGCGCCACCTGTCCGGCACGGTGACCGACGTGGCCCTGGCCGCGGACGGCGCCATCGCCCACCTGACCACGGCCGAGCAGGGCGTGCTCACCGCCGATTTCTACCTGGATTGCAGCGGCTTCCGGGCCGAACTGATCGGCCGCGCCCTGGGTGTGCCGCAGAAATCGGTGCGGCCCATCCTGTTCGCCGACCGGGCCCTGACCTGCAAGGTGCCTTATGAGGCCCCCGACGCCCCGCTGGAAAGCTGCACCGTGGCGACGGCGCACGCCGCCGGCTGGACCTGGGACATCGGTCTGGACGGCGCGCGGGGGGTGGGCTGCGTCTATTCCAGCGATTACCTGTCGGACGAGGGGGTGGAGGCGACGTTGCGGGCTTATCTCGGCCCCGGCGTCGAGGCGTCGGCCCCCCGCAAGATCGCCTTCGACTCAGGCTATCGCGAGACGCCGTGGGTGAAGAACTGCGTGGCCATCGGCCTGTCCGGCGGTTTCCTGGAGCCGCTGGAGTCCACCAGCGTGGTGCTGATCGAGGTGGCCGTCGGCATGCTGGCCGAACTGTTCCCCCATGACGGCCAATGGGACGCGCCGGCCGCCCGTTTCAACGAGCTGATGACCCGGCGGTTCGAGAACATCGTCAATTTCCTGAAGCTGCACTACTGCCTCAGCCGGCGGGAGGAGCCGTTCTGGCGCGACAACCGGGATCCGGAAACCATTCCCGCCAACCTGGCGGACCTGCTGCGGCAGTGGCGCACCCGCCCGCCCAGCCGCTTTGACTTCGCGCTGGATCTGGAGGCGTTCGCCTTCTTCAATTACCAGTACATCCTGTACGGCATGGGCTTCCGCACCGACCTGTCGGCCGCCCGGGGTGCCTATCCCCAGGGTGATGCCGCCGCCAGGACCTTCGCCCGCGTCCAGTCTTATGGCGAGCACGCCACCCGCGACCTGCCGGCCCACCGGGCGCTGGTCCGGCGGATCAACCGGGCGGGGGCCTGAGTCCAGGGCTATCGCTGTTCGTATTCCAGGAATTGGGATAGCGGCTGAAGAGCTATAACCTTCGCAGATATTGCTAGGTTATTGGCCGGGTCTATTTCTCGTACTGATGAAATTGGCTGCGAGATCCGAAGATGATCTTGGATGCGGATGGCTGGGCGGTCGATGGCCGCATTGAGAAGAAGCCGTTTCCAGGCCTGAATCACGGGCGCATGGAGATTATCGACGGTATCGTTGTTCACCAGACCGGCGCAAAAACGATTATGTCGACGTTCAACAGCTATGGATTTGGGAAGGGAGATACCAAGGGGGCCCATTTCCTCATCGATAAGGATGGGAAAATTTACCAGACGGCATCAACCTCCTGGCTGCTTTGGCATGTCGGGCAATTGAAGGCCAGATGTGCCATTGAATACAAATGCTCTCCCGTTGAAGCGAAGCTGGTGCTTGGATTTAAGCACGCAGACATTAATCGTCTGGAAAAGGGAAAATCGTTTCCTGATCGATTTCCAGAGAACAAAGATTCCATAGGTATAGAACTCGTCGGGGCACCCCTCGATCAGAGCGATGATGCGCCTTATGAGACGGTCACGGACCAACAAAACAAGTCGTTATCTTGGCTTGTTTCGGAGTTGCGGCTCAAGTTTGAAGTCCCTTTGCAAGAAGTCTACCGACATCCTCAGCTGTCCTACAAAAACCCACATGAAGCAGAGACGGCGAAATGGTGAAGATAGCCATTCTCATGGCTTCGGCGACGCTCTTCCTGGCATCGCCGGCAGCACAAGCCGGATTGAAGACCATTCAAATCAAGTCGATTGTCGTTGACCGTTCAGGCACATACGGTTCCCCCCAAGATGGACGGGATTATGTTGAGTCCTGCGCGCGCCTCCAAGCAACCTCCGCCACTGTGCTGGCATGGATGAAGAAGGCTCGGGAGGTGTCGCATGAGACCTTCTTGCAAGAGGCCACGGTCACGCAGTGTTCGGCTTCGGGGACACTGACGACGGTTGACGGCAAATCCTACGCCTGGAAGCTGGATGTTGGGGGGGAGGCTGTGCTGTCGAGCCCTTCGGAACCTTCGATATTCCTGCTTGGGTCCGATTTGAATATCCCCGACGCGCCCAAATGAGGGGGGATCGCCTAGCGACATTCCGAGCAGGCCATTAGCCTTCCACGATCTCCGACGCGCGATAGCCCTGGACGTACAACAGGGCGGTCAGGTCGGCGTGGTCGACTTTGGCGCGGGCCGCGGCCGCCACGGCGGGCTTGGCGTGGAAGGCCAGGCCCAGGCCGGCGGCCAGCAGCATGGGCAGGTCGTTGGCGCCGTCCCCTACCGTCAGGGCGGCGGTCAGGGGTACCCGCTGCTGGGTGCAGATGCGGGTCAGGGCAGCGGCCTTGGCGTCCTTGTCCAGGATGGGCTCGGTCGGCTGGCCGGTCAGCTTGCCGTCGGCGATCACCAGGTCGTTGGCCTGGTCCTCGTCAAAGCCCAGCAGGTCGCGCACATAAGCGGTGAAGGGCTTGAAGCCGCCCGACACCAGGGCGCAGTAGGACCCGTGCTTGCGCATGGTGGCGACCAGGGCGCGCGCACCCGGCATCAGGGTGACGGCACCCTTCATCGTCTCGATCACCTGGGCGTCCATGCCGGCCAGCAGGGCCACGCGCTCGCGCAGCGCGCCCTTGAAGTCGATCTCGCCATTCATGGCGCGGCGGGTGATCTCCGCGATGGTGTCGCGCCGGCCGATCAGGCCGCCCAACTCATCCAGCATTTCCTGGTGGATGATGGTCGATTCCATGTCGGCCACCAGCACGGCCCGGCGGCGACCTTCCAGCCCTTGGGTGATGGCGTCCACCGGCTGGCCCAGCAGCGCCTGGGCGCAGGCCGCCTGGGCCTGGTCGGCATGCAGGCCGGAAAAGACGATGTCGCAGGCCTTGCCCTCGGCCAGCCAATCGGGGGCCGCCGTTTCCGCACCCAGCGCCTGCAGGGCGGCGCGCGCGGCGCGGACCATGCTATCGTCAAGCGTCGCGGGCGCCCCGGCCTCGGGGGTCAGGGGGGCGCCGGCGATCAGGGTCACCACATGGGTCATGGCATGTCCGAAGGGTTTGAAAGGGGTTCCGCTGGTCTTGATACGGGCGGCGGCGATGGCAGGCAAGACGCAGTCGGGCAACCGGCCCCTGCGATCAGCAATGTTGCGCACCCCGGTTTTGTAACAAACGTACCCCAGGGGGCGCCCAGGACGGTTGTGGTCATTGGGGGGCCGACGGCCTCGGGCAAGTCGCGCCTAGCGCTTGATTTGGCCGTGCGCCTGGGGGGCACGGTCATCAACGCCGACAGCATGCAGGTCTACCAGGGCCTGGCCCTGCTGACGGCCCAGCCGGGCCCGGGCGATTTGACACAGGCGCCCCACCGGCTTTACGGCACCGTGGCGCCGACGCAGCGCATGTCGGCGGCCCATTGGCGTGACCTGGCGCTGGCGGAGATTCGCGGCTGCGGTGACCGCCTGCCCATCCTGGTGGGCGGCACCGGCCTTTACCTGCGCACCCTGATGCACGGCATCGCTGAGGTTCCGGTGATTCCGGATGACGTGCGGGCGGCGGCCAAGGCCCTGCATGCGCATCTGGGTGGCCCGGGCCTCCACCAGGATCTGGCGGCCCGCGATCCCGAGGGGGCGGCCCGCCTGGCCCCCGGTGACACCCAGCGCCTGGTGCGCGCGTGGGAGGTGGTGGTGGCCACCGGCCGGCCCCTGGGCGACTGGCACCGCGTCGCCGCCGATACCGGGCCGGCGGACCTGTCCTTCCACACCCTGGTGGTGGAACCGCCGCGTGACCGCCTGTACGCCAATGGCGACGCGCGCTTTGTTGCCATGATGGGGCAGGGCGCGCTGGAGGAAGTGCGGGCCTTCCTGGACCTGGGCCTCGATCCCGACCTGCCGGCCATGAAGGCGCTGGGCGTGCCGGAACTGGCGGCCCACATCGCCGGCCACCTGCCGCTGATTGAGGCGGTGGCCCTGGCCCAGCGGCACACCCGCAATTACGCCAAACGCCAGAGCACCTGGTTCCGCAACCAGATGCCGGATGCGGTTCGCGTCGACCCTGGCGCAGATCCGCATAGCGGTTATGAGAAATTAATCGAAAGTCTTTCCTCCGAAATCTTTGCGATAATTCGCAAAACGGGTTGACCCTGGATAAACTTCCGTCTAGGGTCCCGTTCCGCCGCCTTTCGCGTCTGCGAAGGGGGGCTATTGGTGTCCCCAGCCATGGGTCCGGTGAGCGGGCTTCGCGGGGCTAATTGAACCAGGATTTTCGGGAAATGAGTGCTGCCACGAACGAGACCAGTCTGACCGGTGCCGACATCGTCCTGAAGGCGTTGCGGGACCAGGGCGTAGAGGTCATTTTCGGCTATCCCGGCGGTGCGGTACTTCCCATCTACGACGCGCTTTTCCAGCAGAACGACATCCGCCACATCCTGGTGCGCCATGAACAGGCGGCCCTGCATGCGGCCGAAGGTTATGCGCGCTCCACCGGCAAGGTCGGCGTCGTCCTGGTCACCAGCGGCCCCGGTGCCACCAACGCCGTCACCGGCCTGGCCGACGCCCTGATGGACAGCATCCCCATCGTCTGCCTGTCGGGCCAGGTCGCCACCCACCTGATCGGCAACGACGCCTTCCAGGAATGCGACACCACGGGCATCACCCGCCCCTGCACCAAGCACAACTACCTGGTGAAGGATGTCAACAACCTGGCGCGCACCCTGCACGAGGCCTTTTACGTGGCCAAGAACGGCCGCCCGGGTCCCGTCGTCATCGACATCCCCAAGGACGTGCAGTTCGCCGAGGGCAGCTACCGCAGCCCGGCGGACAGCATGCCCAAGAGCTACCGCCCGCAGATCAAGCCCGACCTGAACAAGGTGGAGCAGGCGGTGGAACTGCTGGCCAATGCCAAGCGCCCCATCTTCTACGTCGGCGGCGGTGTCATCAACGCCGGCCCCATCGCCAGCCAGCTGCTGACGCAGTTCGTGCGCATGACCGGTTATCCCTGCACCACCACCCTGATGGGCCTGGGGGCCTATCCGGCGTCGGACCGGCAGTGGCTGGGCATGCTGGGCATGCACGGCACGTACGAGGCCAACCTGGCCATGCACGGCTGCGACGTCATGGTTTGCATCGGCGCCCGGTTTGACGACCGCGTCACCGGCAAGGTGTCGGAATTCGCGCCCAACTCCATCAAGATCCACGTCGATATCGACCCGTCCAGCATCAACAAGAACGTGCGCGTGGACGTGCCCATCATCGGCGATGCCGCCCATGTGCTGGAAGACATGATCCGCATCTGGAAGGCGCGCGGCAAGCAGGCCGACAAGGCGGCGCTGGCCCAGTGGTGGGACCAGATCGAGACGTGGCGGGCACGCGACTGCCTGAAGTATGAAAAGACGTCCAAGGTGATCAAGCCGCAGTTCGCGTTGGAACGCCTGCGCGCCGCCATCGCTGGCCGCGACGACGTCTACATCACGACCGAGGTCGGCCAGCACCAGATGTGGGCCGCCCAGTTCATGCCCTTCGACAAGCCCAACCACTGGATGACCTCCGGCGGCCTGGGCACCATGGGCTATGGCCTGCCGGCCGCCATCGGCGCCCAGGTGGCCCACCCCGACGCGTTGTGCATCGACATCGCCGGTGAGGCCAGCATCCAGATGAACATCCAGGAGATGTCCACGGCCTTGCAGTACCGTCTGCCGGTCAAGGTCTTCATCCTGAACAACCAGTACATGGGCATGGTCCGCCAGTGGCAGGAACTGCTGCACGGTGGCCGCTACTCGGAAAGCTATTCCGAGGCGCTGCCCGACTTCGTGAAGCTGGCCGACGCCTTCGGCGGCGTGGGCCTGCGGGCGAACCAGGTGAGCGAGGTTGACGACGTCATCGCCGAGATGATCAAGGTCAAGCGGCCGGTCATCGTCGACATGTGCGTGGACCAGAAGGAAAACTGCTTCCCCATGATCCCCGGCGGCCGCGCCCATAATGAGATGCTGCTGGGCCCGGATGAGAAGGTGGAGAACGCGACGCCGGAAGACGGCATGGTGCTGGTGTGAGCGCCGTGACCGTCCTGCCCGCCGCCTTCTTCCCCGTTTCGTCCGACCGGAGCCCCCAATCGTGAACGCCCTGAACAAAGCCGCCGGCCCCGCCATCGAGCGCCACACCATCTCCATCCTGGTGGATAATGAGCCGGGCGTGCTCGCCCGCGTCATCGGCCTGTTCTCCGGCCGTGGCTACAACATCGAAAGCCTGACGGTGGCGGAGGTCGACCGCGACGCCACCCTGTCGCGCATCACCATCGTCACCAGCGGCACGCCCATGATCATCGAGCAGATCAAGGCGCAGCTGGGTCGCCTGGTGCCGGTGCACCGCGTGCACGACCTGACCCTGGAAGGCCCCTTCGTGGAGCGGGAGACCGCCCTGGTGAAGGTGTCCGGCACGGGTGAGAAGCGGGTGGAGGCCCTGCGCCTGGCCGATGTCTTCAAGGCCCGGGTGGTGGACGCCACCATCACCAGCTTCGTGTTCGAGGTCACGGGGCAGGGTGAGGATCTGGACCGCTTCATCGGTTTGATGAGCGAGCTGGGCCTGGTGGGCGTGTCGCGCACCGGCGTGGTGGCCATGTCCCGCGGCCCCGGCGGCATCTGAACCGTTTTCAATCAACCGTCCTTCCCCGGCGGGAAGGGCGCATTCTTAAAGATGGGGCCCCCGGGTTTGGGGGCACAGCAACAAAAGGCCAAGACCATGCGCGTTTATTATGATCGTGATGCCGACGTTAACCTGATCAAGGGCAAGAAGGTCGCCATCGTCGGCTACGGCAGCCAGGGCCACGCCCATGCCCTGAACCTGCGTGACAGCGGCGTGAAGGATATCGTGGTGGCGCTGCGCGCCGGCTCGGCCACGATCAAGAAGGCCGAGGCCGCCGGCTTCAAGGTCGTCACCCCGGCCGAGGCCGCCGCCTGGGCCGACGTCGTCATGATCCTGACGCCGGATGAGCTGCAGGCCGACCTGTACCGCGATGAGCTGGCCGCCAACCTGCGCCAGGGTGCGGCCATCGCCTTCGGCCACGGCCTGAACGTGCACTTCCGCCTGATCGAGCCGCGCCCGGACCTGGACGTGTTCATGATCGCCCCGAAGGGACCCGGCCACACCGTGCGTGGCGAATACCAGAAGGGCGGCGGCGTCCCCTGCCTGGTGGCCGTGCACCAGAACGCCTCGGGCAACGCCCTGGAAGTGGCGCTGTCCTACGCCTCCGCCGTTGGCGGCGGCCGCTCGGGCGTCATCGAGACCACCTTCAAGGAAGAGTGCGAGACCGACCTGTTCGGTGAGCAGGCCGTGCTGTGCGGCGGCCTGACCAAGCTGATCCAGGCCGGTTTCGAGACCCTGGTCGAGGCGGGCTACGCCCCTGAGATGGCCTACTTCGAGTGCCTGCACGAAGTGAAGCTGATCGTGGACCTGATCTACGAAGGCGGCATCGCCAACATGCGCTACTCCATCTCCAACACCGCGGAATACGGCGACTACGTCACCGGTCCGCGCATCGTCACCGATGAGACCAAGGCCGAGATGAAGCGCGTGCTGGATGACATCCAGTCCGGCCGCTTCACCCGCGACTGGATGCTGGAGAACAAGGCTGGCCAGCCCAGCTTCAAGGCCACCCGCCGTCGCCAGGCCGAACACCCGATCGAGGACGTGGGCGCCAAGCTGCGCGCCATGATGCCCTGGATCGCCAGCAACAAGCTGGTCGACAAGGCCCGCAACTAAGCGGCCTTGCACCCTCGGTGCCGGTCCGCTCTTTGGAGCGTGGCGACAAGGACGCGACCGCGTCCGCCGCAGGTTTCTGGGAAGCGTAGCGGACTGGAAACCGAGGATAGCCCAAGGGTGCGGATGCGCCCGCCCGGCACCTGAGGGCGCGCGAAACAAGATCAAGGCCGGCCCCGTGAGGTGCCGGCCTTTTTCTTTGCGGTTCTGTCGACCGTGCCGGCCCGTTGGCAATAAACGACCAAATAGGCGTTGCCAGGAATGGCGGCCGGGGTTTAGAGAAGTCAGATGGGTCGGTTTCCCCCCGCATCGGGAAGCGGCCGCACGCAACCGCAGGACAGCCCCAAAGTGATCGGTCCGACGATCCGTTTCGGCTTGATCCCCGCCCGCGACGTCCGCCGTCGCGGCCCGGCCCTGCGTCGCCTTCTTCCGCTTATCGGCCCCTGATCGTTCGCGATCGGGGGGAAAGCCCAGCCCTTGGCGGCTGGCATGCCTGTCTTTAGGACCGTCACACGATCCGTTCCGGCTTCGGCGGCGACCAGCCCCGGCGGAACGGCAGCCGCAGGATTTCCGCCATGAGCAACGCTTCCGACCGCGTCATCATTTTCGACACCACCCTGCGCGACGGCGAACAGTCGCCCGGCGCCTCGATGAACCTGGAAGAGAAGATCCGCATCGCCCAGACCCTGGAGGAAATGGGCGTGGATGTGATCGAGGCCGGCTTCCCCGCCGCCTCCAATGGCGATTTCGAGGCGGTGCGCGAGGTCGGCCGCGTGGTGCGCAACGCCACCATCGCCGGCTTGGCCCGCGCCCACCGCAACGATATCGAACGCGCGGCGGAAGCGCTGAAGGGCGCGGCCCGCAAGCGCATCCACACCTTCATTTCCACCAGCCCGCTGCACATGAAGTACAAGCTGCAGATGGAGCCGGACAGGGTCGTGCAGGCCATCTGGGACAGCGTGACCCTGGCGCGGGGCCATGTCGATGACGTGGAGTGGTCGGCCGAAGATGGCTCGCGCACCGAGTTGGATTTCCTGTGCCGCTGCGTGGAAACCGCCATCAAGGCCGGCGCCACCACCATCAACATTCCCGACACGGTGGGCTACGCCGTGCCGGAGGAATACGGCGCCCTGATCCGCGCCGTGCGGGAAAAGACGCCCAACAGCGACCAGGCCATCTTCTCCGTCCATTGCCATAACGATCTGGGCCTGGCCGTCGCCAACTCGCTGGCCGGTGTCGCCGGTGGTGCCCGCCAGGTGGAATGCACCATCAACGGCCTGGGCGAGCGCGCGGGCAACGCGGCATTGGAAGAGATCGTGATGGCGCTACGCACCCGCGCCAACACCCTGCCGTACAAGACCGGCATCAAGACCGAGGCCATCACCCGCGCCTCGCGCCTGGTGTCCACCATCACCGGCTTCGTGGTGCAGCCCAACAAGGCCATCGTCGGCGCCAACGCCTTCGCGCATGAGTCGGGCATCCACCAGGACGGCATGCTGAAGCACGCCGGCACCTATGAGATCATGACCCCGGAATCGGTGGGCCTGAACCGGTCCACCCTGGTGATGGGCAAGCATTCCGGCCGCGCCGCCTTCCGCGCCAAGCTGAAGGAGCTGGGCTATGAGGACATGGGCGACAACGCGGTGAACGAGGCGTTCCGCCGCTTCAAGGATCTGGCCGACCGCAAGAAGGACGTGTTCGACGAGGACATCATCGCCCTGATCGATGATGAGGTCGGCCGGCAGCACGACCACATCCAGTTCGTCTCCCTGCAGGTGGTCGCGGGCTCGCGCGGGCCGCAGCACGCGGTGCTGGAGGTGACGGTGGGCGGCCAGCCGGTGCCGCCGGTGGTCAGCTTCGGCAACGGCCCGGTGGATGCCGTCTTCAACGCCATCAAGCAGGTGTTCCCGCACGAGGCGCGGTTGCAGCTGTACCAGGTGCACGCCGTCACCGCCGGCACCGACGCCCAGGCGGAGGTGACCGTGCGCCTGGAGGAGGGCGGCAAGACCGTCAACGGCCAGGGGGCTGACGCCGACACCCTGGTCTCCTCCTGCCGGGCCTACCTGCACGCGCTGAACAAGCTGCTGGTGAAGCGGCAGAAGACGGCACCGGCCACGCTGAGTGCTTGAGTCCCTTCCATTAACCGGGCGTTTGCCCCGAGTCCCGCCCACCCACCCCGGTGGTGCGGGAAGGGGGCCGTGATACCGCCGTCGTTGCGCGTCCGAAAGTTGCGGCGGCGGGCTGGATGAGCGGGGTGGGTGCCCGGCTGGCCCGGAACCGCGCCCGTGACCCGCGTCGCAATGCCGTGCTGCGAAAAATCGGCGACCCTTGGCCTTTCTAGGCTTGAGCGGCCTAGCGATTCTGTTCTATGCAACCCCTATGGCGGTGCGATGGTCGCTTCCTTAGCGAAGCGGCACGGTACGCAGGGCCACTTCCCGCAACCCACTAACCGATGTCCTACGAACTTGCTTGGCATTTTCTCCGCCGATATGGCGATCGACCTCGGCACGGCCAATACGCTGGTCTACGTCAAGGGTCGCGGTATTGTCCTGAACGAACCGTCCGTCGTCGCGATTGCGAACGTGCGCGGCAAGAAGCAGGTCTTGGCTGTCGGTGACGAGGCCAAGCTGATGCTTGGCCGCACGCCGGGCAACATTCAGGCCATCCGTCCGTTGCGCGATGGCGTCATCGCCGACTTCGAAGTTGCGGAAGAAATGATCAAGCATTTCATCCGCAAGGTGCACAACCGTCGCAGCTTCGCCAGCCCGCAGGTCATCATCTGCGTGCCGTCGGGCTCCACCGCCGTTGAGCGCCGGGCCATCCAGGAATCGGCCGAGGCTGCCGGTGCGCGCCGGGTCTTCCTGATCGAGGAACCCATGGCCGCCGCCATCGGCGCCGGCCTGCCGGTGACGGAACCGACGGGCAGCATGGTGGTGGACATCGGTGGCGGCACCACCGAGGTGGCCGTCCTGTCGCTGGGCGGCATCGTCTATTCCCGCTCCGTCCGCGTGGGCGGCGACAAGATGGATGAGGCCATCATTGGCTACATCCGTCGCAACCATAACCTTCTGGTGGGCGAAGGCTCGGCCGAGCGCATCAAGAAGGAAATCGGGTCCGCTTGCCCGCCGGAAGACGGTGAGGGCCGGGTGATGGAGATAAAGGGCCGCGACCTGATGAACGGGGTTCCCAAGGAACTCATCATCAGCGAACGCCAGATCGCCGAGAGTTTGGCGGAACCCGTGAGCCAGATCATTGAAGCGGTGAAGGTGGCGTTGGAGCATACGGCTCCGGAACTGGCCGCCGACATCGTGGACAAGGGCATCGTGCTGACCGGCGGCGGCGCCCTGCTGTCCAATTTGGATTTCGTGCTGCGTCATGCGACCGGGTTGCCGGTGTCCATCGCCGACGATCCGCTGTCCTGCGTGGCACTGGGTACCGGCCGTGCGCTGGAAGAGATGAAGACCCTGCGTAACGTGCTGATCAGCATGTATTGACCAAGGCCCCCGGGACGCCCACATGGCGTCCTGGGTATGTTGGGTAGGGACCGGTGCGCTTTCGTAACGAAAGTTGTCGTGACGAAACGGGTGCCGGCTTCCTGTAGCGGGATGGGGACTGCCTGTGAAGACGCGCAGCGGCGGCACCGCTCTCAGGATCGCGGCACCCATGAGGGCGCTGCTACAGCGATTCTCGTTCCTGCTGATGGTGCTGGCCGCCATCGGGCTGATGATGATGGCCCGGGTCGACCCGGTGTTCATCGACAGCGCCCGCGCCCGTGTCACCGACGCCTTCGCCCCCATCCTGGGTTTCATCGCCCGCCCCGCCGGGGCCGTGGCCAGCGTGCTGGAATCCGCCCGCCAGCTCAGTTCCGTCTATGCCGAGAATGAGCGCCTGCGCGAGGACAACGCCCGCCTGCGGCAGTGGCAGCAGACGGCCCTGCGGCTTGAGGCCGAGAACAACTCCCTGCGCGGCCTGCTGGCCTACAAGCCCGACCCTGCGGCCTCCTACATCACCGCCCGTGTCATCGCCGATCCCGGCGGTGCCTTCGTCCGTACCCTGGTGGTGATGGCGGGGCAGCGCGACGGCGTGCGCCGGGGCCAGGCCGCCATGGCCGGCCAGGGCGTCATCGGCCGCGTGGTGCAGGTGGGCGAATGGTCGTCCCGCATCCTGCTGGTCACCGACCTGAACGCCCGCATCCCGGTGGTGCTGGAAACCACGCGCCAGCGCGCCATGCTGTCGGGCGACAACTCCGACCAGCCGCGGCTGATGTACATCCCGCGCGGGGTGGAGCCGACGGTGGGTGAGCGCGTGTTCACCTCCGGCCACGGCGGGCTGTTCCCCGCTGGCCTGCCGGTGGGCATCGTCGCCGCCACCCATGATGGGGAGACGCGGGTGACGCCCATCGTCGATCTGTCGCGCATCGAGTATGTGCAGCTGGTCGATTTCGGTATTCCCGGCGGACTGGCGGCCGAGGCGGCCCAGCCCGGCGCGATGCAGTGAAATCCGCCATGGCGGTTGGCGGTTGGCAACGGCTGGACCAGGCCGGACGGCATCTGGTGCCCTTCTGCGCCACGGTCGCGTCCATGCTGCTGGGCATGACGCCCCTGCAATTGCCTGATTATTCCTTCGTGGCGCCGCCCCTCACCTTGATGTCGATCTACTACTGGGCGATATATCGGCCGGACCTGTTGCGGCCGCTGCTGGTGTTCGGCATCGGCGTGCTGCAGGATCTGCTGGGCGGGTCGCCCCTGGGCATGAGCGCGCTGGTCTTCATCCTGGCCTATTGGCTGGTTTTGACGCAGCGGCGGTATTTCCTGGGGAATTCCTTCCTGTTCCTGTGGTTTGGATTCGCCCTGGTGGCGGTCGGGGCCGGCGTGGTGCAGTGGCTGGCCTACAGCCTGATGACCGTGCATCTGGTCGGGGCCATGAGTGCGGCGGCCCAGGCCGGCCTGGCCATCGTGGTGTTTCCCATTCCGGCCTGGTGCTTCAGCAAGCTGCACCGCGGCCTGCTGAGCGGCGGGACAGCCACGTAATTCCAGCGGCATGGGCCAGCGTATGCCGCTGCAGGCTGCGACCGCAGCCGCCGGATGTCGGCGTCCGGCGATTGAGGGGGCATTTGAGAATGCCCCGCGTTTAAGAGGTTTCTTAGGGCATGTTCAACGCGATCGACAGGGACGCCGAGCGCCAGCGCGTCATGAACCGCCGCACCCTGGTGCTGGGCGGGCTGAAGGCGGCGGCGCTGTCCACCCTGGCGGCGCGCCTGTATTACCTCCAGGTCATTGAGGGCGATCACTACACCACCCTGGCCGAGGACAACCGCATCTCGCTGCGGCTGCTGGCGCCGTCGCGCGGCATCATCGTGGACCGCAGCGGCGTGCCCCTGGCGGTGAATGAGCAGAACTTCCGCGCCGTGCTGGTGTCGGAACGCACCGACGACGTGGACGAGACGCTGGACAAGGTGGTGAAGCTGCTGCCGATCAGCGACGCCGACCGCCGCCGCGTGCTGCGCGACGTGGACCGCCTGCGTTCCTTCGCGCCGGTGACCTTGCGTGAGAACCTGACCTGGGACCAGGTGTCGGCCATCGAGGTCAACCTGCCCGACCTGCCCGGCGTGTCCATCGAGGTGGGGCAGGTGCGCTCCTACCCCTTCGGGGAGCAGGCGGCCCACATCCTGGGTTATGTCGGCGTGGTGTCGGAGACGGAGTTGCAGAACGCCCGTGACCCGCTGCTGTCGCTGCCGGGCTTCCGCATCGGCAAGAGCGGCGTCGAACGGTCGCACGACATGGCGCTGCGCGGCACCGCCGGCACCAGCCAGCTGGAGGTCAACGCCGTGGGCCGCGTGGTGCGCGAACTGGCCCGCAACGATGGCCAGCCCGGGCACCAGGTGACCCTGACCATCGATGCCAAGCTGCAGTACTACGCCCAGCAGCGTCTGTCGGAACACCCCAGCGCCGCCGCCGTGGTGCTGGACGTGAACACCGGCGGCATCCTGGCGCTGGCCTCGCACCCCAGCTTCGACCCCAACCAGTTCGCCATGGGCATCCCGCAGGATGTGTACGACGGCCTGATCAAGAATGAGGCCTCGCCACTGACCAACAAGGTGGTGGCCGGCCATTACGCCCCGGGCTCCACCTTCAAGCCCATGACGGCGCTGGCGGGGCTGGAGGCGGGGGTGGACCCGACGCACCGGGTGTTCTGCTCTGGGTCCTACGATTTCGGCGGCCATACCTTCCACTGCTACAAGAAGGGCGGCCACGGCTCCGTCGACATGTTCGACGCCATCCGCTGGTCCTGCGACGTCTATTTCTACGACCTGTCGCGGCGCATCGGTGTTGATCGCATCGCCGACATGGCGCGCCGCTTCGGCCTGGGCGACAAGACCGGCCTGGACCTGCCCGGCGAAAAGGGCGGCATCATCCCCGACACCAAGTGGAAGCGCCGCACCTATAAGGAAAATTGGTACGATGGCGAAACGTTGAGCGTCGCCATTGGCCAGGGTTATGTCCTGGCCACGCCTATCCAGCTGGCGGTGATGTGCGCGCGCCTGGCCAACGGCGGCAAGGCGGTGCAGCCCCACCTGACCAAGGCGGTGGAACAGGAATCCGCCGAACAGACCAACTGGCCCGACATCGGCGTGAAGCCGGAATTCATCCAGCGCGTCCTGGCCGGCATGGCGGGGGTGACGTCGGCCGGCGGCACGGCCTACGCCGCCCGCATCACCCAGCCAGGCATGGAGATGGGCGGCAAGTCGGGTACCGCCCAGGTGCGCCGCATCACCATGGCGGAGCGCAACGCCGGCCTGCTGAAGGCCGAACGGCCGTGGAAGGACCGCGACAACGCCCTGTTCATCGCCTTCGCCCCGGTGCAGGCGCCGAAATATGCCGTCGCCGTCATCGTGGAACATGGTGTCGCCGGCGGTGCCGTGGCCGGTCCCATCGCCCGCGACCTCCTGCTGGAGGTGCAGCTGATGGAGGCCGCGCGGGCCCAGCAGGCCGATGCCGGCACGGCGGCGCCCGCCGACGGCACTCAGACCACTTCTGCCCCCAGGGGAACCCCGCGATGATCAATCTCGACATGGGATTGGACCCCCAGTCCAACATGAGCCTGGGGGAAAAGCTGGGGCAGATCAGCTGGAGCCTGGTGCTGCTGATCACCCTGGTCGCCTGCGTCGGCTTCGCCATGCTCTATTCGGCGGCCAACGGCAATTTCGACCCCTGGGCCACACGCCAGATCATGCGCTTCGGCGTCGGCCTGGTGGTGATGCTGGTGGTGGCGCTGATCGACATCCGCATCTGGCTCAAATTCTCCTATTTCCTGTACGGCATCGCCTTCTTCCTGCTGATCGTGGTGGAGGTGATGGGCCATGTCGGCATGGGCGCGCAGCGCTGGATCGACCTGGGCTTCATGCAATTGCAGCCGTCGGAACTGATGAAGGTGACGCTGGTGATGGCGCTGGCGCGCTATTTCCACGGCGCCACGCTGGAGGACAGCGGGCGCATCACCTTCCTGATCCCGGCGCTGGTCATGATCATCGCCCCGGTGTGCCTGGTGCTGTTGCAGCCCAACCTGGGCACCTCGCTCATGCTGCTGATGGTGTCGGGCGCCATCTTCTGGCTGGTGGGCGTGCGGCTATGGAAATTCGCGCTGGTCATCGGCAGCGTGCTGGCCGCCATCCCCATCATCTGGCGCTTCATGCACGACTATCAGAAGAACCGGGTGATGACCTTCCTGAACCCGGAGAACGACCCCCTGGGCCACGGCTACCACATCATGCAGTCCAAGATCGCCTTGGGCTCCGGCGGCATGTTCGGCAAGGGTTTCCTGATGGGCTCGCAAAGCCATCTGAACTTCCTGCCGGAAAAGCAGACCGACTTCATCTTCACCATGCTGGCGGAGGAGATGGGCATGGTGGGCGCCCTGGTGTTCCTGGCCATGTACACGCTGCTGCTGGTCTACGGCTATGTCATCGCCATGCGTTGCCGCCACCAGTACGGCCGGCTGGTGGCCATGGGCCTGACCGTGAACCTGTTCCTCTACATGTTCATCAACATCGCCATGGTGATGGGCCTGATCCCGGTGGTGGGCGTGCCCCTGCCGCTGATCTCCTACGGCGGGTCCTCCGCCCTGACGGTGATGACCGGCTTCGGCCTGCTGCTGTGCGTCCATGTGCACCGCGACGTGCGCATGTCGCGCCGGGGCATGAGCGACTTCTGATGCGTGTGCGGACGGGCAGGGGCGCTATGTCGGGCGCCTTTGCATTTTTCTGTCGACAAGCGCGTTCCAGGGCCGTATGAAACCGCCCTCACCGGGACGCAAGATCCGGCGGCCGGCGCTCTCGGGCGGCGGCATTGAGGGGCGGGTGCATAGCTCAGTTGGTAGAGCAGCTGACTCTTAATCAGCGGGCCCAAGGTTCGAGTCCTTGTGCACCCACCACTCCTCTTCCCCCTGGAAATTCGACGTGATCGCCCTAGCCCTCGGCTGGGGTTTTTGTCATTGGCTGGTCTCGTGTCGGGCGCGCGCGGCCGCATGGGTGCTATTCGACCCGGCGTCGCGCCAACGCGTTTTTCCTGTCATTTTTCTGTCGACAAGGCCGGCCCGGAACGCTAAAAAGCCGCCCTCACCGGGACGCAAGACCCGGCGGCCGGCGCCCTCGGGCGGCGGCATTGAGGGGCGGGTGCATAGCTCAGTTGGTAGAGCAGCTGACTCTTAATCAGCGGGCCCAAGGTTCGAGTCCTTGTGCACCCACCACTCCTCTTCCCCTGAAAATCTGAACGCCTGAGGCGCCCGTCAGTTCTCGACGGTGGAAACCTGCGCCGTGCAGGTGACGCTTAGGCCCTTTGATCCCGCCATGGTGAAGGCCATGCCGCCGTTGCGGCTGTCGTTGCCGATGCCCAGCGTCCAGCCCTGGCCCACGGGGCTGGCGGCCATTTGGCCGTGGCGGCCCGTGCCGCCGTTGTCGGTGGTGTGGCGGATGGCGAAGCTGGCCGGCCCCTTGGCCCGGGTGGCGTAGCCGCCCACGTGCCAATAGGCGAAGTCCGCCGTGGTGGCCGACCGGCAATTCACCTGGATATCGTAGGACAGCGACGCCTCATCCGGCAGCCAGATCATGGTCGCCGGGGTGGGTTTGCCTTTGCCGTCCACGGTCATCGCGGCGGTGGCGCCATCAATGCTTTTCCCCACCATGGTCAGCGTCTTGTTGTAGGGGAAGTTGGTGTTGGCGATCTGGTTGCCGCGCACCTCGCCCAGGGTCCACAGCGTGTCCGTCGAGATCGTGACCGGGTTGGGATAGGCGCGCGGATAGGTCTGTTCGATGCCGTAGGCGGTGTTGGCCGTGATGGCCGTATGGCCGTTGATGACGATCTGGGCGCTGGGATCATCGATGCGGATGCCGGAATGGGTGCCGGCCGACGTGCTGCCGATGAAGGTGTTGGTGAACACCAGGACCGAACTGTTGGGGGCGGAGACGACGTGGACCGCGTTGCCGCCCTGGGTGGCGATACTGGATCCCACCCATTGCCATTGGTTCAGGCCGCCCAGCGGCGTGTCGATGACGATGTTGTCGGCGGTGCTGGTGTCAAAATAACAGCCTTCGCCGAAGGTGGCGCCCTTGTTGGGGGTCGCGGGGTCGTCGTTATTGTCCACCCGGAAATTGTTGAGACTTTCCGACATGGTGGATTGGGAGCAGGTGAAGCCCGCCACGCCGCCGGCGAAATGCAGCGCCGTGCGGCTGAAGCGTAGATTGGTCAGGTGGATCAGCGTATCGACGCTGTGGGCCAGGCGCAGCCCGTCCTGTTGCGCGCGAACCTGCACGTTTTCCAGATGCAGGTTCGAATGGTCCGCGAAAACGCCGTTGTAGTGCCGGTTGCCGCCGCCATAGGCGTAGAGCAGGTCGTTGTTGGTATCCACATTCTCAAACAGCACATCCAGGACGTTCTGGAGGTGGAACGTGTAGCCGCTGGTCTTGGTCACCGCGGGGAAGATGGTGAAGTCGCGGAAGACATAGTTGTAGGTGGCGACCGTCGTTTCCGGCTTGGCATCATCGCCGACGAAGACCTCATCCCCGGTGGCCGAGGTGGGCTCCAGGAAGGTGACCATGCGGCCCTGGCCGATCCACTGGGTCCCCGTCCCCTTCAGGGTGATGGTGCCGCTCCACCGGCAATGGCCGGCGGGCCAGATCATGGCGGTGCCGGGGCGGGCCGTGATCGCCCGGGCGATGGCGCTGGCATTGTCCGTCGCGCCGTCGCACACGACCCCGTAATCGGCAAGGTAGGTGTAGGGCAGGCGCCGGCTCATCATCGCGGCCGCACTTTCCTCGACCCGTTTGTCATCTCCCCGGGCGGGAAGGGCGGATTGCAGGGCCATGACCAGGACGGCGGCGGCAAACGCGACACGAGATGACTTCACAGGGCGACCTCCATGATGCTTCCGCCCCGCTACTGTACCCGCCGCGCGACGCGGTACGCCGAAATGCAAAAGGGCGCCCGAAGGCGCCCTTTCGTATAATCGGTCGCGGCGTCGCCGCTTACCAGCCGCCGAACAGCCAGCCGGTCGGGATGTGGTAGTACAGGGTCACGATCTCGGAACCGGGGTTCACGTCGCCGATGCCGGCGTTGGAGATGTGGCCGAACGACAGGCCCAGGCGGCTCTGGTTCTCGAACTTGTACGAGATTTCGGCGGTGGAGCGGAATTCCACCCAGCTGCCCTGGTTCTTGCCGGCACCGGTGCCGAAGACGCCAACGCCGATATTGGGCGTCAGGGCGAAGGAAGAACCCAGCGGGATGTCGAACAGGATGCCGCCGACGCCGTACGCGGCACCCTGGCCGGTGAACTCACCGCCCACCCAGGGGCTGATCCGCATCCAGCTCAGCGAGAAGATGGAGGTGTTGGGACGATACTCGACACGGTAGTCGGTCGTGTTGTGCTTCGGACCGGTCCGCAGCACGTCATACTCCCCGATGCCAAGGCTCAGGAAGCTGGGAGTGTCCTCGGCGAAGGCCGGTGCCGCGGCTGAAATCAGCCCCAACGCCAATACCGTGGACTTCAAGAGACGCCGCATCACGACCGCAATCCTTATTAAGAGTTTCGAGGATGATTCCCGAATAGCTCAGGCAACTCAACGTCCAAAGCGGTAGGCGCTACCTTTTGCCTCGCATATCCGCCCACTGTTGCGAATAAGCGACAAGTTCGACGCATGGGCGCCAAAACGGGCATCCTGCACACGCATAAGGAATCCCGCGCCGGGCCAGGCCGCCGTCTTATGGCCCCAGGCCGGTTACAATTTCATGAAGAAGGCGCCGAAAGGCGCAATGCCCGCCAATCATATGGTTTCGCGCCTGCACAATTATCAAGGGCATAGGACACAAGGCAGGGAGCCTGACGCGGGACGTATCGAAAAAGCGCCGGGGAAGTGATCGCCTGTCACAAAGCGCCGCTAGAATAAGGACATGGATGTCTGTCCGGCGCCCGCGACCCAGTCCCTGGTGGACCAGGCCGCCGTGATCGCCCTGCTGGGTGATCCGGCGACCCATCAGGGTTTGCCGGTGGATCGAATCGACACCGACGGCGCCATCATCTTCCTGGCGGGGGACCGGGCCTACAAGCTGCGGCGTGCCGTCCGCTTCCCCCATCTCGACCTGTCCACCCCCGACCGCCGCCGCCGTGCCGCCCTGGCGGAGGTGTCGGTCAACCGGCGCATCGCGCCGGGCCTGTATGAAGGGGTGCTGGCCGTCGTGCCGGGGCCCCACGGCCGTCTGACGCTGGCGGCGTGGGATGCCGGCAGTGGTGCCGTGGCCCTGGACTGGGTGGTGGTGATGCGCCGCTTCACCGAATCCGGCCTGTTCGACCGCCAGGCGGAGGCGGGCCTGCTGACCCGTGATGCCATGCGCGTGGTGGCTGACGCCGTGGCCGCCCTGCATGAGGGGGCGCAAGCCGAGGGTGTCTTGGCACCGGTGCCCGGCCGTTCGCCCGCCGGGGGCACGGATGCCGTGCGCGCCACCGTCGTCGGCTGCCTGGGCGCGCTACGCCAGCATCCCGACCTGTTCGAGGCCGTCCTTCTGGATCGGCTGGAACGCGGCCTGATGGCCACCATCACCCGCCAGGAGTGGCTGATCGAGCGCCGCCGCCGTTCCGGCTATGTGCGGCCCTGCCACGGCGATTTGCATCTGGGCAGCGTCTGCCTGTGGAACGGCCGGCCCACGCTGTTCGGCGCCAGCATCCTGCTGGACGGCGGCGCCGCTGCGGAGGGTCAGGCCGGGGACGGCGACTTCGTCGGCAGCCCGCCGGTGATCGATGTCTTCCACGATCTGGCCTTCCTGCTGATGGATCTGGAACATCGCCGGTTGCGGCCCTTCGCCACCCTGGTGCTGAACCGTTATCTGGAACAGACGGACGATTTCGCCGGCCTGGCCCTGCTGCCCCTGTTCATCAGCCTGTGCGCCGCCACCCGCGCCCACGTGACGGCCAGCACCGCCGTCAGCCGCCGCACCGCCGGCGCGTCGCTGCGGCGGGAGGCCGCCTCCTACCTGGACCTGGCGCTGGCGGCCCTGGCACCGCGCGCGCCGCGCCTGATCGCCATCGGCGGCCTGTCGGGCACGGGCAAGTCCACCCTGGCCCGCATGCTGGCGCCGGATGTCGGCCCCCTGCCGGGCGCCGTCATCTTGCAGTCCGAGGCGCTGCGCCGCCGCCTGCTGGACGCGCCGGAGGAGGGCGAACTGGGCCAGGACGGCTACAGCGAAACCGTTACCGCCCGTGTCTATGGCGAAATGGCGGGCCGCGCCGGCCTGGTGCTGGAGGCCGGGCACGCCGTCGTGGCCGATGCCGTTTATGCCCGTGCCGACCAGCGCCACGCGCTGGAGGCGGTGGCCCACGGTGCCCAGGTGCCCTTCCTGGGCCTGTGGCTGGTGGCCGACCAGGATCAGGACGGCGGTCCGGCCCCGGTCCGCACCGGCGCCGACGTCATGGCCATCCGTGGCCTGGGTGAGATGCGCTGGGACATCCTGTCGGTGCGGGGCGCCGTGGCGGACGTCGCCCGCCGCCTGCTGAGCCAACTGGCCGGGTGGCGGACGGACGCGTGACTTGCCCCGGGGCGATGACGGGGCGCAGACTTGAGCCACCTCAATGCGGGCGGCCGCCCAAATGGTGAAGCTTCTCCACGATGTGCCGGCCGTCCTGGCCGATGCCGCCCGCGCCGCCCCCGGCGGCGGGCCTTGAGAGATGACGGGAGAACCAGGCCATGTCCTACCGGAAAATCCTGACGGTGCTGACCGGCGGCGCCGGTGACCGTGCGGCGCTGGACGGCGCTTTCGCCCTGGCCCGGCCGGCCGGCCACGTCGTGGGCCTGGTGCCCAACCCCGACCCGCGCGACGCCGTGCCCGCCCTGGGCGAGGGCGTCTCCGGCGCCCTGGTCGAGCAGATCATGACCATGGTGGAGCAGGAATCGGTCGCCCATACCGCCAAGGCCCAGCGCGCGTTCGATGCCGCCGCCGCGGCGGCCGGGGCGGTTCCGGCGGAAGCGGCGCCGGGGCCCGGGGGGCTCAGCTGCCGGTTCCTGGAGGATATCGGCGATCAGGAGGATGTGGCCGTCACCCAGGCGCGCCTGGCCGACGTGACCGTCATGGCCCAGGTGAGCGAGGCCAACGGTGGTGAGGCCCTGCTGATGCTGGAGGCCATCCTGCTGGACAGCGCGCGGCCCCTGCTGGTGGTGCCGCCCGCCTTCCAGGCCGGCGCCTCTTTGGGGCGCCGCATCGCCATCGCCTGGAACGGCAGCCGCGAATCGACCCAGGCCGTGGTCCAGGCCCTGCCGTTGCTGAAGGCGGCGGACAGCGTGCACATCATCGCCTGCCAGACGGCCAAGACCGACGGGGCCGTGGGCCGCGAACTGGCGGACTACCTGGCCTGGCAGGGCGTGCATGCCCAGGTGCGGCAGCCGGCGGCCAATGGCCAGGCCGTGGGCGCCGTGCTGTTGGCGACCGCCGCGGCGGTGGAGGCCGACACGCTGGTGCTGGGTGGTTACGGCCACAGCCGCCTGCGCGAGATGATCCTGGGCGGCGTCACCCGTCATGTGCTGAACAACGCCACCATCCCGGTGCTGCTGGCGCACTGACAGTGCCAAAGGAGGCATGACCCTAGGTCGGATGCGCCACATGTGGCGTTTTGTCGCAATCTGTCGCGGTAGGCCGTCCGGCTAGGGGGCAGGCCACGATTTCCCGGAAAATCCATAGGGCTAAGGGGGGATCGACCTGTTGCGGCCCCGGATTTCGGAAGATTCCCCCGGTGCGCCGTTAACGCATTAATGTATCAGAACATTGCAACTGAACTGCGCGGGATCCATACCCCTTGGGTCGGCCTTTCCAGAGGCCGGCGCTATCAAACGAGGGGGTTAAATGTATAGGTCCGTCATGGCGTTGGCCGTTGTATCCCTGCTGGGTGGCTGCGCGCTCAGTGAAGACGTCGCGACCATCAAATACGCGCCGACCCAGGCTGAGGCGGTGGCCGGGGCGAAGCCTGTCGGGCTGACGGTGGTTGACGGCCGTACCGCCGACCGCAACCGCATTTCCGCGAAGATCAACGGCTTCGGCACGGAAATGGCGGCCATCCGCTCCGACAAGGATGTGCCGAGCGTGGTGAAGGATGCCCTGACGGCGGAATTCGAGGAGCGGGGCTTCCACGTCGAAGCCCATGGTCTGGCCGTTACCGTGACCATCAACCAGTTCTACAACCAGTACGGTGCCGGCCTGATGTCCGGCACGGCCAATGGTGACGTCAACCTGACGGTCGCGGTCGCTGACGCGGGCGGCGCCAGCCTGTTCAGCCAGGCCTATGACGGCACGGTCAAGAACACCATCATGATGGCCAATGGTTCCAACGCCGCCGAATCCCTGGTTGGCGCCATGAACGACGCCGTGAAGAAGATGTTCGCGGATCCGGCTTTCGTCGCCACCATCACCGGCAAGAAGGCCCCGGTCACCGCCGGTGCGTCTCCGGCGTCGCCCACCAGCTGAGGCGGCACCATCCGGTGGGGCGCCAGGTTGTCGCCCCACCGGATCATGGCTGGTTAGCGTCCCGGTTAACGTTTGGGCTGGACGGCGGCGGGGAAGGCCTGCCGGCAGGTCTGGTCGGCGAAAGCCTCGGCCATCTGTCCCACGGCGCCGCTCAGCCCCGCCGCTGCCAGAACGCCACCGCCGCCGACGGATCGGTTGATGTCATAGTCGCCGACCAGGGCGCCGGAGGTGGGATCATACAGTTGTACGGAACCACGGACGACCTCGGCGTCGCCCAGAAAGATGGTCCTGGCCGCGTTCTTGGTCCTTGAAGCGGGCCACGCGGGCCTCCAACCGAAGGGGATGGGTTCCCGTGGCGCATTTCTTCAGATCCGTTTGCAGGGCCTTTTGCAGTGCGTCCTTGAACTCCGGCGGGCTGTCGGGAGGAAGCGCCTTGATCTCTATGTCGGAAATGAAGGCACCCGTCGCGATGTCGGCCGACAAGGGTTTCACCGCCTCGCTTGAACTGTAGGGAACGCAAGCGGAAAGGGAGGCCATGGTAATTGATAAAATAAGTGCGTTAACGTATTTGTGATTCATGAATTCCTCTGCGTTTAATTATTAAATATAACTCTCATATGTTCCGCATATTTCCAAGTTAAATTACAATCGACGTCTTATTTCTGTGAAAGTGGCGCACAAATTAAAACAGGCACCCATGATTACTTCATGGATGCCTGCTTATTTCAGTGCTTTGACCCAGTGTGCCTTCAGCCGGCCAAGCTCTTGGACGCGATCTCATAGACATCGGGCGACAGGCCCTTGCTGCCGATGATGCGTTCCAGGGCGGCCTTGGCATGGGCCTGGCGTCCGGCATCGTAGGGGCGCCAGCGGGCCAGCGGTTTCACCATGCGGCTGGCCACCTGCGGGTTCAGCCGGTCCAGGGTCAGCACCGTGTCGGCCAGGAAGGCGTAGCCGCTGCCGTCGGCCGCGTGGAACTTGGACTGGTTGGCGGTGAAGCTGCCCACCAGGGCGTAGACCTTGTTGGGGTTGCGGATGGCGAAGGACGGGTGGTCCAGCAGGGCCCGCACCCGGTCCAGCGTGTCCGCCCGGTCGCTCAGGGCCTGCACCGCGAACCACTTGTCCATCACCAGCGGCTCGCCCTTCCAGCGGTCGGCGAAATGGGCCAGGCAATCGGCCCGTTCGGCCATGTCGCTGTCGGCGATCAAGGCCAGGGCGGCGATGGCGTCGGTCATGGCGGTCGCCCCCTGGTACTGCGCCAGGCACAGGGACCGCGCCGGCGCGTCGTCCAGGGCCATCAGATAAGCCAGGGCCGCGTTCTTGCACGCGCGGCGGCCCATGGCGTCGGCGCTGATGGTGAAGGCGCCGTCGGTGCGGTTGCCGTCGTAGGTCTTGCGGAAAGCGCCGTTCAGTTCCCGCGCCAGGGTGTGGCGCAGGGCCAGGCGGGCGGCGTGGATGCCGTCTACGTCGATCAGGGGCCGTTGCTGGCCCAGATAGGCCTCCGTCGGCAGGGCCAGCGCCAGGGCCGCGAACAGCCGGTCATCCGCCGCCCTGGCCAGGGTCTGGCCCACGGCGTCGATATAGGCCCGGGGCGCCTGGGCCGTGCCGCTCTGGGCGCGGGCATCGACATCCGCCAGGATCAGGCGCGTGGCCAGGGTCTGCCCCGCTTCCCACCGGTTGAACGGGTCGCTGTCGTGGGCCATCAGGAAGGTGAGGGCCGAATCGTCGTGCGGGAAGGACAGGCGCACCGGGGCGGAGAAGCCGCGCAGCAGCGACGGCACCGGCGGCTGCGTCACCCCGGTGAAGGTGAAGGTCTGCTCGGCCTCGGTCAGGGCCAAGGTGCGGGTGGTTCCGCCCGGCGCCGCTTCGCCCTCCAGGGTCAGGGGCAGGTCGGCCCCGCCGGGCCCCACCAGGCCCAGGGCCACGGGGATCACCATGGGCTGCTTGTCCGGCTGGCCGGGTGTGGCCGGCACCGTCTGGCGCAGGGTCAGGGCGTAGGTGGCGGTGGCCGGATCGTGGCGGCCTTCGCCGGTCACCACCGGCGTGCCGGCCTGGGCGTACCAGCGGCGGAACTGTGCCCATAGCGGGTCGGCCGGCGTGGCGCCGTTGGCCTCCACCATCGCGGCCAGGAAATCGTCGGTGGTCACCGCCTGGCCGTCATGGCGGGCGAAGTACAGGTCGATGCCCTTGCGATAGCCCGCGGTGCCCAGCAGGGTGCGGTACATGCGCAGCACCTCCGCCCCCTTCTCATAGACGGTGGGGGTGTAGAAGTTGCTGATCTCGATATAGCTCTCAGGCCGCACGGGATGGGCGGTGGGGCCGGCATCCTCGATGAACTGCCCCTGGCGCAGGCGCTGCACATCCTGGATGCGCTTCACCGGGGCGGAGTTCATGTCGGCGGAGAATTCCTGGTCGCGGAAGACGGTCAGGCCTTCCTTCAGGCTCAGCTGGAACCAGTCGCGGCAGGTGACGCGGTTGCCCGTCCAGTTATGGAAGTACTCATGCGCCACCACCGTCTCGATACCGAGGAAGTCGGTGTCGGTGGCGGTTTCCGGCTGCGCCAGGATGTACTTGGTGTTGAAGACGTTCAGGCTCTTGTTCTCCATCGCGCCCATGTTGAAGTCGGACACGGCGACGATGTTGAAGATGTCCAGGTCATATTCCAGGCCGTAGACGTCCTCGTCCCACTTCATGGATTTCTTCAGCGATTCCATGGCGTGGCCGCACTTGGCCTCGTTGCCCGGCTCGACATAGATGCGTAGCGCCACGTCGCGGCCGGACCGGGTGGTGAAGCGGTCCTCAATGTGCACCAGGTCGCCCGCCACCAGGGCGAACAGGTAACAGGGCTTGGGCCACGGATCCTCCCACCGCGCCCAATGGCGGGCGGGGTCGGCGTTGGTCGCACCGCTGGCCACCAGGTTGCCGTTGGACAGCAGCACCGGATAGCGGGCCTTTTCCGCCTCGATGGTGGTGGTGTAGCGGGCCATCACGTCCGGACGGTCCAGGAAATAGGTGATCTTGCGGAAGCCCTCGGCTTCGCACTGGGTGCAGTAGTTGCCGGAGGATTTGTACAGCCCCTCCAGCGCCGTGTTGTCCTGCGGCCGGGTGCGGGTGGTGATCTCCACCGTGGCGGCGTCGGGCAGGCCGGTCAGGGTCAGATGGTCGGGCGTCAGGGTGTAATCGTCGGGGCCCAGCAGGCGGTTGTCCACCCGCACGGCCAGCAGCTCCAGCTCCTGCCCATCCAGGGCCAGGGCGGCCGTACCCTGGGCGGCGGGGTTGCGGCGCACCGCCAGGGTGGCGCGGATGGTCGCCGCCTCTTCCCGCAGATCGACATGCAGGTCCACGGTGTCGATCAGCCACGCCGGCGGCGTGTAGTCGGCAAGGTGGATGGCGTTGGGCGGGGTGGGGGCCGTATCCAGGCGGCTGTCCATGGCGATGTTCCTGACGGGGGAAAACAGGGGCGGCCGCCAGGATAATGGCCGGTGACCGGGGCTTTCCAGGCATTTCCGGAGGGCGGGCCTGCCCAGACGGCTTACAGGGGTATTTTGCCGCTGAGTTCCTGGTTTATTGAATGTACTATCGGGGGTTGAGGCGTGGGGCCTCGGGAAGAGCCGGGACGGGGCAGGGTGCAGGTCGCGCAATCGGATATGGTGGTGCTGTCCATCGCGGGCGCGGTGCTGGCCGCCGTTGGCCTGCTGGAAGTGCTGCGCCTGGTCATCACCGACATCTATGAGTGGGCGGCCAAGTACCGCAGCATCCAGTACGAGACCCAGCAGGCCCGCCGCACCACGGAAAAGCTGTGGTCGCAGAACCGCGCCGCCACCATCCTGCGTGAGCGCCAGAATTCCGAACGCTTCCGCCTGAACACCATCCTGCACCGCATGGAACAGGAGTGTGAGGATCTGGAACGCCGCCGGGTGGAGGTGTGGCATGAGGTGGGGGAGGCCACGCTGGACGACCAGCTTTACCTGGCCGACCTGTACAACCGCACCCTGACCGACCGCGCGGCGGCGGGGGTGGAGGAGATCTGCCCCCTGTGGCGCTATACCCACCGGGTGCGCATCTGGGGCGGCAATGAGCGGCAGGCCCGGTCGCGGCTGCTGCTGGCCTTCAATCCCAAGGATGGCTTCAGCATCGGCAATCTGCGCGCGGCCCAGGGCTTCAAGGCGGTGGCGGAGGCCGCGGCGGCAGGGCCCGGTGCCGCCCAGGCGCGGCTGGTGCGGCCCCACACGGCGGGCACCCATCGCCGCCTGGTGCGCTGATGCTGGGCGGCTATACCAACCTGAACTTCGCGGTGTTCATGGTGCTGGCCATCGGCGGCGCCTTCCTGGCCTTTTCCGTCCGCCGCATCCTGAACCAAATCCGCCGGACCGAACGGCGCATCGCCGCCGCGGTGGATGAAAAGAACGCCGCCGCCGCCGACCTGCGCGTCGCCCGCCAGCAGGAGGAACAGTTGGCCGCGGCCCTGGCGGAAGGGGGGACGGCCCTGCGCGACATCGCCCAGAAGACCGATGAGGTGCAGGCCCGCATGGCGGTGCTGCGCCAGGCGGTGCCCCGGCCGCTGAACCTGATCTCGCCGGCCTGGGTCCAGGGCGACCAGCTGTTCGAGGCCCATCTGCGCGCCCAGGGGCCGCGCGCCCTGGACCGCCGGTCGGGCGGCCCGCTGCGGGGCTTGGGCGAGGCCGGCATCGTCCACGGCTATGCGGCCAACGAGGCCGATTTCCGCACCCTGGTCACCCACCGCCTGGCCGCCGCCGGCTACACCATCAGCGGCGTCCTGCCCATCGCCTTGGCGGACACGGCGGCGGCATTGCCGCTGGCCCTACCATCCCCGGCGCAGGCGGACGCGGGCGACGCGCCGCCGTCGGAAGCGGTGGAACCACCGCCCGCCCGCAAGTCTCTGCCGGTGCGCCCGCCGGCGGTGGTCGCCGGGCCAGCGCCGACCGGCTGACCCTTGGCAACGCTGCCCTGTCTTTCACCGGCCTTGCGTCCGCATCGGCCGTGGGGTATCACGCCGGCCATGCATCAAGAGTTGGGCGGACGCCCAACGCCAACCTGCCAAACCCGGCAAGGTGGCGCTTCCCCCCGTGGGGGAAGGATGTGGCCGATCCGGCAATGAACGGGATACAGCCACCTCGTCCGTCCGCTCTTGAGAGAGACCACGAGGGGTTGCCTTCATGAGCATCGATCAGTCGTCCGCCGGCCACCAGAATGCGGCCCGCCAATTCGCCGAGCAGCAATTCGCCAGCGACAATTATTCCGGCGTCTGTCCGGAGGCCTGGGCCGCCATGGCGGAGGCCAACGTGGGCCACGCGGCCGCCTATGGCGAGGATGTGTGGACGGCGCGCGCGGCCGACGCCTTCCGCGACCTGTTCGGCACCGCCTGCGACGTCTTTTTCGCCTTCAACGGCACGGCGGCCAATTCCCTGGCCCTGGCCTCGCTCTGCCAGTCCTATCACAGCGTCATCTGCTCGGCTTCCGCCCATGTGGAGACGGATGAATGCGGCGCGCCGGAGTTCTTCTCCAACGGGTCCAAGCTGCTGGTGGCGCAGACGGCGGACGGCAAGCTGACGCCGGACGCCATCCGGGCGCTGGCCACCGGCCGGTCCGACATCCATTTCCCCAAGCCGCGCGCCGTCACCATCACCCAGCCCACGGAAACGGGGCAGGTCTACAGCCTGGAAGAGATCCGGGCGATCTCCGCCGTGTGCCGTGAGCTGGGCCTGCGCCTGCACATGGACGGGGCCCGCTTCGCCAACGCCTGCGCCAGCCTGGACTGCACCCCGGCGGCGATGACCTGGGAGGCCGGCGTGGATGTGCTGTGCTTCGGCGGCACCAAGAACGGCATGGCGGTGGGCGAGGCCATCCTGTTCTTCGACAAGGCGCTGGCCGAGGATTTCGATTACCGCTGCAAGCAGGCGGGGCAGCTGGCGTCCAAGATGCGTTTCCTGTCCGCCCCCTGGGTGCGGGTGCTGGGCAACGGCGCCTGGCTGCGCAACGCCCGCCACGCCAACGCCTGCGCCCAGCGCCTGCTGGCGGGGTTGGCGGGGGTGGCCGGCGTCAACCCGATGTTCCCGGTCGAGGCCAACGGCGTGTTCCTGCAGGCGCCGGCCCCTGTGCTGGACGCGCTGCGGGCGCGCGGCTGGCGCTTCTACACCTTCATCGGCGGCGGCGCCCGCTTCATGTTCGCCTGGGACAGCGATCCCGCCCGCGTCGACCAGCTGATCGCCGACATCCGCGCGGTCGCGGTGGCGCAAGCCGCCTGATGAAACGATGACGCCCGGCCTTTGTGGGGCCGGGCGTTCGGGTCGTTATCGGGTGAAGGGGTCAGGCAGTCCGCAGCACTTTCAGGAACTCATCCACCTGGGTGCGCAGGGCGCCGGCGTCGCCCGCCAGGCGGCCGGCGGTGCCCAGCATCTGGGTGGCGGCCCCGCCGGTGTGGGTCGCGGCCTCCGTCACGCCGGCGATGTTGGTGGAAATCTCACTGGTGCCGGCGGCCGCCTGCTGGACGTTGCTGGCGATTTCCCGTGTCGCGGCACCCTGTTCCTCCACGGCGGAGGCGATGCCGGCCGCGATCTCGTTGATGCGGGTGATGATGCCCGCGATGCTGCCGATGGACGCGGCGGCATCGCCGGTCGCCGCCTGGATGGCGCCGATCTGGGCGGCGATCTCGTCCGTCGCCTTGGCGGTCTGGTTGGCCAGGCCCTTCACCTCCGCCGCGACCACGGCGAAACCCTTGCCAGCTTCACCCGCCCGTGCCGCCTCGATGGTGGCGTTCAGGGCCAGCAGGTTGGTCTGGCCGGCGATGGTGGAAATCAGGGTCATCACCTCGCCGATGCGGTTGGCGGCATCCACCAGCGAGGCCACCTGCGCCTGGCTGCGCTCAGCCTCCACCACCGCCTCGCCGGCGATGCGGCTGGAATGGGCCACCTGCTGGCCGATCTCATTGATCGACGCGGTCAACTCCTCCGCCGCGGCGGCGACGGTGTGGACGTTCTGCGAGGCCTGCTCCACCGCGGCGGCGGCGGACGTCACCTGCACCGAGGTCTGTTCGGCGGTGGCGGACAGGGACTGGGCCGCCTGTTGCATCTCGGTGGACGATGCGGTGACCCCATCGACCACGCCCAGCACGGTGCGTTCGAAATCGCCCGCCAGCCGCGCCATCGCCTGGCGTTTCTCCACCTCGGCCCGGGCCTTGGCCTCGGCCTGTTCGGCCTCCAGCCGGCGGACGGCCAGGGCGTTGTCCTTGAACACCAGCAGGGCACGGGCGAGATCGCCCACCTCATCCTTGCGGTCGCCGCCGGCGACGGCCGTTTCCAGCTGGCCGTCGGCGATGGCGGTCATGGCGTGGGTGACGCGGCCGATGGGACGCACGGTCAGGAAGATGACGATGGCGCCCATCAGGCCGGTGGCGGCACCCAGGCCCGCGATCGCCATCCAGATCAGGGTCGCGCCCAGCTTGTCCGCCAGGTCGGCGGCATCCGCCTTGCCCTTGTCCATTTCCACCCGGTTATGCTCCACGCGCGCCTTGAATGCGGCCAGCGCCGCCTGCCGGGCATCGCGGGCGGCACCCATGGAGATTTTGCTGCCTGTGGCACTGTCGCCCTTCAGGGCGGCCTGGATGGAGGCTTCGTTCGCCGTGGCGTAATCCTGCACCAGCTGCTTCAATTGCTCATTGGTGGCGCGGCGCTCGGCAGCGTCGGACAGCGCGATCAGCTTGTCGGCGTCGCTGATGGCGATCGCCAGCTCGGCGCGATAGGTCTGTTCGTATCGAGCTTTATCAGCGGCCGTTTCCACCAGCAGGATGTTCTTGGCGGCGACGGAACTGGCGTTCAGCGCGCTTTGCGCGTCCAGGATGGTGGTCAGTCGCGCGGCGGTCGCGTCCACCAGGTGCGCCGTGTTCCGCTCCAGCCGGCGCAGGCCCGTCTCGGCGAGTGCCACGAGGCCGATCGCCACCGCGATCATCAGGGCCACGGGCAGGGCAAGCTTGTGCACAAGCTTGAGGTTGGCGAACCAGCGGATCATCGGTATCTCCACATTCGGATAGGGCGGTCTATGTGCGACACTGTGTCGCGACCCCCTTAACCGATCCTTAACATGTGGAAATGTGACAAAATATTAATGGAAACCGATCTTACATATCTTTCGTATAGGATCGGCCATTGTGAGAAATTGTGGGAATGCTCCACCTTGCGGGCACAATCATGGCCCGATTAGATTGCATGTGACTTAAGTGGATCCTAAAGGGGACTCCCAGGGGTTTGAAGCGTAACTCAAACTACTGTGCGGTCAGCGCGCCAATAAGATTGGTGCCTTCTGATGTCTTCTGACTTCCATGGATGCGTCGCGGGCGCCGGGCTTCGCGCCCGCTGTGGCTGGGGGCGGGCCTGAGGTTGGCACATTCGTTGCTGTGGCCTTCACCGATGCATCCAGGGTAAGGCGCGGGTTTGCGTGTGGGGCAGGTGCGGGTACGGATATTTTCGCGCCCCTCCTTGCCGCCGGCCCCGTCTAACCGGAAGCGCGATATTCATTTCTGACCGATCCGGGGGCCTGGTGCAGTTGGATAAATCAGACCTTGTGGTTCTGGCCATCGTGGGCGCCGTCGTGGCGGCCATGGTGCTGCTGGAATTGCTGCGCCTCATCATCGGCGACCTCTATGAGTGGATGGCCAGCCACGCCAAGGTCAAGGGCGAGATCCAGGAGATCAAGCGGACCACGGAAAAGCTGGTGGCGGCCAACCGGGAGAACGGGCGGCTGCGCGATCAGCGCACCGCCGTGCGCTTCCGCCAGTCCACCGACCTGCAGCGCCTGGAAAAGGAGTGTGAGCAGTTCGAGCAGCGGCGGGTGGAGGTGTGGCACCGCCTGGGCGAGGCGCCGGCCAAAGGCCTGTCGCTGTACGTCGCCGAGATCAACAACAACGCCTTGAGAAACGGCGTGGTGTCCGGAATCAACGCCATCTGCCCACTTTGGCGGCACGTCAACCGGGCGCGGATCTGGGCCCGCAACGACCGGGATGCGCGCACCAGTTTGCAGCAGGAATTCGCCCTGGCCGACGGTTTCTCCATCGACAATCTGCGCCAGGCCGCCCAGCCCACGGCCGCACCGGCGGCTGGAAAAGCCACGCTGGGCCAGACCGTGCCGGCACCGGGCCCCGCCTTCGAGGCCGGGCTTGGCATGCCGTCCACGCCGCCCACCCCCTCTGACGGCCGCTTCACCGCTGCGCCCCCGGCGGGTGCGGATGTTTCCAAGGCGGGTGCGCGCCCTGTGCCCGGTCTCACCCGGCCCACTTCGCGATGAGGGAGATGCGACCATGCTGTTGATGGACGCCTTCGCCGACGCCTATGCCAACCCCAGCCCGCTGCATGTCGGTGCCTTGGCCCTGGGCGGGGCGGCGATGATCTATTCCCTGAACCGGGTGATCACGGAAATCCGCAAGACCGAGCGGCGCGTCACCGCCGTGGTCGAGGAAAGGAACAAGGCCGCCGCCGCCCTGCGCGCCGCACGCCAGCAGGAAGGCCAGATCAAATCCGCCCTGAAGGAAGTGGAAGAGGAGTTGGTGGAAATGACCGCCCGGACCAGCGAGATCGAGACGCGCAAGAACACGCTGCAGCAGGTGATTCCCCGCCGTTTGAACCTGGTGTCACAGGCGTGGTCGTCGGGCGATACGCTGTTCGAGGCGCGCGTCAGCCCCATCAGCGGGGCGACGGATGGCGGCGGCGGGGGCACCAGCCTGGTCCATGGCTACGCCGGCAGCGCGCGGGAATTCAATAACCGGGTCATCGCCCGCTTTCCCAGCACGACCCACGTGGTGCTGGATGTCACCGCCATCGACCTGGATGCGCTGGACATGGCGGTCACCAACCTGGATGCCGCCAACGCTTCCTGAGGGGGCGGAAGAACCTTTACATCAGCGGCACGAAATTTTGATCGTGCCGCCGTAGGCCCCGACTGGGGCCGCCGGAGCTTTCCGGGGAGCCAAAGGCGGACCGGGAAGCGAGGAAGCCCAAGCGACCGGATGGTCGCGCCCGGCGCCTGAGGGACGGTATTTGAACGGTCACGTTCAAATACCGTGCGTATTAAACCGTGAAGCTTTCGCCGCAGCCGCAGCGGCCCTTCTCGTTCGGATTGGTGAAGACGAAGCCCGACTGGAACTTGTCTTCCACGTAATCCATCTGCGTGCCCAGCAGGAACATGGTGGAGGCGGGGTCCAGCAGCAGGGTGACGCCCTTCTCTTCCACCACCTCCTCGAACGGCTTCTTGGCGTCGGCATATTCGACGAAGTAGCTGAGGCCGGAGCAGCCGCGTGCCTTCACGCCGACGCGCAGGCCCACGGCCGGCGTCTCGCGCTGGCCCATGATCTCCTTCACGCGCTCCGCGGCGGCGTCGGTCAGGCTCATCGCCTTGGGGCGTTCCATCTTGCTCATGACTTCCGTCTCCACCGATTAGAACATGTTGAGGGCGACGCGCGCCTCATCCGACATCAGGCTGGGGTTCCAGGCCGGTTCCCACACCAGGTTCACGGTGACGTCCTTGACGCCATCGACCGACCCGACGACGCCCTGCACCTGGCCCGGCATCTCCCCTGCCACCGGGCAGCCGGGGGCGGTCAGGGTCATGTCGATCTGCACCTGGCCTTCCGCGTCGATGTCACAGCGGTAGATCAGGCCCAGTTCATAGATGTTCACCGGGATTTCCGGATCGTAGACGGTGCGCAGGGCTTCCGTCACCCGGTCGGCCAAGGGCGCGTCGGGGGGCAGCCGTTCATCCTCGGGGATGATGGCGGGTTCCTGCAAGGTCACATCCGGCGCGATGGGGCGTTCGGCTCCAGACATCTCGCTTACTCCGTCGTCGTCTTTTCGTCGCCATGGATGGCGGCGTGCATGGTGTGCCAGGCCAGGGTCGCGCACTTCACGCGCATGGGGAATTCCCGCACGCCCGACAGCACGTCCAGCTTTTCCACCGCTTCCGGGTCCAGCGGCCCATGGTCAGTGTGCTCATGGTCGTCCTTGGTGCACATGTCGTGGAAGTGGCCGAACAGGGCCTCGGCCTCCACCTCGGTCTTGCCCTTCAGCGTCTCCGTCATCAGCGACGCGCTGGCCTGGCTGATGGCGCAGCCGCGCCCGTCGAAAGCCGCGTCCTGGACCAGGCCGTCCGGCCCGATCAGCAGGTAGACGTTGATCTTGTCGCCGCACAGCGGGTTTTCGCCCCGGGCCAGCCGGTTGAAGGCTGCCGGCTTGCCGAAGTTCCGCGGGTTCTTGCCATGGTCCAGGATCACTTCCTGGTACAGGTCGCGCAGGTCGTCGAACATCAGTTGAAGAACTCCCTCACGGCGCGGACGGCATCCACCAGGGCGTCGGCCTCGGCCTCCGTGTTGTACAGGGCGAAGCTGGCGCGGGCGGTGGCGCCCACGCCGAAACGCTCCATCAGCGGTTCGGCACAGTGGCGACCCACGCGCACGGCCACGCCCGCCCGGTCCACCAGGGTGCCGATGTCGTGCGGGTGCACGCCATCGATGGTGAAGGACAGGATGGCCGCCTTGTTGGGCGAGGTGCCGATGAGGCGCAGGCCGTCGATGGCCTGCAGCTTTTCCGTGGCATAGGCCAGCAGGCGCTGCTCATGCGCGTGCACCGCGTCCATGCCGATGGCGGTGACGTAGTCGATG
This sequence comes from Azospirillaceae bacterium, assembly GCA_028283825.1. Classification (NCBI taxonomy): domain Bacteria; kingdom Pseudomonadati; phylum Pseudomonadota; class Alphaproteobacteria; order Rhodospirillales; family Azospirillaceae; species Azospirillaceae bacterium. The sequence continues at coordinate 1,259,228 of JAPWJW010000003.1, read as the reverse complement.
GCTGCACCGAAGCCGATGCCCTCCACGATGGGCGGCGTCCCGGCCTCGAACCGGTGCGGCACCTCGCGGAAGGTGGTCTCCTCGAAGGTCACGGTCTGGATCATGTCGCCGCCGCCCTGGTAGGGGGGCATGGACTCCAGGATGTCGGCCTTGCCGTACAGCACGCCGAAACCGGTGGGGCCATACAGCTTATGCCCGGTCATGACGTAGAAGTCGGCGTCGATCGCCTGCACGTCCACCGGCATGTGCACGGCGGCCTGGCTGCCGTCGAACAGCACCCTGGCGCCGGCGGCATGGGCCATACGGGCGATCTGCGCCGCCGGCGTCACCGTGCCCAGGACATTGGACCCATGGGTGACGGCCACCAGCTTGACCTTGCCGCTTTTCAGCATGCCTTCCAGCGCGTCCAGATCCAGGGTGCCGTCGTCCAGCACCGGCGCCACCTTGATGACGATGCCGGTGCGGCCGCGCAGCAACTGCCACGGCACGATGTTGGCGTGATGCTCCATCACGCTCAGGATGATCTCATCCCCCGCCTTCAGGTGGGCGCCGCCCCAGCTGCTGGCCACCAAATTGATGGCCTCGGTGGCGCTGCGGGTGAAGACGATGGTGTCGGGCGAGGGCGCGTTGAAGAATTTGGCAGTCTTGACGCGCGTGGCTTCATACAGGTTGGTTGCCACCTGCGACAGGTAATGCACACCGCGATGCACATTGCTGTAGTCGTGCGCCATGAAGTTGGCCATGGCGTCGATCACGGCGCGCGGCTTCTGCGCGCTGGCGGCGTTGTCCAGATAGACCAGCGGCTTGCCCGGACGGCCCGGCTTCTCATGCACCAGGCGCGTCAGGATGGGGAAGTCCTGGCGGACTTTCTCCACATCATACGGGGCGTTGCTCAAGACGCGGGTGTCCATGGGATCACTCCTCCGTTGCCGCCGTATCGACGGCGATACCGGTCAGGCGGCCGATGCGGTCCTGGATGCGGGCGGTGGCGAAGGCGCGCAGGGTCGCGTCGCTGATCTCGTCCGCCACCTCATCCAGGAAAGCGGCGATCAGCAAGGCGCGGGCGGTGTCGGCGGGGATGCCGCGGGCCCGCAGGTAGAACAGCGCCTCCTCGTCCAGCTCGCCGGCGGTGGCGCCGTGGCTGCACTTGACGTCGTCGGCGTAGATCTCCAGTTCCGGCTTGGCGTCGATCTCGGCGGTGTCGGACAGCAGCAGGGCGCGGTTCAGCTGGTGGCCGTCCGTCTTCTGCGCGTCGGGCCGCACGATGATCTTGCCCTGGAACACGGCGCGGCCACGGCCGTCGATGACGCCCTTCACCACCTCACGGCTGGTGCAGTTGGCGGCGACATGGTCGATCAGGCTGGTGAAGTCGGCCAGCCGGCTGCCGTCCACGCCATAGGCGCCGGAAACGCGGGTGCGGGCGTTCGACCCTTCCAGGCGGACCTGCACGTCGGTGCGGGCCAGCCGCGCGCCGGTGGTCAGCACGAAGGTCTCATAAACGGCGGACGCCGCCACCGTGGCGGTGATGGATGCCAGGTGCAGGGCGCTCTCGCCCTCTTCCTGGAACTTGGCGTGGCGCAGGGTGGCCCCTTCGCCGACACGGATGGCGGTCACCAGGTTGGCGAAGGTGGCGCCGCCACCCCGGGCCACGTGATGCTCCGCCACCGTCACCTCGGCGCCGGCGGCCACGTCGACCAGCACGCGCGGGTGCCAGGCGCCGTCGGTCGCGGTGGCGACGAAGACCAGTTCCACCGGCTGCGCCAGCTTCACGCCCTCATCGACCGTCAGCACGGCCCCTTCCGCCAGGAAAGCGCTGTTCAGGCCGACCAGGCCGCCGGACTGGCCACGGCCGGGATTGGGGCCGACGCGCAGGCCGGTGTCGGCCTTGGGGACCGGGAACCGGTCCAGCACTTCCGCCGCGTAGGCCGGGGAGGCCTCGATCTGGCCGCGCAGGCTGTCCAGGGTCACACCCTCGGGCAATTCACCCACGGCGGACAGGGCGGCGCTGAACACGCCGTCCACGAACACCAGGCGATGGGTCTTGCCCGGCGCCACGCTGGGCAGGTCGAAGTCGGTGTTGGCGGCGCTCTGGGCGGGCGCCAGGCTGACGCCGGCCAGGTCGCGCAGGTTGGTGTACTTCCAGCCTTCCACCTTGGGCGTGGGCACGCCGTCGGCGACGAAGCGGGCGTAGCCGTCGGCCCGCAGGCGGTCGATGCCGGCGGCACCGGCACCCGGCAGCGCGGGGCTCAGCGTCTCGTACAAGTCTTTCAGGGTGGCGATGGCGGCCATGGCATCGATCCCTTTCAGGCGGCTTCGGGGGAGCCGAATTCGGCGTAGCCCTTGGCTTCCAGTTCCAGCGCCAGCTCCTTGCCGCCGCTGCGCACGATTTTGCCATAGGCCAGCACGTGCACATGGTCCGGCACGATGTAGCTCAGCAGGCGCTGGTAATGGGTGATGACCAGCATGGACCGGTCGGGGCCGCGCAGGCTGTTCACGCCATCGGCCACCAGCTTCAGGGCGTCGATGTCCAGGCCGCTGTCGGTCTCGTCCAGGATGGCGAAGCTGGGCTCCAGCATGGCCATCTGCAGGATGTCGTTGCGCTTCTTCTCACCACCGGAGAAGCCGACGTTGACGGCGCGCTTGATCATGTCGTCGTTCATGTTCAGCGACTTGGCCTTGGCGCGGATCAGCTTCAGGAACTGCATGGCGTCCAGCTCGGGCAGGCCCTTGTGCTTGCGCACCGCGTTCAGCGCGGTCTTCAGGAAGGTGGTGTTGGACACGCCGGGGATTTCCACCGGGTACTGGAAGGCCAGGAACACGCCCTCGGCGGCGCGCTCCTCCGCCTCCATGGCCAGCAGGTCCTTGCCCTGGAAGGTCACGGAACCGCCGGTCACCTCATAGCCGTCGCGGCCCGACAGCACGTAGGACAGCGTGCTCTTGCCGGAGCCGTTGGGGCCCATGATGGCGTGCACTTCGCCGGGGTTGATGGTCAGGTTGATCCCTTTCAGGATTTCCTTGCCGTCGACGGTGGCGTGCAGGTTCTTGATTTCCAGCATCGTGTAATTCCTTGAAACCGAATTTCGTAAGGGCAGGGGCTTGAGAGGATTGCGGCCTCAGCCCACGCTGCCTTCCAGACTGATGGCGACCAGCTTCTGCGCCTCGACCGCGAATTCCATGGGCAGTTCCTTCAGGACCTCCCGGCAGAAGCCGTTGACGATCAGGCCGACCGCGTCCTCTTCCGACAGCCCGCGGGCGCGGCAGTAGAACAGCTGGTCCTCGCTGATCTTGGCGGTGGTGGCCTCATGCTCCACCCGGGCGGTGCGGTTGCGGCTTTCGATGTAGGGCACCGTGTGGGCGCCGCACTTGTCACCGATCAGCAGGCTGTCGCACTGGGTGTAGTTACGTGCCCCTTCCGCCTTGGGCAGGATGCGCACCAGGCCGCGATAGGTGCTCTGCGCCTTGCCGGCGGAGATGCCCTTGGCCACGATGGTCGACCGGGTGTTCTTCCCGATGTGGATCATCTTCGTGCCGGTATCGGCCTGCTGGTAGTTGTTGGTGATGGCGACGGAATAGAACTCGCCCACCGAATTGTCGCCCTGCAGGATGCAGCTGGGATACTTCCAGGTGATGGCGGAACCCGTTTCCACCTGCGTCCAGCTGATCTTGGAGTTCCGGCCACGGCAGGCGCCGCGCTTGGTCACGAAGTTGTAGATGCCGCCCTTGCCGTTCTCATCACCGGGGTACCAGTTCTGGACGGTGGAATATTTGATGGTGGCGTCATCCATGGCCACCAGCTCCACCACGGCGGCGTGCAGCTGGTTCTCGTCGCGCATGGGGGCGGTACAGCCCTCCAGATAGCTGACGTAGCTGCCTTCGTCGGCGATGATCAGCGTGCGTTCGAACTGGCCGGTATTGGACGCGTTGATGCGGAAATAGGTCGACAGCTCCATCGGGCAGCGCACGCCCTTGGGGATGTAGACGAACGACCCGTCGGTGAACACGGCCGAATTCAGCGTGGCGTAGTAGTTGTCGGAATAGGGCACGACCGAGCCCATGTACTTGCGCACCAGCTCCGGATGCTCCCGCACCGCTTCGGAGATGGAACAGAAGATGATGCCCTTCTCCTCCAGCTTCTTCTTGAAGGTGGTGGCGACCGACACGCTGTCGAACACGGCGTCCACCGCGATGGCCGGCATGTCGCCGGCACCGGCGACGCCGGCCAGGATGGCCTGTTCCTTCAGCGGGATGCCCAGCTTCTCATAGGTCTTCAGCAGCTCGGGATCGACCTCGTCCAGCGACTGCGGCTTGTCCTTGGCGGCCTTGGGTGCCGCGTAATAGTGGCTGTCCTGGTAGTCGATCTTGGGGAAATCGACCATGGCCCAGGTCGGCTCCTCCATCGTCAGCCAGTGGCGATAGGCTTGCAGGCGCCATTCCAGCAGCCACTCCGGCTCCCCCTTCTTGGCGGAGATGAAGCGGACGATGTCCTCGTTCAGGCCCTTGGGCGCCAGGTCGGACTCGATCTCGGTCGTGAAGCCGTACTTGTACTTCTGCTCCGTGACGGCGCGGACCTGTTCGACGGTCTGTTCGGTGGCGGCCATGTTCTTGCTCTTCCTCGAATTCGATACGTCAGCGCGCGACCGGCAGGGCCGGCGCGCTGTGCGGTGCCGCCGGCGCGGCGGAATTTGCGGGCAGGGGGGTATCCATGAAGACGGGCCGGGCCATGTCGGCCAGGCTGACGCTTTCCAGCGCGCCGCGGACGGCGCGGTTCACCCGGTCCCAGTTGCCACGCCGGGGGCACAGGCTTTCCACCCCGCATGCGCCGGCCGAGCCCTCGACACAGTCGGTCAGGGCGATGGGGCCGTCGATGGCGGCGATGATCTGGGCCACGTTGATGGCCTCGGGGCTCCGTGCCAGGCGGTAACCGCCGGTGGCGCCGCGGTGCGATGCCATCAGCCCGTCCCGGGCCAGCAGCTTCAGGATCTTGGCCACGGTCGGGGCGGGCAGGCCGGTACGCTCCGCCAGCGAGGTGGCGTTGTGCGATCCGCCCTCGCCCTGCATCATCGCGGTCATGACCACGACGGCGTAGTCCGTCAATTTGCTCAACCGGATCAATGCGATAATCCTGTCGCGTCGGGTTTGCACCTTAAGGTCCCGGCGACTGCCGGAACCGGGGGCGGAAGACCGGCCCGTCAATCCGGACCAAATCAGTACCCTTTAAGTAGCGACTCCCCCCGGCATGTCAAGCGACGAAGATTTGCGGCATATGACGGGTTTGGGGGGGCGGGTTGCGGTAAAAGCGGGTTGTGACAGGATTATGAAAATCGTTCGCAATTGGCCGCCGCCAAGTCATCGTGGGCCATTTCGCGTTGTCTGGACTCTGCCCAACTGCTTTCTCGCCCCTTCCGGGTGCGTGTTAACCCGGTATGACGACAGCGGGTAGCCGCTGCTTTGCGGCATGAGGGATCGTCGTTTGACCCGGCCCGCCGGGGGGCGCACGCTTTGTTTCAGGAGGCGGGCGTCACAGCCCGCGCTTGAACCGGACGAAACCCCCTGCATGGTGGGACATCCGGAAACACGGTCGGATCTATCGTGGCAAAGCGGCCGCCCTAGCGCGGATTCAAGGCTTTTTGCCCATCCGACTGAGAATGGACGGCGGACCAGGCTGTACAGTCACCGGGGATGGCGGCTCAATACGGGGCTGCCGCCTGTCGGGACAACGCCTGATCCGCCGTCTTTAATTGTGCTGTTCCCTCAGACGGCGGGCGGGCCCATCCGGGCCCTTGCCTCATCCTCCCTTTCCAGTCCACTTCGTTCCCCGGAAAGGTCCGGCGGACGTGGTCGCGTCCTTGTCGCTTCGCTCCTTTTCCAGGTGCGCTATCCCAACTTCAATCCCGCATCCCAATAGGGGTTGGGGCCGAAGCGGTCGGCCAGGAAATCCACGAACACCCGCACCTTGGACGACAGGTGGCGGTTGGCGGGGAAGACGGCGTTGATGGCGCTGCGGCTGACCGACCATTCCTGCAGGATGGGCACGACGCGGCCGTCGGCCACGGCGTCGCCGCAGATGAAGGTGGGCAGCGACACGATGCCGACGCCGGCGCAGGCCGCCTCCAGCAGCACGTCGCCGTTGTTGGCGCGCAGGCGCGCATTCACCTTCACCAGGCGGGTGGCCGCGTCGATGTCGTGGTTGCCGCCGCGCGCCGCCCCCGGCGTCAACGGCGTGACGCGGAACGGCCATTGCGCCCCCTGCGGCGCGTTGGTGTAGATCAGGCAGTCATGCTGGGCCAAATCATCCGGCGCGCGGGGGATGCCCCGGCGGGTCAGGTAGGCCGGGCTGGCGGCGTGCACCACCCGCGTGGGGCAGATGCGCTTGGCCACCAATGAGCTGTCCTTCAACTGGCCGATGCGCACGGCCACGTCGTAGCCCTCATCCACCAGATCCACGAAGCGGTCGTTCAGGTCCATCTCCACCTCGATATCGGGGAAGGCGGACAGGAAGTCGGCGATGGCCGGCCCTAAGTGCTTCATGCCGAAGCTCATGGGGGCCGCCACCTTCAGCACGCCACGGGGGGCGGCCTGCAAACTGGCGACGGAGCGGTCGGCTTCATCCACGTCGGCCAGGATCTGCTGCACCCGGGCCAGGTAGGTCTCCCCCGCCTCGGTCAGGCTGATGCGCCGAGTGGTGCGGTTCAGCAGCCGGGCGCCCAGCCGCGCCTCCAGTTCCGTCATGCGGCGGCTGGCGGCGGAGCGCGACAGGCCCAGCTTGTCCGCCGCCACCGTGAAGCTGCGGCTTTCCACCACGCGGGCGAACAGGGCCATGTCGTCCAGGCGATCCATGTCGGGGTCCTTTTGTCGGGCCGCATTGTTGCGGGGCGCGGAACAATTTTATGCCCAGGCACCGGATTATCCGCAATGCGTAACGCGGTTATGGTCCGTCCATCCAATCGGCCCCGCCCCGAACGCCCGGCCCGAACCCTGAGATGGAGTGTCAAGCAATGGCCAAGGTCCTCGTCCTCTACTACAGCAGCTACGGCCACATCGAGACCATGGCCAAGGCCGTGGCCGAGGGTGCGGCGTCGGTCGCCGGCACCGAGGTGGTGGTGAAGCGCGTGCCGGAGACGGTGCCGACCGAGATCGCCACCAAGGCCGGCTTCAAGCTGGCGCAGGACGCCCCGGTCGCCACGGTGGATGAACTGCCGCAGTACGACGCCATCATCTTCGGCACCCCCACCCGCTTCGGCATGATGGCGGCGCCCATGCGCAACTTCCTGGACCAGACCGGCGGCCTGTGGTTCACCGGCGCCCTGATCGGCAAGGTGGGCAGCGTCTTCGCCTCCTCCGCCACCCAGCACGGCGGGCAGGAGGCCACCATCCTGTCCTTCCACACCAGCCTGCTGCATCACGGCATGGTGATCGCCGGCCTGCCCTACAGCTTCCAGGGCCAGACCAACAATGCCGAGGTGACGGGCGGCAGCCCCTACGGCGCCACCACCATCGCCAATGGCGACGGCTCGCGCCAGCCCAGCGAGAACGAGTTGGCCGGCGCCCGCTTCCAGGGCGCCCACGTTGCCGGCATCGCCGCCAAGCTGGCCGGTTGAGGTTTTGTGATTGATGACGCGACGGGCCGTCCCCATGCCGGGGGCGGCCCGTTCGCGTTTGCCTGGCGCGCGGCGGGCCCATATCCTGGCACGGTCTTACGATGTGAAAGGATTTGGGGGATGTTGACGCAGGATGCGCGGGCCCGGCTGGCCGTGGCGGGATTGATCGGCGCCATCGCCGTGGCGGCCGGCGCCTATGCCGTGCACGGACTGGCGCTGGTGCGCGACGCCCATGCCGTCGGCCTGTGGCAGACGGCCAGCCAGTACCAGCTGATGCACATGGCCGCCGCCGTGGCCGCCACGCTGGGTGGTTCGCTGTTGCACCGCCGCCTGGCCGCCATCGCCGGCTGGCTGTTCATCATTGGCGCCGTGCTGTTCGGCGCCGCACTCTATGGCCTGGGCTGGTGGGGGCCCAGCGCCTTGGGTGCGGTGGCGCCGGTGGGTGGTTCCAGCTTCATCCTGGGCTGGCTGGTGCTGGCGGCGTCCGCCCTGAAGGCGCCGCGATGAGTGAAGGGGATCGCACGCTGGATGCGCGGGGGCTGATCTGCCCCCTGCCGGTGCTGCGTGCCCGCAAGGCGTTGATGGCCATGCCGGCGGGGGCGGTGCTAACCCTGCTGGCCACCGACCAGGGCGCGCGCCGCGACGTGCCGGCCTTCTGCGAGGCCACGGGCCATGCCTTGCTGGCGGCTGATGAGGCGGACGGGGTGCTGACCTTCACCCTGCGCCGGGCTTGAGACCACGAAGGCACTGGCGGCTGGGGGGCGGCTTCGGTGATGATGGCCGATCGCCCGGACGTCATCCGTGCCGGGCCATAACAATGAATGCAGGGTTCGAGGAAGCGGCATATGGCGACGGCGTTGTTCACCCATTGGGCCTGCCTGGAACATGAGACGGGGCCGGGGCATCCGGAGAATGCGGCGCGCCTGTCGGCCATCATGCGCGCCCTGGATGCGGAACGGTTCCAATACCTGGACCGCCGCCAGGCGCCGGCCGCGACCTTCGACCAGATCGAACGGGTGCACACCCCCGACATGGTGCAGCGCCTGCTGGCCGCGGTACCCGTCACCGGCGTGGTGGCGCTGGACGGCGACACCATGCTGTCCCCGGGCAGCATCGAGGCGGCCCTGCGCGCCGCCGGTGCCGTCTGCGCCGCCGTGGATGCCGTGATGGCGGGGGAGGTGCGCAACGCCTTCTGCGCCATCCGCCCGCCCGGCCACCATGCCGAACCGGGCCAGGCCATGGGTTTCTGCCTGTTCAACAATGTCGGCGTGGCGGCGGAGCATGCCCGCGCCGTCCACGGCCTGCGCCGCATTGCCATCGTCGATTTCGACGTCCACCACGGCAACGGCAGCCAGACCCTGGCCCAGCACGACCCGGAGCTGTTCTACGGCTCCACCCATGAATGGCCGCTCTACCCCGGCACCGGCGCCCTGGGCGACCGGGGGGATTTCGACACGGTGGTCAACGTGCTACTGCGCGCCGGCTCCGGTGGGGCGGAATTCCGCGAGGGCATGCGGTCCAGCCTGTTGCCGGCCCTGGACGCCTTCGCCCCGGAACTTATCTTCATCTCCGCCGGTTTCGATGCGCACCGCGCCGACCCGCTGGCCGACCTGGCCCTGGTCGAGGATGACTTCGTCTGGGCGACGGCGGAGATCGCGGCCATCGCCGACCGCCACTGTGGCGGCCGCTTGGTCTCGTCCCTGGAAGGGGGCTATGATCCCCTGGCGTTGGCATCCTGCGTCGCCGCCCATGTGGGCACGTTGATGGAGGTGTGATGCATCAAGGTTACGGTCGCTGGGCGTATGCCTCCCGACACCGCCACGCCGGGCCGGGATGCTTGCGGCGGGCAGCGGCGGGTCCTAAAGTCCCCGGCCTTGAGATGATGCGCCTGTCGTTCAAGCATGGCGCGGAGATTTGGACGATCCATGACTGAGCTGACCCTGCCGGCAGACATCAAGGCCATGAGTTTCGAGGATGCCCTGGGCGAGTTGGAACGCATCGTGCGCCAGCTTGAGGACGGCAAGGCCAAGCTGGACGACGCCATCGGTTTTTATGAGCGTGGTACCCTGCTGAAGCGCCATTGCGAGGGCAAGCTGCGGGAGGCCCAGGAAAAGGTCGATCGCATCACCCTGGGCAGTGACGGCCAGGTGGGCGTGGAACCGGCCCGCATCGACTGAGTCCCCTATCGGTTGGCCCTTATCGATTGAGTAGCCCCTGATGCCCAGCCTGCCCAAATCCCTGACCGTCGCCATGGCGGACACCGTCGAACAGGTGGAAACCGCCATCGACATCCTGCTGCCGCGCAGCAGCATGGCGGAGGCCAAGCTGTATGAGGCCATGCGCTACAGCTGCCTGGGCGGGGGCAAGCGGCTGCGGCCCTTCCTGGTGATGGAAAGCGCCCGGATGTTCAACGTCAGCCCGGCCTGCGCGCTGCGCGTCGCGGCGGCGATCGAGTTCGTGCACTGCTATTCCCTGGTTCATGACGACCTGCCGGCCATGGATGACGCCCGGCTGCGCCGGGGCCGCCCCACCGTTCACCGCCAGTTCGACGAGGCCACGGCCATCCTGGCCGGCGACGCCCTGCTGACGGCGGCGTTCGAGGTGCTGACCGACCATGAGACGCATGAGGATCCACGCGTGCGCTGCGCACTGGTGTCGGCGCTGGCCAAGGCGTCGGGTGCCCGCGGCATGGTGGGCGGCCAGATGCTGGACCTGATCGCGGAAACCCAGGCGCTGGACATCGGCGCCATCACGCGGTTGCAGCGGCTGAAGACCGGTGAACTGATCGCCTTCTCGGCCACGGCCGGCGCCATCCTGGGCCGCGCCTCGCCGCCGCAGTTCCATGCCCTTCAGGCCTACGCCCACGATCTGGGCCTGGCCTTTCAAATCGCCGACGACCTGCTGGATGTCGAGGGGACGGAGGCCGAGACCGGCAAATCCGTCGGCCGCGACCGCCCGGCCGGCAAGGCGACTTTCGTGTCCATCCTGGGCCTGGAGCGGGCCCGCGATCAGGCGGGCCGCCTGGCCGACCAGGCCACGCGGCCATCTTGAGATTTTCGAGGGACGGGCCTCCATGTTGCAGGCGGTGGCGCGCTTCGTTGTGGATCGGCGTTCTTAATAAAAGAGTATGATTGGGAGCCGATGAATGGCGACGAAGACCCCGCTGTTGGACCTGTGTCCGACGCCTGACCGCCTGCGCGAGCTGCGTCCGGAGCAGTTGGTCCAGCTGGCGGATGAGCTGCGGTCCGAGACGATCGACGCGGTGTCGGTGACGGGTGGCCACCTGGGCGCCGGCCTGGGCGTGGTGGAATTGACGGTGGCGCTGCATTACGTGTTCGACACGCCGGCGGACCGCATCATCTGGGACGTGGGCCACCAGGCCTACCCGCACAAGATCCTGACCGGTCGTCGCGACCGCATCCGCACCCTGCGCACGGGCGGCGGCCTGTCCGGCTTCACCCGCCGGGCGGAGAGCGAGTACGACCCGTTTGGTGCCGCCCACAGCTCCACCTCCATTTCCGCCGGCCTGGGCATGGCGCTGGCGCGCGACCTGTCGGGTGCGAAGAACCATGTCATCGCGGTGATCGGCGACGGTTCCATCTCCGCCGGCATGGCGTATGAGGCGATGAACAACGCTGGCGCCCTGGGCTCCCGCCTGGTGGTGATCCTGAACGACAACGACATGTCGATCGCCCCGCCGGTGGGTGCCGTGTCCGGCTACCTGGCCCGCCTGGTCAGCAGCAGCCAGTACCGCAACCTGCGGGACATCGGCCGTCAGGTGGCGGAACGCCTGCCGCGTCCCCTGCAGAACGCCGCCCGCCGGGTTGAGGAATACGCCCGTGGCATGGTGATGGGCGGGACGCTGTTCGAGGAACTGGGCTTCTATTACGTGGGCCCGATCGACGGCCACGACCTGGACCAGCTGGTTCCCATCCTGGAGAACATCCGGGATGAGCCGAACGGCCGTCCGGTGCTGATCCACGCGGTGACGCAGAAGGGCAAGGGCTACGCGCCGGCGGAGGCCTCGGCCGACAAGCTGCACGCGGTGGGGCGGTTCGACGTGGTGACGGGCGCCCAGGCCAAGGCCAAGGCGAACGCGCCGACATACACCCGCGTCTTCGCCGACAGCCTGATCAAGGAGGCCAAGGCCGACGACAAGGTGGTGGCGATCACGGCGGCGATGCCGTCGGGCACGGGTCTGGACCTGTTCGGCCAGGCGTTCCCGACGCGGACCTTCGACACGGGCATCGCGGAGCAGCACGCGGTGACGTTCGCGGCGGGCATGGCGACGGAAGGCTACAAGCCGTTCGTGGCGATCTATTCGACCTTCCTGCAACGCGGCTACGACCAGCTGGTGCACGACGTGGCCTTGCAGAACCTGCCGGTCCGCTTCGCCATGGACCGTGCCGGCCTGGTGGGGGCGGACGGCGCCACGCATGCCGGCGCCTTCGACCTGGCCTATCTCTGCTGCCTGCCCAACATGGTGGTGATGGCGGCGGCGGATGAGGCGGAACTGGTGCACATGGTGGCGACGTCGGTCGCCCATGACAGCGGCCCCATCGCGCTGCGCTACCCGCGTGGCGAGGGCGTGGGCATCGAAATGCCGGAGAAGGGCGAGGTCCTGCCCATCGGCAAGGGCCGCATCGTCCGCCAAGGCACCACGGTGGCGCTGCTGAGCCTGGGCACGCGCCTGGGTGAGGCCTTGAAGGCGGCGGAAGAGCTGGGGTCGCGCGGCCTGTCGACGACGGTGGCGGACGCGCGCTTCGCCAAGCCGATCGACCGGGAACTGGTTCGCCAGTTGGCGGTTGAGCATGATGTGCTGGTGACGATCGAGGAAGGGTCCGTGGGTGGCTTCGGCGCCCAGGTGATGCAGTACCTGGCGGAAGAGGGCCTGTTCGACGCCGGCCTGAAGTTCCGCCCCCTGGTCCTGCCCGACCGCTATCAGGAGCACGACAGCCCCGCCAAGCAGTATGACGAGGCCGGCCTGAACGCCAACGGCATCGTCGATACCGTGCTGAAGGCCTTGGGCACGAAGGCGGCGCTGCTGGCGCCCAAAGCCTGATGTCGGACGAATCCCCCAAAGCCAAGGCGGCCAAGCCAGGCAAGGTCCGTGTGGACCAGGCCTTGGTGGAACGCGGTCTGGTGGAAAGCCGGGCCCGCGCCCAGGCGCTGGTGCTGGCCGGCTTGGTCTATGCCGACACCCTGCGCATCGACAAGCCCGGCCAGACCATCCCCGCCGACAAGACCCTGAGCCTGAAGGGCCAGGACCATCCCTGGGTGTCGCGCGGCGGGTTGAAGCTGGTGCACGGCCTGGATCATTTCGGATTCGATCCGACGGGCGTGACCGCCATCGACGTGGGCGCCAGCACCGGCGGCTTCACCGACGTGCTGCTGACGCGCGGTGCCGCCAAGGTCTACGCGGTGGATGTGGGCCACGGCCAGTTCGCCTGGAAGCTGCGCACCGACCCGCGCGTGGTGGTGATGGAAAAGACCAACGCCCGCCACCTGACGGCCGAGATCATCCCCGACCCCATCGGCATGGTGGTGTGCGACGCCAGCTTCATCGGCCTGGCCACCGTGCTGCCGGCGGCATTGGACTTGGTTCAGCCCGGCGGCAAGCTGGTCGCCCTGATCAAGCCGCAGTTCGAGGTGGGCAAGGGCCGCGTCGGCAAGGGCGGCGTGGTGCGTGAGCCGGAACTGCACCAGGAAGTCTGCGACGCCACCGTCGCCTGGCTGTCGGCCCGCCCCGGGTGGATCGTCCGGGGCGTCGACCCCAGCCCCATCCTGGGGCCGGAGGGCAACCGCGAGTTCCTGATCGGCGCCGAGTTCAATCCGGCCTGAGTTGCGCCAGCGCCTCGGCCGTGGTGACCGTGGCCAGCACCGCGCCCTGGGCGTCCGTTATGGTCACCACCCCGCCGGGTGTGTCGCGCAGCCGTTGCAGCAGAGTGGCTGCGTCTGCCGTCGGTGCTGTGCGCTTGCGCCGGCCGATCTGGTTGGCGGCCTCGATCAGGATGGAGAAGCCGATGGCGGCGTAGAGATAGCCCTTGGGGATGTGCAGGCCCAGGCCTTCCGTCACCAGGCTGAAGCCCACCATCAGCAGGAAGCCCAGGCCCAGGATGATGACCGTGGGGTGGCGGGAGATGAAGGCCATCAAGGGCTTGGACGCCGCCAGCATCACGGCCATGGCGATGCAGACGGCGGCCACCATCACCGGCAGCTCATCCACCATTCCGACCGCCGTGATGACGCTGTCCAGCGAGAACACGGCATCCAGCACCACGATCTGCGCCACCGCGCGCCAGAAGATGTCGGCCCCCTTACCGCTGCCCTCGTGGCCCTTGTGCTGCCCGCCCTCCAGCCGTTCATGCAGTTCCATCGTGCCCTTGGCGATCAGGAAACCGCCGCCCAGGATCAGGATGAGGTCGCGGCCCGAGATGGAATAACCCGCCACGCTGAACAGCGGCTGGGTCAGCGCCATGATCCAGGAGATGGAGAACAGCAGGCCCAGGCGCATGAACAGCGCCAGCGAAAGACCCACCACCCGGGCCCGGTTGCGCTGTTCCGGCGGCAGCTTGTCCGCCACGATGGCCAGGAAGATCAAATTGTCGATACCGAGGACGATCTCAAGCGCGACGAGGGTCAGCAGCCCAAGCCAGATGCTCGGGTCGGCAAGGAAATCCATGGCAAGGGGGCCTGTGAGTGGTGGGTTCTTCTTAAGTTAGCGCATCAGATGGTGACAAATCGCCGCATATGCCAGGGTGCGCGCCCTTTTCGCGCAAAAGAAAACCCCCGGCCAGGGAAACCCTGGCCGGGGGTGGTGTTCCGGTTTGGATCGGATGCGCCTTAGTAGGCGGCGCTGTTGACGCTGAGATCCGGCATCATCAGCACCTGATCCTGCCGGCGGGCGGCGCGGACCACGGGTTGCAATACGTTCAGCAGCGGGCCGTAGTCGGCCATCACCTTGTCCGCCCCCCGCGCCTCGGCAGCGCTGGCCATCTGGACGGCGGCTTTGCCGTTCAGCAGGTCCAGCACCATCTCATAGGTGTTCTTGGGCTTGGGGAACTGCACGATGGTCAGGCTGGCCCCGGCCGGGATGTTGGCCACCTGCCGCACCTGTTGCAAGGCCACGTCATAGCCGCCGATGGCGTCCACCAGGCCCAGATCCTTGGCCTGGCGGCCGGTGTAGACGCGGCCCTTGGCGATGTCCTGCACCTTGGCGATATCCAGCTTGCGCCCCTTGGCGACACCGTTGGTGAACTGGGTGTAGATCGCGTCCAGCATGGCTTCCTGGCGCGCGTTCTCGCTGTCGGTATAGGGGCTGGCCGGGCTCCAGATCGTGGCGTTGGCGCCGCGGGTCACCTGGTCGATGCCCACGCCCAGCTTGTCGGCCAGGCCCTTGGCCACGAACTTGCCGCCCAGCACGCCGATGGACCCGGTCAGGGTGGCGGGCAGGGCCACGATGCGGTCGGCATCCATCGCCACCCAATAGCCGCCGGACCCCGCCACGTCGCCCATGGAGATGACCACCGGCTTGCCGGCGGCCCGCGCCCTGTCTACGGCATGGCGCACCACCTCCGACCCCACGGGGCTGCCGCCGGGGCTGTTCACCCGGAACAGGATGGCCTTGACGCTCGCCTGCTGGATGGCGGTGTCGAAGGCGTCGGCGACGCGGTTGGCGGCGAAGGCGGCCTGGTTGCCGAAGCCGCTGTCGTCCTTGCCGCCCCGCTCGATCTCACCCTCGCCCACGATCAGGGCGATGGTGGGGCCGGACTGGAAGGCGGAACCGGCGATCTTGCCATAGCTCAGCAGGCCCACCGTGTCGGCGTCGGCGGCCTTGCCGCCCGCCCGGTCCAGGGCCGCCTTTTCCACCTCATCGAAATAACCCAGCTTGTCCACCAGCTTGCCGGCCAGCGCCTCGCTGTCCAGCAGGGGGGCGTGGTCGATGGCGGTCTTCACCGCGTCGGGGCCCAAATGGCGCCCTTCCGCGATGCCCAGCACCATCTGGTCATAGATGTCGCCGGCCAGGCTTTCCGTCATTTCGCGGTTGGCGGGCGTCGCCTTCTTTTCCGCATACATCTCCGCCGCCGTCTTGTAATCGGCGCGTTTGCTGATCTCCGGCTGCACGCCGATGGTGTCCAAGGCACCCCGGAAGAAGGTCTGGGTGACGGCGATGCCGGTGATGCCCACCGTGCCCACCGGCTGCAGCCACACCTGGTCGAAGCCGCTGGCCAGGTAATAGGGGCCCATGCCGCTGCCGGCGTCGCCGAAGCTTTCGGCGTGGATGTAGGCGAAGCGGCCGGTGGCGCGGAAGCGGGCGATGGCGTCGCGCAGTTCCTGGGTGGTGGCGATGCCCTGGCTGGCGTTGCCCACCTTGGCGACGAAGCCCTTCACCCGTGGGTCGCGGCCGGCCTGTTCCAGGGCGTCCACCACCTCGCGCACGCTGCCGTGGCGGCTGGAGAAGACACCGGCCCATCCGTCCTCACCCGGCGCTTCCGCCAGGGGGCGTTCGAAGTCGAATTCCAGGACGATGGACTGGGGCAGGGTGGGCTGTTTGTCCTTGGTCTTGATCGCCAGCAGGATCAGGCCGGCGACAAGCAGAACGCCGAACAGGCCGATCAAGGCGAACAAGCGTACGATGAAACGCATCGAGGCGGTTTCCTGGGAGCCGTAAATTCCGACCGCCATACCACCACAGCGCGTGACCCTTGCCAAGGCGGCCGGGTGGCGGGGCATGCCTTACCTTCGGCTGGCGCCATTCGTAAGACACCCATTTCATAAGACACAAGGTTGCCGACCTTCGTCTGGCGGGGCCCCGGTCGACGGGGTAAGGTCCGCCCACCATGACGCGCCCCGCATCCATCACGGCAGTGCCGCTGTCCATCACCGATCCCGTGGCGCTGTACGCCCGGCTGGCGCACCTGTCGCGTCCCTTCCTGCTGGATGGCGCTGCCGCCGATCTGACCCGCGCCCGCTACAGCTACATCGGCGCCGATCCCCATGCCTGGGTGGAATGCGCCGGTGCCGCCGTCACGGTGAACGGCCAGGTGGTGGCGGGTGACGCGCTGACGGTGGTGGGCGACCTGCTGGCGGCTGGGCGGGTGCTGGTGGGCGATGGCCCCACGGCACCGGACCTGCCGCCTTTCCGCGGTGGAGCGGTGGGATTCCTGGGGTATGAGCTGGGCGGCCAACTGGAGGCGCTGCCGGCACCGCATGCCGCCGACCTGCCGCTGCCCGACATGGCGGTGGGCTTTTATAACCGCATCGTCGCCATCGACCATGCGACGGGGCGGGCCTGGATCCTGTCCGCCGGCCGGCCGGATGCCGACGCCCGCGCCCGGGAATGGCAGGCGCTGCTGGATGCCCCTGCCGGTGCGACGCCGGCAGGGCAGGGCCCCTTGCTGGACGGGGCCGGCTGGCGCGCCGCCTGGTCCAGGGACGATCATGAGGCGGCGGTGGCGCGCACGGTGGACTACATCGCCGCCGGCGACATCTACCAGGCCAACATCACCCAGCGTTTCCTGGCCCGCCTGGCGCCGGGCGCGACGCCGCTGGACCTGTACGCCCGGCTGCGGCCCCGCGCGGCGGCGCCGTTTTCGGCCTTGCTTGACTTGGGCCAGGGCCGCGCGGTGGTGTCGGTGTCGCCGGAACGCTTCCTGGCGCTGGACACCGCCGGCCGGGTGCAGACCCGGCCCATCAAGGGCACGCGGCCACGCGACCCCGACCCCGTTCGTGACCGGGCCCTGGCGGCCGACCTGTTGGCCTCGCCCAAGGATAGGGCGGAAAACCTGATGATCGTGGATCTGATGCGCAACGACCTGTCGCGGGTGGCGGAGGTGGGCAGTGTGGCGGTGCCCACCCTGTGCGGGCTGGAAAGCTATCGCACCGTGCATCACCTGGTCAGCGTGGTGGAGGCGACCCTCAAGCGCGGCCTGGGGCCGGTGGATCTGCTGCGCGCCACCTTCCCCGGCGGGTCCATCACCGGGGCGCCCAAGATCCGCGCCATGCAGATCATCCATGAGCTGGAGGGCGCCCGGCGTGGGCCCTATTGCGGGTCGGTGCTGTGGCTGGGCTGGGACGGGGCCATGGACAGTTCCATCATCATCCGCACCCTGGCGGTGGCCGAGGGCCGGGTGATGGTCCAGGCCGGCGGCGGCATCGTGGCCGACAGCGACCCGGCGGCGGAATATGAGGAAAGCCTGGTCAAGGCCAAGGCGCTGCTGACGGCGTTGGACCCCGACATGGCCTGGCCGCCGGTGGTGGCGGACAGTGGGCGATCCGGAAGCGAGGCGGCATGAACCTGGTCTGGCTGAACGGTACCTTGCGACCGGCGGCATCCGCCGGCATCGCGTTCAATGACCGGGGCTTCCTGCTGGGCGACGGCCTGTTTGAGACGCTGTGCTGGCGGGACGGCGCCGTTGTCCGCCTGGACGCCCATCTGGCGCGCCTGCGGGATGGGGCGGCGGTGCTGGGCCTGCCCCTGCCGCCCATGGCTGAATTGGCGGCGGCGCTGGCCGATACGGCGGCGGCCAACGATCTGGCGGATGGTGCCCTGCGCCTGACGGTCAGTGCCGGCCTCGGCCCCCGGGGCCTGCCGCGTCCGAACCCGCCCACACCCACCATCCTGGTGACGGCGGCCCCCGCCGGCGCGGTGTTGCCGCCGGCCCGGGTGGTGGTGGCGACGGTCACCCGCCGTAACGAGCATTCGCCCCTGTCGCGGGTGAAAAGCCTGAACTACCTGGACCAGATCCTCGCGCGGCGCCAGGCGGCGGCGGAGGGGGCGGACGACGCCGTGCTGCTGAACACCGCCGGCCGGGTGGCGGGCGCCACCGCCGCCACGCTGTTCGCGGTGCTGGACGGCGCCCTGGTGACCCCGCCGCTGGCGGACGGCGTGCTGCCCGGAACCCGGCGGGCGGCCGTAATGGATCAACTGGGCGGTGTGGAGCGATCCCTGCTGCCGGCCGACCTGGTCCGCGCCACGGAACTGTTCCTCACCTCCAGCCTCATGGTACGGCCGGTGGTGGCCATGGATGGCCGGCCGGTGGGCGATGGCCGGCCAGGTGCCCTGATGCTCGAGGCGCGGCGCCGAACCTGATTTTTGCACATCGCATGGGTTTGTTGCGAAATGCAGTTACGCCCTATCCCGAGGGCGTGATGCGTGATGCATTGGTTTTTCTAGTTCCAAGGATATATGCCGATCGGGTGGGGTGGGTTGAAGACGGGCCGCGTTCCTATCTGACTGATATCGCTAATATTTTCAGAGAATGCTCGCGGTGCGGCGAAAGTTGGCATGCCGGATGCTTAAGAACAGGCATGAACCAACCTGGGCAGCAAGCCCACCCGAACCGATAGGAATTCACGTCATGATCCGCCGCATCGCTGCCGCCGCCACTGCCGCCGTTGTCTTCGCCGCTTTCGCCGCCGCCCCGTCCTTCGCCGCCACCACCGGCACCTCGGGTACCGTGCAGCTGAACAGCACCGTGGCGCTGACCTGCACCGTGGCCGTCACCGACAGCAACGCCACGCTGAACATCCTGGCCGGCTCCAGCAACGTGCAGGTCGGTTCGGTGGTTGAGAACTGCAACGACGGTGCGGGCTACACCATCACCGTCGCCTCCGCCAACAACGGTTCGCTGAAGTCCTCGGCCACCGGCGCCCAGGCCATCAACTACACCACCACCTACGACGGCACCAACGGCTCCGGCTCCAGCTTCACGGTCACCCGGTCGGGCGCGCAGTTCGCCAAGACCGCCGCCATGTACGTGACGGTTCCGGCCAGCGCCCAGGCCATCGCCGGCAGCTACGCCGACACCCTGACGGTCACCATCGCCGGCAAGTAAGCCGCCGCATCGGTTCGGTTAAGTTCGCGAAGGGGCGGTCCCAGCCGGGGCCGCCCCTTTGTGCTGTTCGGACCATGGCTGAATGCATCTTGTAATGCATTGATTTCATTGAGCTTGTCATTTCGGCACTGTTGCGTATCGCCATGGCGGTGGACGCCTGTGCCGTGACGGCAAAGTCCATCTTACAGATAAGTGATGATTTTCAATCAGTTACAAAAATGGCCCGCTATGCCACCGAACCTGGCATCCGAATTGCTTATATCGGAAGCATTAAACAGCCGGGCAACAAGCCCACCGAACCGATAGGAATTTCGCCATGATCCGCCGCATCGCCGCCGCCGCCGTTTTCGCCGCCGCCCTGGTCGCCGCCCCCGCCTTCGCCGCCACCTCCGGCACCGTGCAGTTGAACGGCACCGTCGCCCAGACCTGCACCATCGCGGTCACCGACGCCGGCGCGCAGCTGAACATCCTGACGGGTTCGACCAACGTCACCGTCGGCACGGCGGTGGAGACCTGCAACGACGGCGCGGGCTACACCATCTCGGTCTCCTCGGCCAACGGCGCCAACCTGAAGTCCTCGGCCAATGGCGCCCAGCCCATCAGCTACACCCCCATTTACGACGGCCAGTCCAGCGGCAGCAGCGTCAACGTCAGCCGCTCCTCCGCCCAGTTCGCCAAGCAGGCCACCATCGCCGTGACCGTGCCCGCCAACGCCCAGGCCGTCGCTGGCAGCTACACCGACACCCTGACCATCACCATCCAGGGCCGCTGATCGGCCCTATCGGTTCGGCCAAAAGCAAAACGGCCCCGCCTGGTGATCAGGCGGGGCCGTTGCCGTTTCCAAGTCATAAGCGAAATCAACGGCGTTCACGCCGTTGTAGGCCACGACCGTGGCCGCCGGAGTTTTGCGGGGAACGGACTGGACTGCAAAACGAGGAAGCCAAGCCGGCGGATGCCGGCGCCCGGCGTCTGAGGGAATCTTATCTATAAGCCCTCAGCCGCAGCCAATGGTCGGCCAGTACGCAGGCCATCATGGCCTCGCCCACCGGCACGGCACGGATGCCGACGCAGGGGTCGTGACGACCCTTGGTCAGGATGTCCGTCTCTTGCCCGTGGATGTCCAGGGTGCGGCGGGGGGTCAGGATGCTGCTGGTGGGCTTCACGGCGAAGCGCACCACCACATCCTGGCCGGTGGACAGGCCGCCCAGGATGCCGCCGGCGTGGTTGCTGGTGAAGAGGGGCTTGCCGTCGGGGCCGGCCCGCATCTCGTCGGCGTTTTCCTCGCCGGTCAGTTCGGCGGCGGCGAAACCGGCGCCGATCTCCACGCCCTTGACGGCGTTGATGGTCATCATGGCGCGGGCGAGATCCCCGTCCAGCTTGTCGTAGATGGGCTCACCCAGGCCGGCGGGCACGCCCGACGCCACCACCTCGACCACGGCACCGACGGAGGAGCCGTTCTTGCGGATGCCGTCCAGATAGTGCGCCCATTCCTCGGCCATCACCGGGTCGGGGCAGAACAGCGGGTTCTGGTCCACCTGGTCCCAGTCCCAGCGCGACCGGTCCACCTTGTGCGGGCCCACCTGCACCAATGCTGCGCGGATGGTGACGCCACCCGGCACCGCCTCCAGCACCCGGCGCGCCACGGCACCGGCGGCCACGCGCGACGCGGTTTCCCGCGCCGACGACCGGCCGCCGCCGCGATAGTCGCGGATGCCGTAGCGTTCCCAATAGGTGTAATCGGCGTGGCCCGGCCTGAACTTGTCCTTGATGTCGCCGTAGTCCTTGGACCGCTGGTCCTCGTTCTCGATCATCAGGCAGACGGGCGTGCCGGTGGTCTTGCCCTCGAACACGCCGGACAGGATGCGCACCGTGTCCGGTTCGCGCCGCTGGGTGGTGAAGCGCGACTGGCCGGGCTTGCGCCGGTCCAGGAAACCCTGGACCCACGCCTCGTCCAGCTCCATCAACGGCGGCACGCCGTCGACCACGCAGCCCAGCGCCACCCCGTGGCTTTCGCCGAAGGTGGTGAAACGGAACTGGGTCCCGATGCCGTTCCCGGCCATGTCAGCTTACCCTTCCGACTTGACCAGGCTTTGCAGCAGGGCCGCGGTTTCCGCAGCACTGTCCACCGCCAGCATGCCGACGGTGTGATAGCCGCTGTCGACGTGGTGGACTTCGCCCGTGACGCCGCTGCCCAGGTCGCTCAGCAGGTACAGGGCGGAATTGCCGACCTCACCCGTGGTGACGTTGCGCTTCAGCGGGGCGTTCAGTTCATTCCACTTCAGGATGGCGCGGAAGTCGCCGATGCCGCTGGCGGCCAGGGTCTTGATCGGGCCGGCGGAAATGGCGTTGACGCGGATGTTCTGCCCGCCCAGGTCGGCCGCCAGGTAACGCACGCTGGCCTCCAGCGCGGCCTTGGCGACACCCATGACATTGTAGTGCGGCATCACCCGCTCGGCGCCATAATAGCTGAGGGTCAGCAGGCTGCCGCCGTTCGTCATCATCGGCACCGCCCGCTGGGCCACCGCCGTGAAGGAATAGCAGGAAACATCCATGGTCATCAGGAAGTTGGACCGTGAGGTGTTGAGATACAGCCCGTCCAACTCGTTCTTGTCGGAAAAGCCGATCGCATGCACCACGAAGTCAATGGTCCCCCACTTTTCCTTCAGGGTCGCGAACACCGCGTCGATGCTGGCCTCGTCATTGACGTCGCAGGGCAGCACCAGCGGCACGCCCAGCTGTTCGGCCAGCGGCTTCACCCGCTTGGCCAGCGCGTCGCCCAGATAGGTGAAGGCCAGTTCGGCACCCTGGGCCGCGACCGCCTTGGCGATGCCCCAGGCGATGGACCGATCGTTGGCGACACCCATGATCAGGCCGCGCTTGCCGGCCATCAGGGTGCCGGTCACGGGGCCCCCCGTCACGGGGGTGCCAGTCGAAGTGCTCATCGGTCTCTCTCCGGAAAATTAGGCGCGCATCCTACACGAACCGGTTTTACGGTCAAAGGCTGGGCACCCGACATAAGCGCACGGCTAGAATTCACAGGCGGCAGCCTTCGATCGGCAGGTTCTCATGACTGATACGTCAGCCCCCGTCCCTTACTGGCACCGCCTGATCGCGAACCTGCCGGATGCGGCCCGGCACGCCCTGCTGGCGGTGGTGGGTGTGGCCAGCTACGCCGTGCGCCGCTTCTACCGCGACAACTGCCTGCAGGCGGTGGGCTCGCTGACCTACACCAGTTTGCTGGCGGTGGTGCCGCTTTTCACCGTCGGTTTCGCCATTTTCCAGGCATTTCCTGCATTCCAAAAGCTGCGGGCTGATGCGGAAATGCTGTTATTGCAGAATCTGGTGCCCCAGGTGGGCGAGAACCTGAACGACCGCCTGCATGAGTTCGTCAGCAACGCCGGCACCATGACCGGCGTCGGCGTGATGGGCCTGGCCATCACCTCCATCCTGCTCTTCTTCTCCATCGAGGGGGCGTACAACGCCATCTGGCGCAGCCGGGAACGGCACTCCGTCCTGGTGCGCCTGCTGTCGTTCTGGGCGGTGCTGACCATGGCGCCCCTGCTGCTGGGGGTCAGCCTGTCGCTGTCCACGGTGGCGGTGGAGTACCTGGGCGGCCAGGGCTCGGTGGTGATCGCCCTGGTGCGCCGGGTGCTGCCCGGCCTGCTGGAGACGCTGTTCTTCGGGCTGACGTATCTCGCCATCCCCACCCGGCCGGTGCGCTGGCAGGACGCCATGGTGGGCGGGGTGGTGGCCGGTGCCGCCATGGAGGCCGCCAAGGTGGCCTTCGCGCTCTACATCGGCCAGGTCCACACCTACACCACCATCTACGGCGCCCTGTCGGTGCTGCCCACCGTGCTGCTGTGGCTGTACCTGGTGTGGTGCCTGATCCTGTTCGGGGCGGAGGTGACGGCGGCCCTGCCGGAATGGCGGGCGGGCCGCATCACCGAACTGGGGCCCGACGGCCTGTCGCCGGCCCAGCGCCTGGTCGTGGCGCTGGGCATCCTGCGCGAGCTGATGCTGGCGTCGCGCGACGGCCACGCCCTGAAGCGGGCGGATATCATCACCCGCGTGCCGGTGGGGGCGGTGGCCGTCGACGGCATGCTGGAACAGTTGCACGCGGCCAACTGGACCGTGCGCACCGCCGACGGCGCCTGGGTCGCCACCCGCGATCCGCACGACGCCAGCCTGAGCGATCTCTATTGGGCGCTGGACTTCGGCATGTGGGGCGACCTGCTGTCGGTCGGGCATCTGCAGGCCGACTGGCAGCGCAACGTCAAGACCATCTTCGACCAGGTGCGGCGCGACGCCGGCTCCCTCATGGGCATGCCCCTGTCGAAACTGCTGGCGCCGGAAACCCCGCTTATCCAACCCGCGACCGAAGATCGCACGGCGGTGGGCAGATAGGCGCCGGCCCTGTAACCAGGGGTGACAAACCGTTCACTCACTATTCGTTAGGATCATAATAATGGCCGAGAAGATCACCCTGCGGTCCGCGATCGACGGGTTCGAATTCACCGCCTTGCACGCCGCCGCCGAAGGTGCGCGCAAGGGCGGCGTCATCGTCATCCAGGAAATCTTCGGCCTGGATGACTACGTGCAGGCCGACGTCGCCCGCTGGTCCGCCCTGGGGTTCGAGGTCATCGCCCCCTCCATGTTCGACCGGCAGGAGAGGGGCTTCCTGGCCAAGCACGACCCCGCCGGCGTGGAAAAGGGCGTGGGCTACATGCAGGCCAACGGCATGGACAACCCGGTGGCCGACATCCAGGCCTGCGTCGACGCCCTGAAGGACAAGGGCCCCGTCTTCCTGGTGGGCTATTGCTACGGCGGCACCGTCGCCTGGCGCGCCGCGTCCAAGGCCACCGGCCTGGCGGCGGTGTCCGCCTATTACGGTGGCGGCATCCCCGGCATGGTGGACCTGCCCCTGAACTGCCCGGTGGTCTGCCATTTGGGCCGCAAGGACGCGCACATCCCGGCCGACACCGTCTCGGCCGCCATCACGGCGGCGCACCCCGAGGTGCCGGTGCACATCTATGAGAACTCCGGCCACGGCTTCAACAACGACGGCCGCCCGGATGCCGACCTGGATGATGCGAAGCTGGCGCGCCGGCGCACGCTGGAGCTGTTCGAAACTCACGGAGCGTAATACGGCCCCCTTCGAGTAAGCGCCGTCATAGCGGCGGGCGTTCCAGCGGCCTCTGATCGTCCCCCGGTCAGAGGCCGTCTGTTTTCCGGAAATGAAAGGGCAAGGACATGCTGACGCGACGCAAATTGGGCCGGCAGGGCCTGGAGGTCTCCTCGCTGGGCCTGGGCTGCATGGGCATGACCCATGCCTACGGCAGCCCGGATGACGCCGAATCCATCGCCACCCTGCACCGCGCCATCGAACTGGGCTGCACCTTCCTGGACACGGCAGAGGTCTACGGGCCCTACACCAATGAGGATCTGCTGGGCCGGGCGCTGGAAGGCCGGCGCGACCAGGTGCAGTTGGCCACCAAGTTCGGCTTCGTCATCGGCCAGGGTGGTGCCATGAGCGGCACCGACAGCCGGCCGGACCACATCCGCGAGGTGGTTGAGGCCTCGCTGAAGCGCCTGCGCACCGACCGCATCGACCTGCTGTACCAGCACCGCGTCGATCCGGCCGTGCCCATCGAGGACGTGGCCGGCACCGTCCGCGACCTGATCAAGGAGGGTAAGGTCCTCTATTTCGGCCTGTCGGAGGCCGGGTGCGACACCATCCGCCGGGCGCACGCGGTGCAGCCTGTGACGGCGGTGCAGAGCGAATATTCCCTGTGGGAACGCAACCTGGATCGCGATGTCCTGCCCCTGCTGGCGGAACTCGGTATCGGCCTGGTGCCGTTCAGCCCCTTGGGCCGCGGCTTCCTGACCGGCATCGCCAAGCGGGCGGAGGAGTATCCGGCGGGCGACTACCGCGCCACCAACGACCCGCGCCTGCAGGGCGCCAACTTCGACGCCAACCAGCGCATCGCCGACTTCGTGCGCGACATCGCCCAGGGTTACGGGGCCACGGCGGGGCAGGTGGCGCTGGCCTGGCTGCTGCAGAAGCGGCCGGACATCGTGCCCATCCCCGGCACCAAGCGCCGCAAGTACCTGGAGGAGAACCTGGGCGCTGACGCCCTGCGCCTGTCGGCGGCGGATGTCGCCCGGCTGGACGGCGCGCTGGAAACCTTCCAGGTGTCGGGCGACCGTTATGGCGCCGCCGCCCAGGCCATGGTGGATCGTTAACAGTGCCAGCCGCATGAGCCAAGGCTCATGCGGCTGTAGGCTGCGACCGCAGCCGCCGGAGGTTTTTGGGGAGCGTCAGCGGACTGAAAACCGAGGACAAGCCCAGCGGCCGGATGGCCGCGCCCGGCGTTTGAGGGACTAACTAAATGAGCCCCGCCTTGCGGCGGACGTCGTAGTCGTGGGTCTTGCCCCACTTCTCGATGAAGGTGGTCAGCTCCGCGTCCGGCCGGTCGGGCAGGACGACGGTCAGCTTCACGTACTGGTCGCCCTGGGTGCCGCGGTCGGCGTTGGCGACGCCCTTGCCCTTCAGGCGCAGGGTGGTGCCGGAATTGGCGGCCTTGGGCACCTTCACCTGCACGGCACCATCCAGGGTCGGCACCTTGATGGTGGCGCCCAGCAGGGCTTCTTGCAGGGTCACGGGCACATCCAGGTGGATGTCGTCCTCGCGCCGCACGAAATAGGGGTGGGGGGTGACGTGCACCTCCACGATGGCGTCGCCGGCACCCGCACCACCCAGGCCCGGCAGCCCCTGGCCCTTCAGGCGCAACTTCTGCTGGTCCTGCGTGCCGGGCGGCAGGGCGACATCGATGCTTTTGCCGGTGGACAGGTTCAGGCGCCGCTTGGTGCCCAGGCAGGCTTCCACGAAGGTCACGGTGACGGAATAGGCGACATCGCTGCCCCGCGCCTTCACCCCGTGGCCGCCCCGCTTGCGCGCGGCGCCGAAGATGTCGGCGAAGGGATCGTCGTCGAAGTCGAAATCGCCCGACCGGCCGGCGCCGGCATAGGCGCGGCGGAAGGAACGGTCCGGCCGCTCCGCCCCGGTGGCGTCGATCTCCCCCCGGTCGAAACGGGCGCGCTTGTCCGGATCCGCCAACAGGCTGTGGGCGCTGTTGGCTTCCTTGAACTTCTGCTCGATATCGGCCCGGCCCGGGTTCAGGTCGGGGTGGTACTGCTTGGCCAGGCGGCGATACGCCTGCTTGATGTCATCGGCGGTCGCGGTGCGGCTGATGCCAAGGATTTGGTAGGGATCGCGCATGGTCGCACTATCTATTGCCGGAATGCCCCACCATATGCGCAACCCGCGCATGGCTTCAAGCACGGCCCCCTGCAGGGCTGCAGACAATATGGGGCTGGCCGGTGTCCGGATAAAGCGAACCCCCGGCGCGCCGATGCGGGCCGGGGGTGGCATCAAGGTCACAAGGCCCGGGCGGCCGTCAGTCGTTGACGATCTTCCAGCTGCCGTCCGGCTGGCGGCAGGCGGTGCCGTAGCCCTGCTGCTTCTCCCCGGCGACGACGATGGTCTGCTGGAATTCGCGGCAGTATGAGCCGTCGTTGCGGGTGCCGTCGCGCACCGGCGTCACGACGACCTGGTGGTCGTTGTTGGGGTTGTTCCACACGATGGGCTGGCCCACCGGGGCGGTGTAGGCCATCTGCGTATTGCGTTCCATGGCGGCGCGATCGGCCTCGTCCATGCGCTTGCCGATGGAGCTGCCCGCCAGGCCGCCCAGCAGCACGCCCAGGCCGGTCATTGCCAGCTTGCCGCCGCCATGGCCGAACTGCGAACCGATCAGGCCGCCGGCGGCGGCACCGCCCAGCATGCCCACGGTCTGGTTCTTGCCGCCGGTGGTGTCGCACGCGCTCAACAGGACGCTCGACGCCATCAACGCGAGGATGACTTTCTTCATGATTGTTGGTCCTCTTCCCTCTCCTGGTGCCGCCGCCGAGCGTGCGGACTGGGTGAAACGCCTTACCTAATTACACGAGCCAGCCTCGGCCAACCTTCCGACAAATGATCTGGGCCAATTATTGGCGTCGGGATCATACGGCGGCGTGCGGGTCGACCATGCGGCATCCTTCGTGGACAAGGATGTAGTGTCGCGTATGGTTGGCGGCAATTCCGGCATATCTATGACACGGATTACCACCATGGATTTTGTTGTCGCACCCGACCCCTTCGCCCTTTTACCGCACCTGGCTGGAGGAGGCGTCGCGCACCGAACCCAACGATCCCAACGCCATGTCCCTGGCCACCATCGGTGACGACGGCATCCCCACGGCGCGCATCGTGCTGCTGAAGGGCCTGGATGACACCGGCTTCGTTTTCTACACCAACACATTGAGCCGCAAGGGCCGCGAACTGGTGGCCCATCCGGTGGCGGGCCTGTGCTTCCACTGGAAGACCCTGCGCCGCCAGGTGCGGGTGGACGGCCATGTCACGCCCGTCACCGCGGCCGAAGCGGATGAGTACTACGCCGTGCGCCCGCGCGGCAGCCAGATCGGCGCCTGGGCATCAAAGCAGTCGCAGCAACTCGACAGCCGCGCCACCCTGGAACGCCGCGTGGCGGAGGAGACGGCGCGTTTCGGCGAGGGCGACATCCCCCGCCCGCCGCACTGGTCGGGCTATCGCGTCACGCCCGTGCGCATGGAGTTCTGGCAGGATCGGGAGTTCCGCTTGCACGACCGCCTGGCGTATACTCGAGCAGCCGCCGATGGTGCTGCCTGGACGACGGAGCGCCTCTACCCGTAAAGAACGCCTGCGCATGATGACCTCGGGGACGACGAAGACAGAAGCGCCGCCCCCCGAGGACGGCGCCGACAAGGACGGGCGCTGGCGGCGCGGGGCGACCTACGCCAGCGTGACCGTGGCGCTTATCCTGATCGCCGCCAAGTTCACCGCCTACCTCGCCACCAATTCCGTCAGCATCCTGTCGTCCCTGATCGACAGCAGCGTGGACGCGCTGGCCTCCGTCATCACGCTGGTCAGCGTGGCGCGCGCGCTGAAGCCGCCGGACTTCGCCTTCCGCTTCGGCCATGGCAAGGCGGAACCGCTGGCGGCCCTGATCCAGTCGGCCTTCATCGTCGGCTCCGCCATGTTCCTCGGCTATGAGTCGCTGGGCCGGCTGTTCGAACCCCGGCCCGTGGGCGACATCGGCCTGGGCCTGTGGGTCATGGGGGGTGCCGTCATCCTCACCTTCTTCCTGGTGATGTTCCAGCGCTGGGTCATCCGCCGCACCCAGTCGCTGGCCATTGGCGCCGACAGCCTGCACTACAGCGGCGACCTGCTGCTGAACATCGCGGTCGCCATTTCCCTGCTGCTGGGCCGCTGGACGGGGCAGGGGTTCTGGGACCCGCTGTTCGGCCTGGGCATCGCCGTCTTCCTGGTGTGGGGTGCCATCGGCATCTCGCGCACCGCACTGGACGTGCTGATGGATCGGGAACTGCCGGACGAGGATCGCGCCCGCATCGTCGATCTGGTGAACGCCCACCCTGCCGCCCGCGGCCTGCACGATCTGCGCACCCGGTCCACCGGCATGGGCCAGCATGTGGAATTCCACCTGGAACTGGACAGCCACCTCAGCCTGGCTGAGGCGCACGACATCACCGATGAGATCGAATCGGGCCTGCGCGCCGCCTTTCCCAGCGCCGACTTCGCCATCCACCAGGAACCGGCCGGCCTGGATGATGAGCGCCTGGACCATCGCCTGCGGCCCCGCCGATCCTGATTTCCGGCGGTTTCCGGGGATTTCCCGCGAATTTTCAAGTCCCCATCCGCGTGGCGGCCGCTACCCCCTCGGGAGGAGTTGCGTGTTCGCCTGGCGAACATCACTTGACAAGTCCTGTGCACTTGTGCCCAAGCGCCTCGCCTTCCTGTGCGACACGTCACAGACCGTCGCAGGGACGAAGGTTAGCTTGGCCGTGATGGAAATCGGGGCTGCTGTTTATGGGTTTCACCGTTACCTTCTGGGGTGTCCGCGGGACTGTCCCCTGTCCGATGGCCAGTCATCTTGAGTATGGTGGCAACACCAGCTGCATTGAGGTGACGGCGGGTGATCGCACGCTTGTCCTGGATGCCGGCACCGGCCTGCGGTCCCTGGGCAAGAGCCTGCGGGCGCGCGGCGTCAACGACGTCACCCTGCTGCTGACCCACACCCATATCGACCACATCAACGGCTTCCCCTTTTTCGAGCCGTGCTACGCCCCCGACTTTTCCATGCGCGTGATGGCGGGTCACTGCCAGGGTGCCCACTGCATCCAGTCCGTCATGGAAAAACCCATGGATTCCTGCCTGTTCCCGGTGCCGCTGCAAAAGCTGCGCGCAGCCCTGGTGTTTGAGGATTTCCGGCCCGGCGCCACGCTGGACCTGGGCGACGGCATCACCGTGCGCACCGCCCCGTTGAACCATCCGGGCGGCGGCACCGGCTATCGCATCGAGTATGAGGGGCGCAGCTTCTGCTACGTCACCGATACCGAGCATGACCCCGACCGCATGGACGCCAACGTCCTGGGCCTGATCCAGGGCGCGGACCTGGTGGCCTACGACAGTTCCTACACGGATGAGGAATTCGCCGGCCGCCGGGGCTGGGGCCATTCCACCTGGCGTGAGGGTGTGCGCCTGGCGCGCGCCGCCGGGGTGGGGCGCCTGTGCCTGTTCCACCATGACCCCGACCATGACGACGTGCGCATGCACGCCATCGAGGGCGAGGCGCAACGCGAATGGCCGGCCAGCTTCGCCGCCCGTGAAGGCATGCAGGTGGACATGCTGGCCCAGGGCGCGTCCGGTAAAGAGGCCGCGGCCTAATCCCCCTGTCGCCGGCTGCATTGCGCCCGGTTCAGCATGTCATGCACGATCAGCGGCGTCGCGGCGACCGCGCCCGCCTGTAGGCCGTTCCCCGCTGTGCCCAGCGCCGCCCGGACGTCCTGGGCCGTCAGGCTGAACGGCTGCTGGCATGTGGCACCGCCCCCTGTGGCGATCATGACCCCGACAGTTTCGCCGACGCCGGCAAGGTAGGCCGTCAGCACTTGCCGCGCGATGCCGTTGGTCGGCGCCTGATCCAGCATCTGATTGACCTGCGCGACCGAGATCGCGCCGCCGGGCGTCGTGGGCTCTGCGCTGGCGGCGCCCGGCCCCATCGCGACAGCCACAAGCATTGACGCGTTGAACAGCCTTCCGGGAATGGGCATGGGGAGCCTCGTGGTTGCTGGATCAATACCAGCGGCACAAGATTTCGACTCGTGCCGCTGTAGGCTGCGACCGCAGCCGCCGGAGTTTTGCGGGGAATGAAGTGGACTGCAAAACGAGGAAGCCCAAGCCAGCGGATGCTGGCGCCCGGCGCCTGAGGGGGCATTTGATCGGCCAAGATCAAATGTCATGCGTATAAGATCGTAGCGTAGATATAAATTATTGTAAAACGATAATTAATGTGTTAGATCTTCCTGCAGCCAGGAGGAGACATGACCCAATCGTTGATCGTCGAACCGTCCTTTGCCGACCCTGACCGGTCCGCGCGCCAAATCCGCATATGCCGGGTCAGCAGATGGATGGCATGGGCCTGCGTCGCCGCCGCACCGCCGCTAGTCGTCGCCATGCTGGTCTACTGGTGGTGGACGCCGCCCGAGACCCTGTTCCATCACGCCGGGCTCATGACGGTACCGCCGGCCGGCATCGGGATGCCGGTCCGTCTGGGGCGGTTTCGCCTTGTCGATGGTGCCGTTGGGGGCCTTGATCTATGGCCTTCTGCGTGCCCGCCGCTCTTTTGAGATGTTCGCCCGGGGCCAGGCGTTTTCATCCGAAGCGATCCGTGGGCTGAGGTCTTTCGCGCTGGCCGTCGCGGCGTCGTCCTTGCTGAAGCCGGTCGTCGGCGCCGCCCTGGGCCTGCTGCTGGGCGCCACGAGCCCCGGCCATGTCCGCAGCCTTGTCGTGAATTTCGGGTCCGACACGCTGCTGGCGCTTCTGTTTGCCGCGATGGTCGCGGTCATCGCCTGGGTGTTGCTCGAAGCGGCCGACATCGCCGCTGAGAATCGTCAGTTCGTGTGAGGGCAGGTCGATGCCGATCCGGGTAAGGCTGGGCGTCATGCTCGCCGAGCGTAACGTCAAGTCCAAGGAACTGGCCGAGTTCGTCGGGATCACCGAGGCCAACCTGTCGCTGCTGAAACAAGGCAAGGTCAAGGGCATGCGGTTTGAGACGCTTGAGCGGATTTGCCGATATCTCGACTGCCAACCGGGGGACCTGCTGCGTTACGAGGCGTCGCCGACATCGGAAAGCGTGCCGGAATGACAAGGGCGCGCGTGGGGATCGGGTGCTTGCTGCTGGCCGGGGCCGTTGTGATCGGCCTCGGCGCCTGTTCCCCCCGGCAGCTTTATGCGACGGGTCAGGCCTGGCGGAAAAGCACCTGCCGCGATTACCCGCCGGCGGAACGGTCGCGGTGCGAGGCGGAGGCGGACAGGCCGTACGCCGACTATCGGCGCGAGACGGTGGAGGGGCGGGGGCAGTAGGGGGTGCCGCGGCGATTCCTCCTTGCTGAGCGGCCCTGCGCACGGTAGCGCTGGCGGCCATGACCGTGCTGATCCTCATCACCTTCGCCATCGTCTACCTGGGCATGGCCGTGGGCCAGTTGCCGCCGCTGAAGGTGGACCGCACCGGCATCGCCATGCTGGGCGCCATCGTCCTGATGGTGGCGGGGGCGATGACGGAGGGGGCGGCCGTCAAGGCCATCGATTTCCCCACCCTGTTCATCCTGCTGGGCCTGATGATCCTGTCGGCCCAGTTCGCCATGTCCGGCTTTTACGACTGGTGCGCCTGGCGGCTGGCCAACGTGCCCCTGAGGCCGGAGGTGCTGCTGGCGGCGGTGGTCGGCGTGGGCGGGGGGCTGTCGGCCCTGCTGGCCAACGACGTGGTGGTGTTCGCCATGACGCCGCTGCTGTGCGCCGGCCTGCGGGCGCGGGGGCTGGACGCCCGGCCCTACCTGATCGCGCTGGCGGGTGCCGCCAACGCCGGATCGGCCGCCACCGTCATCGGCAACCCGCAGAACATCCTGATCGGCCAGATCGGACACCTGGATTTCTGGCGCTTCCTGCTGGCCTGCGGCGTGCCGGCGCTGCTGTCCATGGGTGTGGTCTACCTGGTGGTGGCGCGGGTGTGGCGGGGACGCCTGACCAATGGATCGGCGCAGGCGCCCCAGGTGCCGCCGGAATCGCCCCGGGCCTGGCAATTGTCCAAGGGCCTGATCGGTACCGTGGCGCTGCTGGTGATCTTCACCACGCCCTTTCCCCGCGACGTGGCGGTGCTGGGGGTGGCCGGCTGCATGCTGGTCAGCCGCCGCTTCGCCAGCCGCGACATGCTGGGCCTGGTGGATTGGCACCTGCTGGCCCTGTTCGCCGGCCTGTTCATCCTGACCGGCGCCCTGGCCGCCACCGGCCTGCCGGCACAGCTGGTGGACCAATTGACGGCCGCCGGCCTGCCGCTGGACCGGCTGCCCTTCCTGGCCGGCTTCAGCGTGCTGGCCAGCAACACCATCGGCAACGTGCCGGCCGTGGTGCTGCTGATGAAGGTGTGGGCCCACCCGCCGGAGGGGGCGCTGTACGCGTTGGCCCTGTTCTCCACCCTGGCCGGCAACTTGGCTCTGCCCGGCAGCCTGGCCAACATCATCACGGTGGAGCGGGCGGCGGCATCCGGCGTCACCCTGGGGTTTCGCGAACACGCCCGCTGCGGCATCCCCATGACGCTGGTCTCGCTGGCCGTGGCCGCCTTGTGGCTGCTGGCTTTTGGCTACATCGGGGCGTTGTAGGCCCCGACCGGGGCCGCCGCAGCATTTCGGGGGGCATGAGCGGACTGAAATGCGAGGAAGCCCAAGCCAGCGGATGCTGGCGCCCGGCGTTTGAGGGGCGGCATTTGGGCGGTTACGCTCAAATGCCGCACGCATAAACAAACACCCTTCCCAAATGCGAATTGCCATCCGTTTGGCCGCCGCATAAAGTGCCGCCGCTGCCGACATGATGTCCGGTGCAGCCGTAAGCGTTTACGTCAATCAACGCGCAATCAGCCGACCCGACCCCCAACCCGGGGTGTGGTCGCCATTGCGTGGATGACGGAATGCCCAATTTTCTCAAACCTTTGTTGATGCCTGACCGCCGCCCGGCCCTGCTGGGCCTGGTGCTGTTCTTCTGCGCCAGCGTGGCGGAGGGGGCCATGGTGCCCTTCTTCCCCCTGTGGGCGCAGAATGAGGCCGGCATCGCCGTCGGCTATATCGGCCTGCTGTTCGGCTGTTACGCCGGCGGCGAACTGATCGCCACGCCCATCCTGGGCGGCATCGCCGACCGCGTGGGCCGCCGCCCGGTCCTGATCGTTTCCCTTATCGGCGTCGGCTGCGGTTTCCTGGGCCTGTTCTTCGCCCATGGCGTTGTCGCCGCCGCCGTGATCCTGGTCCTGACCGGCCTGTTCGAATGCGTGCTGCACCCGACCGTCTTCACGGTCATCGCCGACACGACACCGGAGGCGGAGCACCGGCGCGTGTTCAGCCTGGTGCGGGTCGGCGCCGGTGCCGGCCGCGTGGTGGGGCCGGCGCTGGGCGCCCTGCTGGCCCTGGTCTCGCTGCGCGCCGTCTTCCTGGCGGGGGCCGTCGTGCTGCTGCTGGGCGGCTTGCTGGTCCTGGTCCATTTGCCGGAAACACGGCCCCAGGATCAGCCGGGTGGGGATGATGAGGAGGAGGAAGAGGAAAGCCTGGCCGCCCTGCTGCCGGTGTTCCGCGACGGCCGGCTGGCCACCCTGTTGCTGTGGTTCATGCTGCTGGAGGTGTCGGGCAGCTGGGTGGAGGCAGTGATCCCCCTCTACGCCCGCGACGCCGGGACGCTGTCCCCCTCCGGCGTGGGCCTGCTGTTCACCTATGCCGCCGCCCTGGTGGTGGCGGCACAGATGGCGATCAGCCGCCTGGCCGCCCGCTGGTCGGCCCTGACCCTGGCGGTGGTGGCCGGGTGCGCGCTGGTGCTGGGTTTCGCGGTCTTGATGACCTCGGCCGCCGCCGGCGCGCTGGTGGGTGCTGTCAGCCTGGTGTCGCTGGCGCAGATGCTGACCGGCCCCCTGGTGCCCACCGCCATCAACCAGCTGGCCCCGCCCGGCCGCCGCGCCACCTATATGGCGGCGGCGTCGGTCGCCAACGATCTGCGTGATTCGCTGGGCCCGGCCAGCGGCACCGCCCTGTACGCCCTGGCGGCGCGCCTGCCCTGGGGCCTGGGCATCCCGCTGGCGTTGGTGGCGGCCGTGGGACTGGGCCTCACGCTGCGCCGGCACCAGCGGCCGGTGGGGGCGGCGGCTTGAATGTCACCGCCGCAGGCTGCGACGGGCCCTATTTTTGCCATTCAGGATCGATATCCCCTGCGGTGCCGGAAGGCGGCACCGCAGGGGGATTGGCCGAGGATGGGATACATGCGTTGGAGACGACTGGGTGTCGTCGCCCTTTGCCTGCCGCTGGCGGGGTGTTTCTACACGGGGGAACGGCAGTGGACTTATGGCGGTCCGGTGTCCCACGGCGTCGCCCGGATCCAGGCGGTTGCCGATGGCCAAGCAATGTTTCCCCAGCTTCTGCGGGCCTGCGTCGCCGCGAACGACCCCGGCCGCTTGGCCGATCTGGACGCCGGCAAGGAGTATCCGACGTCGGGCTGGTTCATCGACAATGATCGGCACGACGCGGTGTTGCGGTGCATGAGGGCGCAACGGTGGGATTTGCGGCCCACCACCCTGCTGATGCCTTGAGGGTTAGTCCTGTGGCCCCAGCGCCAGATTGTCGATCAGGCGGGTGCGGCCCAGGAAGGCGGCGACCAGGGCGCGGGCTGGGCGGTCCACCCGTTCCAGCGGCGCCAGGGTGTCGGCGTCCACCACGGCGACATAGTCGATGCGGGTGAAGCCGGCGGCGGTCAGCGCCTCGGTGGCTTGGGTGATGGCCGGGGCCACCGGCTGGCCGCCGTCGCCCAGCGTGTCGCGCAACTGCTTCAGGACGCGGCTGATGGTGACGGCCTGCTGCCGTTCCTCCGCCGACAGGTAACGGTTGCGGGACGACAGGGCCAGGCCGTCGGCCTCGCGCACCGTGGGCACGCCCTCGATGCGGACGGGGATGTCCAGGTCGGTGGCCAAGCGGCGGATGACGGCCAACTGCTGGTAATCCTTCTGCCCGAAACAGGCGACGTCGGGCAGGGCCTGCAGCAGCAGCTTGGTGACGACGGTGGCCACGCCCTGGAAGTGGCCGGGGCGGAAGTGGCCTTCCAGCGGCACCGCCACCGGGCCCACGTCCACGGACGTGCTGTGGCCCGGCGGGTAGATCGCCTCCACCGTCGGGGCGTACAGCAGGTCGCAGCCGGCGCCGGCCAGCAGGCGGGCGTCGCCCGCCTCGTCGCGCGGGTAGCGGCCGAAATCCTCATTGGGACCGAACTGGGTGGGGTTCACGAAGACGCTGGCGACCACCCGGTCGGCCAATTCCCGCGCCCGGGTCACCAGGCTCAGGTGCCCCTCATGCAGGGCGCCCATGGTGGGGACCAGACCCACCCGCAGCCCTTCCTTGCGCCAGGCGGCGACGCGGGCGCGCAGGTCGGCGGGGGTGCGGACGACGGGAAGGGGGGTGTCCGCGACGGCGGACGGGGGCGTATCGGTCGGGGCCATGGCGGCGGTCTCCGTGCTCATGGGCCGGCATTTAGCGGCGGGCACGGGTACCGGGCAAGGGCTTTTATCCCTACCCTTAATCCTTCCTGTCCCCCTCCGGCGCCGGCAGAACGGTGTCGCTGCCGGGGCCCGCCACCAGGGTGCCGCCGGGGGGCGTGCCCTCCAGCGCATAGGCGACGTCGTGTCCCCGGGCGCGGAAGGCCATCTTCAGCCAATGGCCGGACTCGTCGTACCAGAAGTCCAGATGGCTGGTGGCCGGCGGCGGGTTGGTGGTGAAGGTCAGGGTATAGCGGGTGGCGGACAGCTTGACGTCGCCGGCCTTGATCACCTCCGGCTCCTTGCGGTCCACCCGCGTGTCCATCACCACGCCGCGCACGGTGTCCAGCAGGCGGGGCGCGGTCAGCGTGGCGGGGTTCCAATAGCTGGTGGGGACGATGTCGGCCGGTGCGGTGACCTTGCCGCGGGAGCTTTCCACCGCGAAGCCGTCGGGCGTGGCATGGCCGCGCACCCAGTCGGTGTCGCCATTGTCGTTGGTGCTGGTCTCCAGCGCCAGCAGGCGGCCGCCGCGCCAGATCTCATGATCCACGTGGTGATAACGATAGGCCGTCAGCATCAGCACCTTGGCCTCGAAGCTGATGTCCACGTCCACCACGGTGTCGCCGTTGGCGGCCCGGGCCACCGTCACCTTGTGGTGGCCCAGCGGCGTGTCGTGGCCGTAATGGGCGAAGAAGTCCAGCGACTGCTCCACCGCCGTGTCGGGCGTGGTGGGCATCGGCGACGGGCCGGCGGTCAGGTCGGCATGGGCCGGGGTGGCCCCGGCATTGGGATGCGCCAGGTCCGGTGGGGTGGCGGCGGGGGCGGTGCCTCCCCATATCAGGGCCGTGGCCAGGATCATGGCGGGCAGGCGCATCCGGACAAGCCCGCTTCCCGGCGGATTTTTCGCGTCACGTGGCATTACGCATCCTTTATCCCTGGACGTTGGTGCCCCCCGGCACGGGATCCGTTCCGCATCCTGACCCCGGATGCTGACATATTGTAAAGATAGATCAACGGATGGCGTGGCATAGGACACAATGCCTTCCGTGGTATAGTTTGCCGCAACGGCAGTTCGCGAAAGGCTTGGAAACCATGTCGGTTGCCACCCAGACATCCCCCGATCAGGGTCACCCCCATGGGCACGCCCATACCCCTGCGCCGGGGCGCAGCCACGACCACAAGGCTTGCGTCGGCGACGCGCTCAGCCGCGCCCATGGCCTGTGTGAGGCGCGGGGCGCCCGCCTGACCACATTGCGGGAGCGCGTGCTGGAACTGGTGTGGTCCAGCCACAAGCCGCGCGGCGCTTACGCCATCCTGGAAGAGATGGCGGTGGACGGCAAACGCGTGGCGCCGCTGACCGTCTATCGCGCCCTGGACTTCCTGGTGGAACAGGGCCTGGTCCACCGCATCGAATCACTGAACGCCTATGTCGGCTGTCCGGAACCCGGGCAGAGCCATTCCGGCCAGTTCCTGGTGTGCGAACGCTGCGGCGACGCCACCGAACTGAACGACCCCGCCGTTTCCCACGCCATCACCGCCGGCGCCGCGGCCCAGGGTTTCCGTGCCCAGCGCCAGACGGTGGAGGTGCTGGGCCTGTGCGCCGCCTGCCAGAAGGCGGAAGGCGCCAGCGCCGCCTGAAGGGCCGCGCCATCCCCCATTCCCCGTATGCCTTGTCTTGAGGATCAGAGCCCGTGACCGCCGTATCCGCCGCCCGCCTGCCCATTTCCGTGCTGACCGGTTTCCTGGGCAGCGGCAAGACCACGCTGCTGTCCCGCATCATCCGCGACCCGCGCATGGCCCGCACCGCCGTCATCATCAATGAGTTCGGCGAGGTCGGGTTGGACCACCTGCTGGTGTCCAAGGCGGATGAGAACACGGTGCTGATGGATTCGGGCTGCATCTGCTGCACCATCCGCAGCGACCTGGCCGACA
Source organism: Azospirillaceae bacterium (assembly GCA_028283825.1). Classification (NCBI taxonomy): domain Bacteria; kingdom Pseudomonadati; phylum Pseudomonadota; class Alphaproteobacteria; order Rhodospirillales; family Azospirillaceae; species Azospirillaceae bacterium. The sequence continues at coordinate 1,221,155 of JAPWJW010000003.1, read as the reverse complement.
CCCTGCGCGACCTCTACATGCGCCGCCTGCGCGATGAGGTGCCGGAGTTCGACCGCGTGGTGATCGAGACCACGGGCCTGGCCGATCCCGCCCCCATCCTGCACACCCTGATGACCGACCCGCTGGTGGCGGCCCGCTTCCGCCTGGATGGCGTGGTCACCACGGTGGACGCCGTCCACGGCATGGGCCAGCTGGACGGGCAGGAGGAAAGCCTGAAGCAGGCGGCGGTGGCCGACCGGCTGGTGCTGACCAAGACCGACATCGCGACGCCGGAGGCGGTGGACTACCTGAAGCACCGCCTGAATGAGCTGAACCCCGGCGCCATCATCGTCGACGCCCAGGGGCAAGAGGCGCTGCCCGTCCTGCTGTTCGACGCCGGCCTGTACAATCCGGAGACCAAGAGCCTGGACGTGCAGCGCTGGCTGCGGGCGGAGGCGTACGAGGAACCCCACGGGCACCATCATCATGATCACGACCACCACGATCATGACCATGCCGATTGCGACCACGACCACGGCCATTGCGAGCATGAAGGCCATGATCACGACCACGACCCCAACCGCCACGACCAGGCCATCGGCGCCTTCTGCCTGACCTTCGAACAGCCGCTGGTGTGGGACGAACTGGTGGGCTTCCTGGAAACGCTGGCCCGCATGCGGGGGCCCGACGTGCTGCGGGTGAAGGGCGTGCTGAACGTCCAGGAAAGCGACCTGCCCATCGTCATCCACGGCGTGCAACACCTGTTCCACCCGCCGGTGCAACTGGACGCCTGGCCCAGCGACGACCGCCGCAGCCGCATCGTCTTCATCACCCGCGACATCAGCCGCCAGGTGGTGGAAACGCTGTACGCCAGCTGCACGGGGAAAAGTGTGGGGTGAGGGCGGGGCGCCCCGGCACCGGTGATGAAAAAGCGACAGCGGCGGAAGGCATCCGCCGCTGTCGTCGTTTTGGGGTGTCGCGGGATCAGGCGGCCAGCGCCATGTCCGGGGCGCGGCGGTAGCTTTGCAGGAAGCCCCAGGACCAGGCGGCGAAGTAGCCGACGCTGAAGCCCGACACGCCGATGTCCAGGGCGATGGCGACGTCGTGCAGGTCGGGGCGCACGGCGGCCAGCACGTTCAGGATGTAGTGGGACAGCAGCAGGAACAGGTTGCGCACCAGCGGCAGCCAGCTGCCGGGCTGGCGCACCAGGCCGCGTTCGCGGTCCACCTCCACCCGGATGGCCATGCGGCTGGCCAGCACCAGGCCCACGGCGGCGCCAATGGCCCATTCCGCCAGGACGGGGCCCAGCGGGCCGGGCCGCGTCACCAGGCCGTACAGGCCCCAGATGATGAACACCCCCGGGATCAGCCAGACGCGGCCCGTCTGTTGCGTGTTGGTGCGCAGGCGCCGCACCCCCATGACGACCAGGAAGGCGAACAGGGCGAAGAACCAGAGGGGGGTGTGGCTGATGATTTCCATGATATAGGCTCCGGTGGGTCGGCGGCTGGCGGACCCCAAGTGGTTGATGGGCCTAGCCTTCGCCGATGGGGTGGGGGCCCGGCAACGCCGCCTTCGCGGGTTGCTTGACGGATTTCGTGAGCGGCTGGTAAAGGCGGTTCACGAAGCGTGAACGGATGAGGCGGCCCGTGACGGCGCAACGCGGAGGGGAACGGGGATCGGACGGGCGGCGGCCGGGGGGCGGCCTTGCCGGCATCGCCACCCTCACCATGCCTGCGTGGGCGCGCAGCTGGGGCGCCATCGTGGCCCTGGCCCTGGTGCTGACCATGTTCGGGCCCTACGGCACCTTCCTGTCCATGGATGGCGCCGCCCGCACTGTGTTCTGGTGCACCTCCGCCCTGGGCGTGGCGGCGATGTCCCGCCTGATCCATATGCTGTTGCGCCGCTGGCCGGTGGCCGCCGCCTGGCCCGCCTGGCGACGGCGCGGGGTGTCGTCCCTGATCGCCTCGCTGCCCGCCACGGTGATGATCGCCCAGCTGTTCGGGCTGCTGAGCAACGTCCCCGTCGGCCGGCTGGGCTTCTGGCACACCTGGCCGCAAGTGGCGGTCGCCAGCCTGGTGTTCGCCGTGATCCTGGGGCGCCGGGATGTGCCCGAGCCGCAGGCGCCGGTTCCCGCCACGCCCCCTTCAGTCCCCGTCAGCGATGCGGCACCCGACGCGGTCGTGGCCTTCCTGTCCCGCGCCTGCCCGCGTCTTGCCGGTGCGCGGCTGCTGGCGCTGGCGGCGGAGGACCATTATCTGCGCATCCACACCGACCAGGGGGATGAGCTGGTGCTGAAACGCCTGCGCGACGCCATCGCCGAGTTGGGCGAGGACCGGGGCGCGCAGGTCCATCGCTCCTTCTGGGTGGCGCGCGACGCCGTGGCGGCGGTGACGGTGCGGGGGCAGACGGCGCAGCTGCGCCTGGTGAATGATGAGATCGTGCCCGTCAGCCGCACGGCGTTGCCGCGCCTGCGGGCGGCCGGTTGGCTGACCGACGCATAATGACTCAAGGGAAGGAAACGGGAATGACCATGCGCATACTGGTCCTGGGCGCCGGCGCCACGGGCGGCTTCTACGGCGGCCACCTGATGCAGGCGGGCGAGAACGTCACCTTCCTGGTGCGGCCCAAGCGGCACGGGCAGTTGACGGAAAACGGCCTGGTGGTGATCAGCCCGGTGGGCAACATCATCACGCCGGTCCAGGCCGTCACCCGGTTCAACCGCCCGGCCGACCTGATCCTGCTGTCGTGCAAGGCCTACGACCTGGATGCGGCCATCGAGACCATCCGCCCGGCGGTGGGGCCGCAGACGCGCATCCTGCCGCTGCTGAACGGCCTCTGCCACCTGGACCGGCTGGACGCCGCCTTCGGGGTGGAGCGGGTGATGGGCGGCCTCTGCCACCTGACCATCACCATGGACGGCGACGGCACCATCCGCCATCTCTACCCCTTCAACCGCCTGACCTTCGGCGCCCGCCACCCGGACCAGGCCCCGGTGGCCGAGGCGCTGGCCGCCGCCTATGCCAAGACGCCGGCCACGGTGGGCAACAGCGCCGACATTCTGCAGGACATGTGGGGGAAGTTCTATTTCCTGGCGACGCTGGCGGGGGCCACCACCCTGATGCGGGCCCCCATCGGCACCATCGTGGGAACGCCGGACGGCCGGGCCTTCATCACCGGCCTGCTGGATGAATGCACCAGCATCGCCACGGCGGCCGGCCATCCCCCCAGCGCCGAGCGCGACGCCGAATCCCGCCACCTGCTGACCATGGAGGACTCCGCCCTGTCGGCCTCGATGATGCGCGACATCGAAAAGGGTGGCGCCACGGAAGGGGAGCATATCGTCGGCGACCTGCTGCGCCGCGGCCGCGAACTGGGCCTCACCCTGCCGCTGCTGACCGTGTGCGCCACCCACCTGCGCGCCTACGAGGCGCGGCGGAAGCCTTCGTAACCTTTCAGCCCCGGTGCACCCGGAGTGTAGCGCCAAGGACGCGACCGCGTCCGCCGCAGCATTCCGGGTAGCGTGAGCGGACTGGAATGCGAGGATAGCCAAGTCCCCGGATGGGGACGCCGGCGCTTGAGGGACAAGAAGGAAAAAAGGAAGCGTAGCGACAAGGACGCGACGGCGTCCGCCGCAGCATTCCGGGTAGCGTGAGCGGACTGGAATGCGAGGATAGCCAAGTCCCCGGATGGGGACGCCGGCGCTTGAGGGACAAGAAGGAAAAGGAAGCGTAGCGACAAGGACGCGACGGCGTCCGCCGCAGCATTCCGGGTAGCGTGAGCGGACTGGAATGCGAGGATAGCCAAGTCCCCGGATGGGGACGCCGGCGCTTGAGGAATTCAGGACCAAGGCAGTAAAAAGGGCCCCCAATCGGGGCCCTTTTTACTGCAGCATCGGCGTGCCGGTCTCGATTTCCACCAGGGCCGCCAGCATCGGGACCGCGATGTCCTTGCGCTGGGTGTCGCCGGTGGTGCTGCGCTCGGCCGCCGACAGGCCGGCGAGATAGGTGTTGCGCCAGCGTTGATCCTTGAACAGCAGTTTGTCGGCGCGGGCGCGCTGGGCCAGGATCAGGGGCTTGGGGTCGGTGCCGGCCGACAGCAGCTTGTCGATGCGGCCGGACAGCGCCTCCGCCTGCTTGCGGTCGCCGGTCTTCAGCGCGTCGGCCAGCAACTGCACGAAGGTCTCGGCCTTGATGTCGCTGTCCTGCACCTGCTCGGCATAGGTCGTGGCCAGCTGCATCTCGCCCCGGGCGCCCAGGCGGCCCAGCACGGCCGGGATGGTCCAGGGGCTTTCCTGCTGCACGGTGCGCAGCAGGCCCAGCGCCAGGTTGGGGTCGCCCAGGTCGCCGGCGGCCACGGCTAGTTCCGGGGCGCAGCAATTGCCTTTGCGGTCCTTGAAGCGCGAGAACTGCTCCTCCACCGTGTTCAGGAACATGGTGTGGGCGCGCGCTTCGTTGCCGGTCTTGTAGAAACCCTCGGCCACCAGGCCCAGTTCCCAGGCGCAGTTGTTGGCCTGGGCGTATTCCGCCGCCTCATCCACCAGCTTGCCGGCCTGGGCCTTGTCGCCCTTCCACATCAAGGCCTGGCTGATGTCGGTCAGGTTGTAGATGCGGGTGGAGCAATCGTTGATGCGCCGGGTGATGTCCAGCGCCATGTCCACCTCGCCCGTCAGCGACAGGGCGCGGCCCAGGAACAGGTCGCGGCCGGTGTCGGTCACCGGCGGGGCACGGCGGAAGGCGGCGATGAAGGGCGCGATGATCTGCTTGGTGCGGTCCTTGTCACCCAGGTGGTAATGGGCGACGGCCAGCGACAGCCAATCCCAGCGCGGGGCGGTGATGGGATAATCGACCGGCTGGATCAGCCCCTCGATGCGATAGAGGAAGCAGCCGGTGGACTGCGCCTCGTTGCAGGCCAGGCTGCGGATGCGCGACTTGAAGTCGTTGTAGTCGAAATCGCCCACGAACTGGTTGGTGGACAGCTGCACCGCCAGCGGGCTTTCCGGGCTTTGCACCAGGATGTTGGACAGCAGCTTGTCGGCCTGCTGCAACAGGCGGGTCTGTTCCGCCAGGTCATAGCTCTGGTCCGCCTTGCGGATGGCGTCCATGGCCTGCACGAACTGGCGGTTGGCCATGGCCTGGGCGTCGGGCAGCGTCTGGTTGCCGGCCAGGCCCGGAATGGGCTGTCCGGCCGCCGACGCCATCGGCGACGTCAGCAGCAGCAGGGCGATGACGGGCAGGACCAGGAAAGAAGAACGCACGGCAACACGCTCAACGACGGACATAATTCACAACCTGGCGGACGCGGGGCAATTCACGGGCATGCTGCAGCACGGCTTCCAGTTCCACCCCGCTGCGGGCGACGCCCATGATGTAGACCACCTGATTGACGGTTTCGATGCTGTAGTTGGTGGACCGGATGCTGCCATCCAGCAGCAGGGCGGCCCACAACTTGGTGCTGATCCAGGTGTCGGTGGCGCTGTCGGACAGGCTGCTCTCGTCCGCGATCTTGATTTCATTGATAACTTTGCGAACGCCATCCGCCTGCCAGGCCAGCCGCACCGCATCCACCCGCATATCAGGGTCGCGGGCGTTGCCGGTCAGCAGCACCTCGCCCCGGTTCACGGTGATGTTCAGCCGGCTGTTCAGTTCCGGGCTCTTATCCTTCCAAAGGCCATGGATTTGCTCATCAATCTGGCCATCGGGCACCGCCGGCACCTCGGCCGCCGCCTCGGCGCGCTGACGGGCCAGTTCCGGCGACTCCGGCCCCGGCGAGGCGCAGCCGGCCAGCGCCAGGCCCATCACCATCAGGCCCGCCGGCACCAGACCGGCCAGCAACAGGGACGCGCGGTCGGTGCGGCGATGCGGGCGGTTGGTGGCGACGGTCATGGGCTGAGCCTTGGTCCCTGTTTTTAAAAAGCGGGGCTTGGAACGGTGGTTGGTCAGGCGAAGGTGGGCGAGGCCAGCAGGGCCGCCAGTTCGCGCGCCAGGATGCCGGCGATGCGCTTGCGCTGGGCCGGGTCGCGCAGCAGCGCCTCGTCCTGGCGGTTGGACAGGAACCCCGTCTCCACCAGCACCGACGGGATGTCCGGCGCCTTCAGCACGACGAAGTTGGCGGAACGCATGGGGTTTTCCAGCAGGTGCAGATCGCGCCCCGCACCCCGCACCAGGCTCTGGCGCGCTTGCAGCGAAGCGGTCTTGGTGCGGCGGGTGGCCAGGTCCATCAGGATGTCGGCCACCGCCGGCTTGGTATGCTTCAGGTCCAGGCCCAGGCGGTCGGCATAGTTTTCCTTGTCCGCCAGCGCCTGGGAGAAGGCGTCCGACGCCTTTTCCGACAGGGTATACGCGGACAGGCCGCGGGCGCCGGCGTTGGGGGCGCTGTCGGCGTGGATGGACAGGAACAGGTCGGCCTGGGCCTGGCGGGCCACGTCCACCCGTTCGCCCAGTTCCAGGAAGTGGTCGTCCTCACGCGTCAGCGCGGCGTTCAGGCCCTGGGTCCGGCGCAGTTGCAGGGCCAATTCCTTGGCCAGGTCCAGGGTCACGTCCTTCTCATACGTGCCGTTGGCCGCACCGATGGCGCCGGGGTCCTTGCCGCCATGGCCGGGGTCCAGCATGACCAGGCGCGGCGGACGGGCCGCACCGGTGCGCGCGGCCGCCGGCTGCAACAGGGTTTCCGCCTGGCCCGGACGTACCAGGCCGTTCACGCCCAGGAAGGGTATCCCCACGGCAAGCCGGAGTATGGCCCTGCGATCCATGTATGAAGTCCGCCCGATGAACCCGCGATAAACGCCCCGGGGTGGCCCGAAGGCCCGACCTTTCCGGATGCGGTATGTTTGACCCGCTACACCCCGTATCGCAACAAAATCTTGGGGGGTGCGACCCAGAAACAACGCAGGTGTTGCGCGGTTATGACGCCGCCGCGAACCGCGCGCGCCCTCACGCATCTGGGCCGCGCCCCCAAGCCGGGGATGCACGCGCCATCGCGCGCATGCTAGAACCGGGCGTCCGGCGCCGTTTCCACGGTGCCTTGTCCACATGCTTTATTCCAACATTCGGGGAGCCTGAAAGCCATGCCGTCCTTCGACATCGTTTCCAAGACCGACAAGGCCGAGGTCGACAACGCCATCGCCGGCGTGGTGCGGGAACTGGGCCAGCGTTTCGACTTCAAGGGTGCCAAGTGCACGATCGAACACAAGGACAACGTCATCACCATCGTGGCCGATGACGCGCCCAAGCTGTCGCAGATGCAGGAGATGCTGAAGGTCCACCTGACCCGCCGCAAGCTGGAGGTGGGCTGCCTGGACTGGGGTACGGATGAGCGCGCCGCCGGCGACGCCCGCCGTCAGACCGTGACGGTGCGCCAGGGCATCGACAAGGAATTGGCCAAGACCATCGTCAAGGCCATCAAGGACAGCAAGATGAAGGTCCAGGCCGCCATCCAGGGCGAGGAGCTGCGGGTGACCGGCAAGAAGATCGACGACCTTCAGGACGCCATCCGCATGGTGAAGGGCCTCAAGATCGAGCAGCCGCTGCAATACGAGAACTTCCGGGACTGATCTCCGGGCTGCGTGCCGCCGGGGCGCCCTCCCCGGCGGTGCCGTTCTGCAATGCCTCCATCACCAGGCGCTGCAGGCGCGGCGGGGCGATGGGCTTGTGCACCACGATGATGCCGGCGGCCTTGGCCTGCTCCATCAGCTGTGGGTCGGTATCGCCGGTCACCAGCATGCCGCCGACATCCTGGCCGTAGCGCTTGCGGATCTCGGCGATGATGTCCATGCCGCGCCGGTTGCCGGGCAGGCGGTTGTCGGAAATCACCAGGCGGGGAACCGCGTCCGTGCCGTCCAGGCCGGCGAATAGCTCTTCCGGCGTGGGGGCGGCCAGTGGAATGCAGCCCCAATCCTCCACCATCGCCTCCAGCGCCGCCAGTTGCAGCGGGTCATCCTCCAGCAGGGCCACCAGCACGCCGGCGGCGGGTTCGCTGTCGGGCACGGCCGCCGCCACCGGCACCGGGGTGGGCGCCGGACGCGCTTCGGTCACCAGCACGGGCTTGGGCGCGGGTGCCCGCACCGGTTCGGCCAGCGGCAGGGTGATGATGAAACCCGACCCCCGGTTGGGGGTGGAGGTGGCGGTGACCGTCAGGCCTAGCAGGGTGGCTGTCTTCTTGACGATGGCCAGACCCAGGCCCAGGCCGTGCCCGGCACCCTGGGCGTCGCGCTTGTTCGGCGTCTTGGCTGCGGGCGGTTGGCTGGTGGCCACGGCCTCACCGCGATAGAACTCATCGAAAATGAAGGGCAACTGGTCGGCCGGGATGCCGCAGCCGGTGTCCCATACCTGCAACTGCACCGTGCCGCCCCGGCGGCGGCAGCCGATCAGGATGCTGCCCTGGCGGGTGTGGCGGACGGCGTTGACGATCAGGTTGCGCACCATGCGGTCGATCAGCACGGGGTCGCTGTCCACCTGCGCCTGGGTGGGCACATGGCGCAGCGTCACGCCGTTGGCGGCGGCCACCGGGCGGAATTCCCCCGCCAGCCGTTCCAGTAGCGACGACAGGGCGAAACGGGTAGGGGCGGGCGTGACGGTCGCGGATTCCAGTGCCGAGATCTGCACCAGGGTGTTCAGCAGCTCCTCAGTCGCGTCCAGCGATTCCGTCAGCTTGGTGGCCAGGTCGCGCTGCCCGTCATCGGTCAGCCGCACCTCCAGCAGGTGCAGGAACAGGCGCATGGCCTGGAAGGGCTGGCGCAGATCATGGCTGGCGGCGGCCAGGAAGCGGGACTTGGCGCGGTTGGCGCGTTCCGCCTCCGCCTTCACCGCCTGGGCCTCGGCCAGCGCCACGGCGCCGCGGCGCGCCGCCTCCACCGTGATGTCCAGGCCCAGGCCGACGATGCCGACAATGGCGCCGGCGGCGTCGCGGTTGGGTTCCAGCACCAGGTCGAACAGCCGGCTTTCCACCTCGCCCGGGATTTCCAGGCGGAACATGTGCCGTTCACCGCGACCCGTTTCCAGGATGCGGCCCTTGATGGCGTGCAGGGTGGTGAAGCCTTCCGCACTCTTGCCCCGGCCGTTGCGGATGTCCAGGTCGGTCAGGCCCAGCACGCCGGGACCGAAGGCGGCGACGGGCCCCTTGGCCCAGGTGTAGCGCAGGTCGGTGTCCTGCACGAAGGCCAGCAGGGGCGCGGGTGCGGCCAGGCGGTTCAGCAGCACGTTCTCCGCCTTCAGCGCGGCGTTTTCGGCCCGCAGACGGGCCAATTCCCCGCGCTGTTCAACCTGCTCGCGACCCAGGATACGATTCAGCATGGCCCCAACCGGACGTTTATCTTCAAGCCCATGAGTTAATCCCCTTTTAGGCCAAAAGCGAAGAGAGCCCTTGGGCGTAGGCCCCAGGGGGGAGGCGTTTCGGCCGAGGGGACGCCCAGCGGCCTAAAGGGGAGGGGCCTGTGGTATAAGCCCTTGGATTAGGACGCCCATCATCCCCATAAGGCGGGCGGGGGCGGGAAGGCCGTGGTGCCTTCGTATCGCAGGCCAGGCGCCCGGTCGCGGTCCAGCAGCAGGGGTCCGTCCAGATCGACGAAGGCGGCCCCCTGGGCCAGCAGGTGGGCGGGCGCCATGGACAGGGATGTCGCCACCATGCAGCCGACCATGACCTTCATGCCCGCCGCCGCGCACGCGGCCTTCAGGGCCAGGGCCTCGGTCAGGCCGCCGGTCTTGTCCAGCTTGATGTTCGCCACCTGGTAGCGGCCGGCCAGCATTTCCAAGCTGTCCAGCCCGTGCACCGATTCATCGGCGCCCAGCGGGATGGGGCAGGCATAGCCCGCCAGTGCCGCGTCCTGGCCGGCCGGCAGCGGCTGTTCCAGCAATTCCACGCCCAGGGCCGCCAGCGTCGGGGCGTAGCGGTCCAGCTGATCCAGCGTCCAGCCCTCGTTGGCATCGACGATCAGGCGGGCCCGGGGGGCGTTCTCCCGCACCGCCGCTACCCGCTCCAGGTCGCCCTCGCCGGTCAGCTTCAGTTTCAGCAGCGGGCAATGCGCGGCGGCAAGGGCGGCCCGGCCCATGTTCTCGGCCGTGTCCACCGACAGGGTGAAGCAGGTGTCCACCGGCCCCGGCGGTGTCACCAGGCCGGCCAGGCGCCAGGCGGGCACGCCGGTCCGCTTGGCCTCCAGATCCCACAGCGCGCAATCCAGCGCGTTGCGGGCGGCACCCGGCGGCAGGCGGGTTTGCAGGCTGGTGCGGTCCAGATCCACGACGGGTCCCAGCGCCCTCAGCGCCGCCACCACGCCGGCCACCGTCTCGCCATAGCGGGCGTAGGGCACGCATTCGCCCCGCCCCACCAGGCCGTCGTCCGTCCGCACCTCGGCCACCACCACCACGGCCTCGGTCTTGGCGCCGCGGGAAATGCGGAAGGTGCCGCGAATGGGGAAGGTTTCCGTCAGGACGGTCAGGGTGGCGGGCATGCGGTTTCCGGCGGAACAGGGATTAGCGCTTTGGGGGCGCGGCAACATAACGCTTAGCACCGGCGTGCGCGATCCGGCATTGTCGCCCTTGTGTGGGCCGGTGGGGCGGTCACGCGGGGACGGAGTCGAGGTACAGTGGTCATGGAGGATGTGCGGCGCAAGCCGATGATTTGGCACGAAGCCGTGGCCGCGTTCCGCGAGGTGCTGTCCGATCCCGGGCGGACCATGCGTTTCGCCGGCATGCCAGCGCTGGTCATGCTGACGCTTTACGTCATCATCGCCCTGACCCACCCCCGGCCGGTGGACCCGGCGCAGGAACAGGCGTGGGAGGACGATGTCCTGCCCTTCTACCTGCTGCCCCTGATCTTCCATTACTGGTTCTATGCCCGCATGCAGATCTGGTGGGCGCGCTGGGTGCTGCTGGCGGACGACGGCGTCGCCTTCCTCAGCCCCAGCCTGGGGGGGCGTGAACTGGCCTATCTCGGCTGGTCGCTGGCGGCGGCCGTCACCACCCTGCCGGTGCTGGCCCTGCTGTTCCCGTCGCTGGCGGCGCTCAACAGCGCCTTGGTGGCCTTAGGGATGGAGATGCCGGAATCCGTGGTGGACGGCCTGGCCGCCGTCGCCGCCCTGCCACCCTTGCTGATCATGGCCGGTGTCTACAGCCGGCTGATGGTGGGGGTGGTGCCGGTGGCGACGGGCGGCATCGCGTCCTTCCGCCAGGGCTGGATCGCCACCCGGGGCATGTCGGTGCGCCTGACGGCGCTCAGTCTGCTGACGGTGCTGCCGCTGCTGATCACCCTGGTGTTCAGCCGCCTGACCGACCCCATCGAGATCGCCGCCAGCTACGCCGTCAGCGTCGGCCTCTACGCCGTCGGCTGGGGCGCCAACGCCGTCATGCTGGCCCGCTTCTATGGCCTGACCCTGGGCCGCACCCGTCGTCAGGTGCTCACCCCGGGTTGATCACCACTTCAGCGGTGTCAAATCTCTGGGGGGCGGGCGATGCCATAGGCATGCGCCCTGGTAAACAAAGCAAAACGGGGAGATAGTTTGGGCCGCCCCTGTTCTTGCGCACCAATACGAAAGGGCGCCTTGGAATGACCCCGGCAGCCCTTAGCCCTTAGGCGAGCGTTCGATGTCATAATGGGTAAGATCTAGGGCGCGCTGCGTGCGAGCACGCGTTTCCCTGATCAGCTGTGCATCGGCTGGCCCAACGGTGAAGGAAAAATTGGTCATGATCCTGGTGGGCCCGGCCGTATATTCTGCGGACGGTCCATCCCGCCCTTCCCGAAGGGCAGCGGCAGCCAGTAAACGAAGGGAGTCAGACATCCTCACATTTCCTTACGGTTCAAGCGCCGGCGCCAAAGTCAGGCTATATGTCGCGAGCTTCTTTATAGCATCGACTTCGGCGAAGAGTTGATCAAGAGGCTGGACGCTGTCAATGGACACGACGCCAAGAGGTGGCGGTCGATTGTCTGGCACCGGATCTTCCCACGCGACGCCGTCGGCAAATATGGGCAAGCAAATCGCGGTTACAAGATTACCTCTTACCAAGGCATATTCGTACTTTGTCATATTCGGTGGGATCGAACTAGCGGAGAAGGTGGGCAAATCGAGAAGGGTAGGTGCGCGGCCGTGAAATGCTACAGGCGCTCCCTCCGATAGCCGGCTGAAAATCAACCGATCATCAGGGTCCTGATCCATATTGTAGGAAGCCTCAACACGGAACGAATTTGTTCCTGGAATAGGTCTGACAAGGGCAATTCTTATTTTACTGATCCCATTGAGTTTTGGGTTATTTCGTATCAATCCAATTGCGTTGTCATGAAAGGCTTTGAGTAGGGCAGTCCTATTGGCTGGAAAAAGTCGCACATTCCGGACGACGCTACGGGCGGCGTCGGTGTAGGCGTCCTGGTAGCCTTCCAGCGCTCGCTTGGTCGAAAAGCCGAATTCCGTCACGCGCAGGCGGATCGCCATCTGTACTGGCTGCAGGTCTGCGGCAAAGAGCCGGGCGACGGTCTGGCCGCCGAAGACGGCCGTGCGGATTGTCGAAACCCAATATGCGAAGCTGTTTTGGTTGAGTGGCGCAACCGTATCTTCTTCATCGTCGCGAAGCGAGAAGGCGAGGGTGGGCACTTTCCCGCATGGCAATGCCGACCTTTCGTAATTCAGCTTTTCCTCCGCGAACACCCAAATGGGCAGATTTGATACCAGGCCACCATCCGCATACAGCGCGTCAGGTCCATGCCGATACGATGGAATGCGGGCGGGCTTGAATACCCCGGGGATTGCTATCGAGGCCGCCACCGCTTCAGCTACCTCGACATCGCCGTGCTGGCGCATGTCCCCGAATACGATCATCCGCCGATTTGTGACATCGGTGACGATCACTTTCAGTGAACAGCATTCCGGAGCGACCGTGGGATCGATGTCGCGAAAGCGAACACGCTCCGGAACGACGATGTCCCGCCCGGCATTCGCGTGATGCATGCGCAGTTTTGTGTGCAGGAACTCATTGAGTGCGTGACGTACAGGTTCGGTATCGAAGAAACCGCCTGTCGATGCGATTTCCCTGGCGACTTTCACAGTGCCGGGACTTTTCAGCCACGCTGCCGCCATTCCACCCCGCATCGCCCATTTCGCTACAGTGGCAGCTTTGCGTTGAGACGTCTCGAACATGGCCCATTTCTCTGGCCCGCCCAATAGCGAGAGCGGACTGATGCTGTGCCGGTTCAGTAGATTGGTGCTGGGCGATTCCGGGTCGAAGATTTGATCGGCCTTGTAACCGACGGCAATTAAGGCTGCAATAAGGGCGCCGGCGGACGCGCCCGCCACACCGATGAATTCGAGATCGCTTCTTTCGGCGGCCTTAACACCGGCTATGTGGGCAATGCCTTTTGCTCCACCACCTTCGAAAATGCCATATACAGCTGTGACCATCGCAGCCGCCCAATCCCAAAGAGGTTGCTGTTGATGCGAGATTATGGTCCAGAATATCTCGTTTTTGGACTAATAATTTGTTATAATTCAACTAAAGTGCGTTGAAATGAATGCCGCCCGTGGGGCAAGGCGCTGGTCTCCTCCCCGTCATCAAGTGGGATGAGGCAAGCCTTTCGGCATTTAGCTTGAGGGTGTGCCTAACAGGATGCCTGATTCCCCTGGCTGGGGTGGTGCACCACCATCAGGCGGCAGAGGTCGGGCTGTTCCATCTTCAGGGTGGCGCCGTCGGGCCAGGTGATCTCCAGCAGGTCCACCACCGTCAATTCGCCCAGCCCGAAATGGGCCACCGGTTCGCGCTGATACGGGCCGCCGGAGCCGCTGGTGATGCTGCGCAGCTGGCGGCGCCCGCCCGCGGTCAGGCAGACGGTGGCGCCGCGCGCCGGCGCGCCGCCGGCGGTCAGGGGCAGGACGCGCAGCCAGTTGTTGCCGGTGGGCGACGCCAGGAACAGCGACAGCGGCTGGCCGGTGTCGCCGCCATGGCCGATCAGCAGTTCCAACTGGCCGTCGCCGTCGATGTCGGCCACCACGGCGGCGGTGCCCAGGCCGTCCGGTTCGGCGGCATCGCCCACGTCGATGGACACCCAGCGGTCCTCGCGCCAGGCGAACAGGCGGTTGGGCTGGCCATGCAGGTTGAAGAACAGTTCCTCATAACCGTCATTTGTCGAAATCGGCGGCGATGACGGCGCGCACGTCGCCGGCTTGCGCCATTTCCGGCGGCGCCACATCGACGAAGCCGCCGCCGGCGCGATGCTGGAACAGGCGGTGCGGGCCCTCCGCATTGCCCAGCAGCAGGTCGACCAGGCCGTCGCCGTCGGCGTCCAGGATGGTGGCCGCCCCCGCGTTGGTGAAGGGATCGTCCAGCCCGACCTCGTCCGCCACCTCCTCATACTGGCCGCCGCCCAGATTGCGGAACAGCAGGTTGGGGCCGTTGGCGCAGCCGACGAACAGGTCGGGCAGGGACCCGGTCAGGCAGGATCCCAGCAACAGGCGGGCGTCGGCCTCGATGTCCAGGCCGGCCTCCTCCGCCACCTCATGCAGGCGGCCGCGCCGGTCCAGTTCGAACAGTTGCAGGGGCACGCCCTCGCCGCCCACGACGATGCCGTAGCGGCCGGTGCCGTGGCGGTCGATACAGGCCAGGGCGGTGCCGGCGGCGCGGTTGGCGGCGGGGAAATTCTCCGGCAGGGCGGCCAGGTCGATCCAGCGGTTGCCGAAGCAGGCGAACAGCCGGTCGGGCGTGGGCACTGTTCCGGCGACGGGCTCATTCAATATGTAGAGTTCCTCGCGCCCGTCGCCGTCCATGTCGGCGAACAGGGCGGCGCGGGCGCAGGCCCGGCCATCGGCCAGCGGACCCGCCGGATGCTCCACCAGGGCACCGCCATCCCAACTCAGCACCCGGTTGGGGGCGTCGGCGCAGGTGATCACGAAGTCGAAGCGTCCATCACCATCTATGTCCCCCACCGCGATACCGGCACAACATGTAGGGGGGTTGGGGACGATAAGGTTAGAGCACGCGATGAACATCAGGCTGCCTCCAGGCTGTCGGGCGGCCCCCTTTCGGACAGGTCGGGCCGTCATTAACCATGGTCGGACCCCACCATACCGCAATCCATGCCGCAGGTTGCCTGGGCTTTTCGGGTCAATGGGAAAATAGCCGTCCGAGACGAAAAAATTCCGTCCGCGCGTTGTCATGATTTGGTAGGATCAGCGCTCGTTGCCGCAAGATGTGGTGTCCGGCCCTCGGTTATCCACAGCGCAATTCATACACAGCCTGGGGATAAGTCATGCGGGACGGAGACGTTTTCGGTCGGATTCAAGTCGCTAACCGTCCGGCGGTCGTTGTGGATCATTCTCGCGATGATCTGCTGACGGCGTTCGGCAAGGCCACCTTGACCGACCGCTACCTGATGCCCGGCGAAAGCTTCCAGGATCTGTTCGCCCGCGTGGCCAGCTACTACGCTGACGATTCCGCCCATGCCCAGCGGCTGTACGACTATATCTCGCGCCTGTGGTTCATGCCGGCGACGCCGGTGCTGTCCAACGGCGGCACCTCGCGCGGGCTGCCCATCAGCTGCTTCCTGAATGAGTGCAACGATAGCCTGAAGGGCATCGTCGACCTCTGGAACGAGAACGTCTGGCTGGCCTCGCGCGGCGGCGGCATCGGCAGCTATTGGGGCAACCTGCGCTCCATCGGCGAGAAGGTGGGCGGCAACGGCAAGACTTCCGGCGTCGTGCCCTTCATCCGCGTCATGGACAGCCTGACGCTGGCCATCAGCCAGGGCAGCTTGCGCCGTGGCTCCGCCGCCACGTACCTGCCGGTCTACCATCCCGAGATCGAGGAATTCATCGAGATGCGCCGCCCCACCGGTGGCGATCCGAACCGCAAGGCCTTGAACCTGCACCACGGCGTGGTCATCCCCGACGCCTTCATGCGCGCGGTGGAGAAGGATGAGGAATGGGCGCTGACCAGCCCCAAGGATGGCGCCGTCATCCGCCGCATCTCCGCCCGGTCCTTGTGGATCCGCATCCTGACCGCCCGCGTCGAGACGGGGGAGCCCTACCTGCTGTTCGTCGATCACGTGAACCGCGCCCTGCCGGAACACCAGAAGATGGCCGGCCTGTCGGTGAAGATGTCCAACCTGTGCAGCGAGATCACGCTGCCGACGGGCAAGGACCATCTGGGTGGCGACCGCACGGCCGTCTGCTGCCTGTCGTCGCTGAACCTGGAATATTTCCCCGAGTGGCAGGACCACCCGACCTTCATCGAGGACACGCTGCGTTTCCTCGACAACGTCATGAGCGACTTCATCGAAAAGGCGCCGGATGATATGGCGCGCGCCAAGTACTCCGCCGAACGTGAGCGTTCGGTGGGCCTGGGCGTCATGGGTTTCCACAGCTTCCTGCAAAGCCAGGGCCTGCCGCTGGAAGGCGTGATGGCCAAGGTGTGGAACAAGCGCATGTTCGCCCACATCAAGCGCCAGGCCGACGAGGCCTCGCTGAAGCTGGGGCGTGAGCGCGGCGCCTGCCCGGACGCCGCCGACTATGGCTCGGAGGAGCGTTTCTCCAACAAGATCGCCATCGCGCCGACGGCCAGCATCTCCATCATCTGCGGCGGCGCCTCGCCCGGCATCGAGCCGGCGGCGGCCAACGCCTTCAACCACAAGACTTTGTCGGGCTCGTTCTCGGTGCGTAACAAGTACCTGGAGCAGGTGCTGGCGACTTACGGTCGCAATGATGAGGACACTTGGTCGTCCATCACCCTGAACGGCGGTTCGGTCCAGCACCTGGACTTCCTGTCGGATATCGAGCGCGACGTGTTCAAGACCGCGTTCGAACTGGACCAGCGCTGGCTGATCGAGCATGCGGCCGACCGCACGCCCTTCATCTGCCAGTCGCAGAGCCTGAACATCTTCCTGCCGGCCGATGTGCATAAGCGCGACCTGCACCAGATCCACTTCCAGGCCTGGAAGAAGGGCGTGAAGAGCCTCTATTATCTCCGCTCCATGTCCATCCAGCGGGCCGAGGCCGACATCGGCGCCGTCGTGGCCAAAAAGGCCGAGGCGAAAGGCGCAGTTGCGCCAGCCGTGGAAGTGACTAATTACGAGGAATGCCTGGCCTGCCAGTGACCCCTTAAATCAGGGTCCGGGGTTGGGGCCTCGGACTTCTGGTCCATCCACGGCTGGCGGGGAAAAGCATGCGGGTTGTTAGGGGACTGGCCGGCACGGCCTTGGCGTTGTCCATGGCCCTTGGGCTTGCCGGTTGCGGCCATGGCCCGCCCGTGAATCCCTTCCTGCGGCTGGTGCCGGTCAGCCCCTCGGGCCAGATCCTGGGGCCGCCCGGCGACAGCGAGTTGCAGTACAAGACGGCGATGATGCTGTGGTTCAACGGTACGGACGCCAACCATGACGGCGTCCTGACCCGGGACGAGGTGCTGGCCGACACCGACCGCAGCTTCGACCTGTTCGACCGGGACCATGACGGCAGCGTCACCTCGGCCGAACTGGAAAAGTACCGCCTGGGCCAGCCTTTCCAGGCGCCGCCGCATGAGGCCACCACCCTGCTGGGCGCCCATGATCGTCCGGTGATGCCGGATTCGGTGGAGCCGGTGCCGGCGGAGCAGCAGTACCAGATGCGGTCCCGCGTGCGCCTGCAGGTGGGACTGGATCCGGTGATGTCGGCCGATACCGACAGCGACTTCCGGGTGACGCGGGCTGAGTTGCGCGCCCAGTCGATGCGCAAGTTCGACAGCTGGGACGCCGACCATGACGGCCGCGTGACCCGGGATGAATTCCTCAAGGCCATGATGGCGCCGTTGGAGGCGCTGAAACGGTCTTGATCCTTTTGATGTCTTGAGAAGAGAACGGATTTTCGACCGTGGCCAGCCAGCTTCTGACCCCCAATCCCGTCTACAAGCCCTTCCGTTATCCCTGGGCCTATGAGGCCTGGCTGACGCAGCAGCGCCTGCACTGGATGCCGGAAGAGGTGCCGTTGGCCGACGACGTGAAGGATTGGCGCCAGAAGCTGTCGGACGGCGAGCGCAACCTGCTGACCCAGATCTTCCGGTTCTTCACCCAGGCCGATGTCGAGGTGAACAACTGCTACATGAAGAAGTACGCGGCGGTGTTCCAGCCGACCGAGGTGCAGATGATGCTCTCGGCCTTCTCCAACATCGAGACCATCCACATCGCAGCCTACAGCCACCTGCTGGATACGATCGGCATGCCGGAGCTGGAGTACTCCGCCTTCCTCCACTACAAGGAGATGAAGGACAAGTACGACTACATGCAGGAATTCACGGTCGACAACCCGACCAACATCGCCAAGACGCTGGCGGTGTTCGGCGCCTTCACCGAAGGCCTGCAGCTGTTCGCCAGCTTCGCCATCCTCATGAACTTCCCGCGCTTCAACAAGATGAAGGGCATGGGGCAGATCGTGACCTGGTCGGTGCGGGACGAGACGCTGCACACCCAGTCGGCCATCCGCCTGTTCCGCACCTTCATCGCCGAAAACCCGGAGATCTGGAACGAGGATTTCCAGAAGGATCTCTACGTCGCCTGCTCCACCATCGTGGCGCATGAGGACGCCTTCATCGACCTGGCGTTCGAGATGGGCGGCGTGCAGGGCCTGACGGCCGAGGACGTGAAGCAGTACATCCGCTGGATCGCCGACCGCCGCCTGGTGCAGCTGGAACTGCAGCCCATCTACCGCGTGGAAAAGAACCCGCTGCCGTGGATGGACGTGATGCTGAACGGCGTGGAGCACGCCAACTTCTTCGAGAACCGCGCCACCGAGTACAGCAAGGCCGCCACCGGCGGCAGCTGGGACGAGGCGTTTGACTGATTGCTGTTCCTCAGGCGCCGGCATGGCTATCCGGCCATTTGGCTGTCCTCGCGTTTCAGTCCGCTGACGCTTCCCGAAACGCCGCGGCGGCCCCGGTCGGGGCCTACCCGCTGCGCTCGGTTGGCGCCTGGGCGGTGTGATTGGCCGGATGGCACATCAGGTGTTTTCAGACGGGGCGTCGATGGGTCACCATCGGCGCCTCGGCCGTTTTGGGCCGGTGCCATCTTTGGGGGCGGGGCGTGACGGAGCAGGACGGGGGGGAAAGCGGGACCGGGGCTGAAACGGCCCCCCTGGATGCCGTCGCCCTGTCCGACCTGGGCGTGGCGCTGATCCAGCAAGGCCGTCTGGAAGAGGCGGTGGCGACCCTGCGCCAGGCGCTGGCGGCGCAGGCGGATTCCATACCGGCGCTGGTCAATCTGGGCGTGGCCCTGCGCCGCCTGGGCCAGCTGGCGCCGGCGGCCGCGACCTACGCCCAGGCCCTGGCGCTGGCCCCCGGCAATGCCGTGCTGTACGTGAACCTGGGCAATGTCCTGGCCGACCTGGGCCAGGAGGAGGACGCGGCGGCGACCTTCCGCCGGGCGCTGGGCTTGCAGCCGGGGCTGCCGGCGGCGGAAGAAGGTCTGCGCCGGCTGGCCGAGGCGCGGCTGGCACGGGCGGCGGCGCTGAACGGCGAGGGCAACGCCCATTTCGCCGCCGGCCGCTGGGCCGAGGCCGCCGATTGTTACCGCCGGGCGCTGGACCAGGCGTCCGGCTATGCCGACGCCCATGCCAACCTGGGCAACGCGCTGCGCGGCCTGGGGCGGCTGGTGGAGGCCATGGCGGCCTATCGCCGGGCCATCGACCTCAGCCCCGGCAACGGTGGCTATTGGTGCAACCTGGGCATGGCCCACCAGGCGGATGGACAGCCGGCCGACGCCGTGGCGGCGCTGCGCCACGCGGTGACGCTGGATCCCACCCTGGCGGTGGCGGAGGCCAACCTGGCCATGGCGCTCCGCGCGGTGGGGGAGGAGGACGCGGCGCTGGACGCGGGCCGCCGCGCGCTGGCGCTGGACCCCGACATGGTCGATGTCTACACGGCGCTGATGGGGCCTTTGATCGACCGGGGGGAGGTGGAGGAGGCCGACGATCTGGCCCAGGCCATCATCGACCGGCGGCCGGATTCGGCGGACGCCCATGTCTGCCTCGCCAATGTGCGGCAGGCGCAACGGCGCCACGCGGCGGCGGTCACCATCTGCCGCGCGGCCCTGGCGCTGAAGCCCGATTGCGTGCCGGCGCGGCTGTGCCTGGCGGTGGCGCTGAAGGATTTGGCCCGGCTGGCGGAGGCGCTGGAAGCCTGCGACCGGGTGCTGGCGGTGGAGCCCCAGAGCACGGACGCCCGCAACCTGCGCGCCGCCGTCCACATCATCGCCGGCGATCTGCCGGCGGCGGTGGCCGCGGCGCAGGACGCGCTGGCGCTGAAGCCGGACATGGTGGACGCCCATGTCAACCTGGGCATCGCCCACCTGCTGGCCGGCCGCCTGACACCGGGCTGGCATCATTTCGACTGGCGGCTGCATGCCGGGCACAAGCCCAAGCCCTGGGACGTGTTTCCGGCGCCGCCGTGGCGGGGCGAGGATCTGGGCGGCCGCACCCTGATGGTGCATGCCGAGCAGGGCATGGGCGACCTGATCCAGTTCTGCCGCTATGTCGACCGGCGCCACTGGCCGGCGGGCCGGGCCCCGGCCCGCATCGTCATGACCGTGCCCCCGCCGCTGGCCCGGCTGTTCGCCGGCCTGGAGGGCCTGGACCGCATGATCGTGGGCGACGACCGGTTTGAGGCGGCGGACGCCCATGCCGCCCTGCTCAGCCTGCCCGGCCTGCTGGGCACGACGCTGGAGAACGTGCCGGCCGCCATCCCCTATCTGGCGCCGCCGCCGGACGCCCTGGCGGGCTGGTCGGCCCTGTTCGCGGACGCGCCGCCGGGCCCCCGGGTGGGCATCGTCTGGGCCGGCAACCCGGAACACAAGGGCGACAATTTCCGCTCGCTGGGCGGCATCGACACGCTGGCGCCGCTGTGGCGGGTGCCGGGGGTGCGCTGGTACAGCCTGCAGGTGGGGAAACGGGCCGGTGACGCGCACTATGTGCGCAACGGGCCGCCGGGCGGCATCAGCAACCTGTCCGGCCGCCTGGGGGATTATGCGGAGACGGCGGGGGCCATCGCCCAGCTGGACCTGGTCATCACCGTCGACACCTCCGTCGCCCACCTGGCCGGCGCCATGGGCAAGCCGGTCTGGATCCTGGTGTCGGCCACGCCCGACTGGCGCTGGATGCTGGGCCGCGCCGACAGCCCCTGGTACCCGACGGCGCGGCTGTTCCGGCAAAGCCGGCTGGGCGACTGGCGCGATCCGGTGGATGAGGTGGCCCAGGCGCTGGCGGCCCTGGTGAACAGCGAACCGGCGCCATCAAGTGCCTCATGACACCGTAGGCGCGCCGGCCCTTCAGGGGATCAAGAATAGGCCGCGCGTCTCGTCTGATCGGGTGTGTGACGGTCGGGTGGCGTGTCGTCGGCTATCCAGGCGCGGGTCTGATTAAGCAATTCGCCCGACAGGGCCGGATCATCGATCGCGCGGGCCAGCACCAGCGCGCCCACCATCGCGGAAAAGCTTCCGATCGCGGCGCGGCGGCGCTCGTCCGGCGTGTTGCCGGGCATGCCGGCGGCGAACCTGTCGATCTGTCCACCCAACTTCCGCGCCAGCGCCGCGCGCGCCTCCGGTGCTTGGTCACGCATGAGGCCCGCAAAGGCCGCGGTTGGGCAGCCGGCATCGGCACGGTCGCGATGGGCGGTCGAAAGATACTGATCGATGAAGGCACAAAGATCATCGACCTTGGACTCACCATAGCCCGAGGCGTTGGCGATGACCTGCGCGATAAGATCATCCTTGGACCTGAAATGGCCATAGAAGCCGCCGTGCGTCAGCCCTGCGGCCTTCATGACCTCGGCGACGCTTACCGCTGCGAAGCCCCGTTCCCGGAACAACCGCCCCGCCTCATCGAGGATGCGGGCGCGGTTGCGAGCCATCTGCTCCTTGGTGACCTTCATCTCAAACCGCTCCGGATGCCATTGACATTTTCATGATGATCATCATATGTGTTTTTATTGATGATAGATGTCATGAATATATGTTGAATCCATCGAAAGGGCAATGCCATGGGGTCAAAGCCAAGTGTTCTCGTCACCGGCGCCTCCACAGGCATCGGCGCGGGTTATGCGGAACGTTTCGCCCGGCGCGGGCATGACCTTCTGCTGGTCGCGCGTAACGTCGCGCGTCTTGAAGCTCTGGCCGCGCAGCTACGCAAGGAAGCGGGCGTTGCGGTCGAAATCGTTCCTGCCGACCTTGCTGATGCCGGGCAGCGGCTGGCGGTGGAGGCGCGGCTACGCGAGGACGAACGGATCGGCATCCTGGTCAACAATGCGGGCGCCAGCCTCGGCGGCGGCTTCATCGAGCAGGCGACGGACGATATCGATCGCCTTGTGACGCTCAACACGACAGCGCTCGTGCGACTGGCCAACGCGATCGCGCCGCGTTTGGCCAAGGCGGGTGAAGGCGCGATCGTTAATATCGGCTCAGTGGTCGGGCTGGCACCGGAGTTCGGCATGCCGGTCTATGGCGCGACCAAAGCCTTCGTCCTGCACTTGTCGCAGGCGCTGAGCCTCCAGCTCGGGCCGCTTGGCGTCTATGTGCAGGCAGTGCTGCCCGCCGCGACACGCACCGAGATCTGGGGGCATGCCGGGATCGACGTGAACGCTATGGAAGGCGTCATGGAGGTCACTGACCTCGTTGATGCGGCGCTCGTCGGTTTCGACCGGCGTGAGGGCGTGACCATCCCACCGCTTCAGGACGAGGCGCAATGGGCGGCATTCGAGGCGGCGCGTCAGGCGATGATCCCCGGATTCCGCCAGTCCCACCCTGCCCAACGCTATCTGGCGAAGGACTGACCTCGGTCAGCACCGTCCTTTTGATCCGACAGACAGGAACATCGATTCATGAGCGACACGACACTTTTCGACACCTATGAACTGGGCGGCATCACGCTCTCCAACCGCATCGTCATGGCGCCGCTGACCCGCAACCGCGCGGGCGCGGGTCTCGTCCCGGGCGAATTCGCGGCGGAATATTATTCGCAGCGCGCCAGCGCCGGCCTCATCATCACGGAGGCGACGCAGATCTCCAAGGATGCGCAGGGGTATCAGGACACGCCCGGCCTCTACACGTCCGGGCAGATCGCCGGCTGGCGCAGGGTGACCGACGCGGTCCATGCCAAAGGTGGGCGCATCTTCGTCCAACTCTGGCATGTCGGCCGCATCAGCCATGTCGATCTGCGAGACGGACAGGCCCCGGTCGCGCCGTCGGCGATCCGGGCGAAGACCAAGACCTTCGTCAACAACGGCTTCGCCGACGTGTCCGAGCCCCGCGCGCTGACGCTGGATGAGATCGCCGGCATCGTCGAGGATTTCCGCAAGGCGGCCGCCAATGCAATCGAGGCCGGCTTCGACGGCGTCGAGGTACATGGCGCGAACGGCTATCTGCTCGACCAATTCCTGCGCGAATCGTCGAACGTGCGCACCGACGCCTATGGCGGCTCGATCGAAAACCGGGCGCGCCTGCTGGTCGAGGTGGCGTCGGCCGTCGCCGGGCAGATTGGCGCGGACCGTACCGGCGTGCGCCTTTCGCCGGTCTCGCCCGCCAGCGGCACCGTGATCTCGGCTGATGAACAGCCGCTGTTCAATCATGTCGTCGAAAAGCTCGACGCCCTCGGCATCGCCTATATCCATGTCGTCGAAGGTGCGACCGGCGGACCGCGCGACGTGGCGCCGTTCGACTATGCCGCGCTGCGCCAACGCTTCAGCCGGACCTTCATCGCCAATAACGGCTTCGATCTGACGCTCGCGCAAGGGCAATTGGCGGCGGGTAAGGCCGATCTGTTCGCCTTCGGGCGCCGGTTCATCGCCAATCCGGATCTGGTCGAGCGGCTGAAAACCGGCGTTGCGCTGAACCCGCTCGATCCGACCACTCTCTATGGCGGTGGCGCCAAGGGCTACACCGACTATCCGACGCTGGCGGGCTGACATCACGCCATGGGGCGGGCCGGCGATGTCAGCCCGCTCCAACAGCCTCGACTGGCCATTTCGCTCGCGCTGATCGTTCGTCAGCCATGAGCCTGTTTCCAGACGCGCGGCGAGGACAGTCCAATCGAAGAAAGAAAATTATGAAGGCCTATGTCCTCGACCGCTACGGCAAGACGCAGATACTGCGCCTGGGTGGTCGGTCCGAACCCGTAATCGGCCCCGATGACGTGCTGGTCGATATTAAGGCCGCCGGCCTCAACTTGCTCGACGCGAAGCTCCGCAACGGTGAGTTCAAGCTGATCCTGCCCTACAAGCTCCCGCTGGTGTTGGGTCACGATCTGGCCGGCACCGTCGTCCAGGTCGGCGCAAACGTCCGACAGTTCAAACCAGGCGACGCTGTCTATGGGCGACCACGGGACGGGCAAATCGGCGCATTCGCGGAACGCGTCGCGGTCAAGGCCGCCGATCTGGCGTTCGCGCCCGCGAACCTTTCGTCCGCCGAGGCGGCGTCGGTGCCACTCGTCGCGCTCACCGCCTGGCAGGTGCTGGTTGAGGTTGCCGGGGTAAAGATCGGGCAGAAAGTGCTGATCCACGCCGGCTCGGGCGGTGTCGGCACGATTGCGATCCAACTCGCCAAACATCTCGGCGCGCACGTCGCCACCACGGCGAGCGCCGCCAATGCCGATCTCGTCCGTTCGCTCGGCGCGGATGTCGTGATCGACTACCGGACACAGGATTTTTCGTCGCTGCTGTCGGGCTACGACATCGTCCTGAACAGCCTCGACGCCACGACGCTGGAAAGGTCGCTCAAGGTGCTTAAGCCCGGCGGCAAGCTGATCTCGATCTCTGGGCCGCCCGACCCGGCTTTCGCAAAGGCGCGGGGGCTGAACCGGATGCTCCGCCTCGTCCTGCGGCTGCTGAGCGCCGGCATTCGGCGCAAGGCGAAGCGTGCCGGCGTCGATTACAGCTTTCTCTTTATGCATGCCGACGGCGCGCAACTCACCCGGATAGCCAGACTCATCGAAGACGGTACGATCCGCCCCGTCGTAGATCGGACCTATCCGTTCGAGCAACTCAACGAAGCGTTCGCTTACATCGAAACCGGCCGTGCCAAGGGCAAGGTGGTCGTTACGCTTGCGTGACGTTGCCGGGGGCATTTGAGCGGTCACGTTCAAATGCCCCGCGTATTAGATAGAACAAGATGGGATCATGAGTGATCCCATCTTGTTCTTAACCTGTTGATGATAGAGCGGAACGCGATCAGGTGATTCCACCTGATCGCGTTCCGCTCTAAAAACTCTGCGCGATCAGCACACCGTTCAGCACCAGGATGATGCCGGCCACGCCCCAGGCGGGGACCAGCAGCCAGCGGGGTGCAGCCAGCGGCCCCATCACCCGGCGGTCGCCGCAGAAGGCGACCAGGGGCACGACGGCGAAGGGCAACTGCAGGCTCAGCACCACCTGGGTGAAGATCAGCAGGCTGTTGGCCGCCCCCTCGCCGGCGATGGCCAGCACCGCCAGGGTGGGCACCAGGGCCAGCAGGCGGGTGATCAGCCGGCGCCACACCGGCCGCAGGCGCCATTTCAGGAAACCCTCCATCACCACCTGGCCCGCCAGCGTGGCGGTGACGGTGGAGTTCTGGCCCGCCGCCAGCAGGGCGATGGCGAACAGGATGCTGGCCAGCGGCGCGCCCAGGATGGGCGCCAGCAGGCGGTAGGCCTCCTCGATATCCTCCACCACCGCCTGGCCGTGGAAGGCGGACGCCGCCAGGATCAGGATGGCGGCGTTGATGAAGAAGGCGACGAACAGGGCCACGGTGCTGTCCACCGTGGCGAAGCGGATGGCCTCGCGCTGGCCCGCCTCATCGCGCACGAAGGCGCGGGTGCGCACGACCGAGGAATGGAGGTACAGGTTGTGGGGCATGACCGTGGCGCCCAGGATGCCCACGGCCACGTAGAGGCGCCCCGGGTCGGTCAGCAGGTCGCTGGTGGGGATGAAACCCGCCAACACCGCCACCACGCCCGGCCGGCTGAACGCCACCTCCGCCAGGAAGCAAAGGCCGATCAGGATGATCAGGCCCAGGATGAACGCCTCCAGCCGGCGCACGCCCCGGTTCTGCAAGGCCAGGATCAGCAGGCTGTCGAAGGCGGTGATCAGCGCGCCCACGATCAGCGGTATATGGAACAGCAGCTTCAGCGCGATGGCGGAGCCGATGACCTCCGCGATGTCGCAGGCGACGATGGCGACCTCGCACAGCGCCCATAGCGCCAGGGCGGTGCGGCGGCCGTAGCGGTCGCGGCACAGTTGCGCCAGGTCGCGGCCGCTGGCGATGCCCAGGCGCACCGACAGCGCCTGCAACAGCATGGCCATCAGGCTGGACAGCAGCACGACCGACAGCAGCGCGTAGCCGTAGCGGGAACCGCCGGCGATGTCCGTCGCCCAGTTGCCAGGGTCCATGTAACCCACGGCCACCAGATATCCCGGGCCGGAGAAGGCCAGCAGCTTGCGCCAGAATCCGCCGGAAACGGGCACGCTGGGCGGGTGGTCCACCGCCGGCGATCGCCATCTGCCCTTGCTCGCTTCCACTGCCGACTGCATGCACCGTCCTTGAAGGTCCCGTGCCGGCGGCAGGGACATGATCCGAAGGGCAAAAATGTTAACATACCGAAGTTTATTGGGAACGACGAGCGGCGCGCGGGCCCGTTGCGCGTTGCGCATCGGCCGCCCTTTCCAATCGGCATCCCTTGGCAATGCCAGCGGCTCGAGAGCCCGACTCGTGCCGCTGTAGGACGCGACCGCGTCCGCCGGAGGGAGCACCGCAGGGCGCAGCGAGGAAGCCCCAAGCCGACGGATGTCGGCGCCCGGCAATTGAGGGGGCCTTTGACCGGTCACGATCAAAGGCCACTGGTATAAAACCGCCGGATTGGTGTAGGGATCTGCGCCCTAGCCTTCCCCCTCGATAAAGGGATGAACCCAGGGATGAGCGCGACCACCGCCGCCAAACGCCTCAGTGTTCCGGATATCGCCGCCCGCAAGGGGGCCACGCCGGTCGTCTGCCTGACCGCCTACACCGCCCCCATGGCGCGGCTGCTCGACCCGCACTGCGACGTGCTGCTGGTGGGTGACAGCCTGGGCATGGTGCTGTACGGCCTGCCCAGCACCCTGGGCGTCACCGTCGACATGATGGTGGCCCACGGTGCGGCCGTGGTGCGCGGGTCGTCCCACGCGGCCGTGGTGGTGGACCTGCCCTTCGGCAGCTACCAGGAAAGCCCGGAACAGGCCTTCCGCGTCGCCGCCCGCATCCTGGCGGAAACCGGTGCCACCGCCGTGAAGCTGGAAGGGGGGGAGGAGATGGCCCCCACCATCGACTTCCTGGTGCGCCGGGGCATTCCCGTCATGGGCCATGTCGGTCTGACGCCGCAGGCCGTCAACGTCCTGGGCGGCTATCGCGCCCGTGGGCGGGGCGAGGCGGAGCAGGCCAAGATCCTGGGCGATGCCCGCGCCGTGGCCGAGGCCGGCGCCTTCTCCCTGGTGATCGAGGGCGTGGTGGAACCGTTGGCCCGCCAGGTGACGGAGCTGGTGCCCGTGGTCACCATCGGCATCGGCGCCAGTGCCGCCTGCGACGGCCAGGTGCTGGTGTCGGACGACATGCTGGGCCTATTCGCCGACTTCACGCCCAAGTTCGTCAAGCGCTACGCCGACCTGGCGGCCCAGGTGGACAGCGCCGTCCAGGCCTATGCCGACGACGTCCGCGCCCGCCGCTTCCCCGGGCCGGAACACACCTTCGCGGAAAAGCGGCCCAAGGCTTGAGCGGTTCCTTCATTCCGCTGCGGATGGTGGATTGACGGCCGTTTTCGTTCCTGCCTATATTTGTTCCCATATTGTTCTTGATCGGGCGGGGACGGAATGGCACGGACTTCCAAATCGCGCGGCCCCAAGGCTACGGCCGTGGTGGAACCGCGAAACCAGATGGATCTGTTCGGCGCGCCCGCCGTGTCCGCGCCCGCCGTGCTGGCTCCCACCCCCTTGCGTCCCCGTGAACCCGCACCGGCCGACCTGGATGATGCGGGCCTGCTGGCCCGGCTGCCGGATGCGCCCCTGCGCGCCGCGTGTGCGCTGATGGCGGAGGCGGGGCAACGCCGGCTGGCGGCGGCGGTGCCGCTGCTGGGGGCCCGGCTGCGGCGCCTGGCGGGCTATGGCCTCGCGGGCCGCGAACCGGTGGCGGTGCTGGACGCGCTGGCCGCCATCGGCGGGCCGCAGGCCAACGCCCTGGTGTTGAGCGTGCTGGCGGACAAGGCCCTGTCCGGCCCGGTGCTGACGGCGGCGCTGGCCGCCGCCGTGCGGCTGGAGGTGGCGCTGGACCGCAAGGTGCTGCTGCGCCTGCTGGGCAGCAGCGACGCCGCCGCGCGGGCGGCGGCCTGCGGCTGTGTGCGGCAGGCGGAATTCCCGGTGATCGACACGTTGGAAAAGCTGCGCGCCGATCCGGACCGGGCGGTGGCGGCGGGCGCCGTCATCGCCCTGGGGCGGCTGGGCCGGCCCACGGTACGGGGGGATCTGGCGCAACTGGTGACGGCGGCGCCGACGCGCGAGACGGTGGCGGCGCTGGCCTCCGTCATGGACCATGTCGGCGTCGACGGCGACGGCCTGGTGGCCCTGCGCCGCGCCGCCCGCCACGCGGGCCTGCGCGACCTGGTGCTGGAGGCGCTGGACGGTTTCGACGATGCCCAGGCCACGGCGATGGCCGCCAAGCTGCGCCAGCAGGCGGTGCAGGCGGACGCCGCCTGAAACGACGAAGGCCGGCCCCGATAGGACCGGCCCTTGCCTAAAGGACTGAAAACCAGCGGCACGAGCTTTTGCCTCGTGCCGCTATAGGACGCGACCGCGTCCGCCGGAGCTTCCTGGGGAGCCGTAGGCGGACTGGGAAGCGAGGATCGCCAAGCCAGCGGATGCTGGCGCCCGGCGACTGAGGGAACGCCTGAACTAAGCGCTCGCGACCTTGGCCGGCGCCGCTCCGGATCGGGGCGTGCCCTTGGCCGGCGCCGGCAGTTCCACGTTGACCTCCAGCATGGAACAGCCGCTGGCCCGGTCCAGCTTCACCGCCACCTTGTCGTCGTCGATCGAGACGTACTTCTTGATGACGTCCAGCAGCTCTTTCTGCAGCTGGGGCAGGAAGTCCGGGCTGTCGCGGCCGGCCCGCTCATGGGCCAGCACGATTTGCAGGCGTTCCTTGGCCTGGTCGGCCCCGGACGCCTTCTTGGGCGCGCGGAATAGGCTGAAAATGCTCATGCGGTCCTCCGCAGTAGCCGGTCGAAGAAGCCCTTCTTCTCCACCTTGACGAAGCGCTGCTCGATCTTCTCGCCCAGGAAGCGGCCGACGGCGTCGGCGTAGGCCTGGCCGGCGTTGGACTTGTCGTCCAGCACCACGGGCATGCCGACGTTGCTGGCGCGCAGCACGGCGGGGCTTTCCGGGATGATGCCCAGCAGCGGGATGGCCAGGATGTCCAGCACGTCCTCGACCTTCAGCATCTCGCCCTTTTCCACCCGCTCCGCATCATAGCGGGTGACCAGCAGGTGCTCCTGCACCGGGTCCTCGCCCTTCTCGGCGCGGCGCGACTTGGCCTGGATGACACCCAGGATGCGGTCGCTGTCGCGGACGGAGGAGACCTCCGGGTTGGTGACGATGATGGCGTGGTCGGCGAAGTACAGCGCCATCAGGGCGCCGCGCTCGATGCCGGCCGGGCTGTCGCAGATGATGTAGTCGAACTCTTTCTTGAGTTCGTTCAGGATCTTCTCGACGCCTTCCGGCGTCAGGGCGTCCTTGTCGCGGGTCTGCGAGGTGGGGAGGATGTACAGGTTCTCCACCCGCTTGTCCTTGATCAACGCCTGGTTCAGACGGGCTTCGCCGTTGATGACGTTGATGAAGTCGAACACGACGCGGCGTTCGCACCCCATGATCAGGTCCAGGTTGCGCAGGCCCACGTCGAAATCGATGATGCAGGTCTTGAAACCCCGCAAGGCCAGGCCGGTGCCGAAGGCGGCGGATGAGGTGGTCTTGCCGACGCCGCCCTTGCCCGATGTCATGACGATGATCTTGGCCAAGAACGTCTCCCTTGGAAAAGAAGGTTACTGGGAAAACCGGCCGTGCGTCAGACGGTGACCGGATCGATGTGAAGGAAACCCTGGTCCAGGTAGATCTGGACCTGGCGGCGCAGGACGGATTTCTCCAGATCCTCGCTGACACGGTACAGCCCGGCGATGGAGACCATCTCCGCCTCCAGGCTTTGGCAGAAGATACGGGCGTTGCGGTCGCCGGCCATGCCGGCCAGGGCGCGGCCGCGCAGCGAGCCGTAGACGTGGATGTTGCCGTCGGCCACCAGCTCGGCCCCGGGCGACACCGACCCGATCACCACCAGGTCGCCGCCCTGGGCGTACAGCTGCCGGCCGGACCGCACATTCTCCCGCACCAGCAGCGTGGCCTTCTGGTAGGGCAGGTCGTGCGCCGGTGCCGCCGTCACCGCCGGGGCGGGCGCGTCGGCCACGGCCACCGGCCGCGGTGCGGCCGGTTGGGCCGCCGGCGCCTCGGCCGCGGCGCGCCCTTGCGGGAACACGGCCAGGCCCACGGCCAGCGCCGCCTCCTGCTGTTCGCGGGTGCCGCCCTGCAGGCCCACGGCGATCAGGCCCAAGGTGCGCAGCAGGTCGCAGAAATTCTCAAAATCAAAACCCTGGCCCGGCGGAAGATCATCCAGGTCCAGCACTACCGGCGCATTGCGGAAAAAATTGGGCGCCTGGCGCACCTTGTCCGACAGCGCGAAGAAAAAGTTCTGGGCGTGCGGGTCCGAGACCTTCAGCACCATCATGGTGAAGTTGCTGCCGCGCAGCTGGAATGGTGCGTCGCGGAATGCCACCTGGTTGCTCATCTCGCCCCTGACCCCTCAAAATCCCCGGGGGAACCCCCGGGTGTAACCCTTGGCCTCGAAGCCCCACCACCGACCGGATGCCCCCGGCCACGCCCCGGCGGGGACGGACGTGGGGGACGATGGTCGCCCGAGGAGGGCAGAGGGCCCTATGATAAGGCGGCCACCTTCTGAAGAAGGGGGCCACGCCCGTGCCGAACCCGTCGAAAGCGCGTTTCAAGACCAGATAGGGTACAGGCGTCAAGGGAATCCTCAGATCCATATTTTGAGCGGAAACCGCCGGCGCACACAATATTTATTGAGTCTAAGTGCACCTTCGGGGGGAGGTGGCTGTCTTGCGTCGCACACGGTGTCCTTCGGCCCCGGGGGCCCAGGCGCTTGAATCGCGGGCGGGTTTTGGCTGTCGCGTGATGAAGCCCCGGGTGATGCGCGCGCCGGGCTTATCCCGAAGGGGCAGGCCGCCTCCGGCGACTCGGGGTACGGGCGTCGGCCGTGATTGCGGCTTTCCGACTCGAGCGACCTAGCCACTATATATAGTGTGAATATTCGGTGTACCACCCCAAGCCTGCTGACAGACGCTCGCACCTGCGGTAAAGTGCCTGCCAGGGTCGTCACTCCAGAATGACGGGTCGGGGATTTGCCAATCTGCGCGCTGCTGCCTTCGCTGCCGATTGACCACCGGGGGGATCAAGTCCCCCTGACGCACCCGATGCCGTTGACCCCCGCCCAGCCGCCATCGCCCCTTCGCCACGACGCACTGCCGGGACTTGGCGTCCCCGGATCGGGACGCCCCGCATCGGGATTGCCCGGATCGGGACAGTCCGCAGCGTCGCCCGCGATGGCCCATCCCAAACCGCATGCCCCACACCGGGGGATGCGGTTTTTTCGTGCCCGGCTGTCGCCGCGGCACGCGGTTCCTGCCTGCCTAGTAACCTTGACCGCCGGCGGTCCCGCCGGCGGCGCAAACCGGTGTGACTGAGGAGACAGACATGGCCAAGCGTCCAGTGAAGGTGACTTCCGGTGGCTCCACCTCGGACAACAAGGTCCGCCCGCTTTTCCCCGATGCCGCGCCCGTGCGCACCGGCACCTGGGACCCCATCGAGGAACGGCGGGACCAGAGCTATGTGCGCAAGGTCAAACCCCAGAGCCCCAATCAGAAGGTGCTGATGGAGGCGATACAGTCCCACAATCTGGCGCTGGCCCTGGGGCCGGCCGGCACGGGCAAGACCTATCTCGCCATCACCAGCGCGGTGGAGGCGTTGGAGGCCGGGACCGTCGATCGCATCATCCTGTCCCGCCCGGCGATCGAGGCGGGGGAGAGCATCGGTTACCTGCCGGGCGACATGGGGGAGAAGATGGCCCCCTTCCTGCGCCCGCTCTATGACGCGCTGAACGACCGCCTGGGCGGCAAGCGTCTGCGCACCCTGATGGCCGAGGGCACCATCGAGATCGCGCCGGTGGGCTTCATGCGCGGCCGCACCCTGAACAACGCCTTCGTGGTGATTGATGAGGCGCAGAACTGCACCTACGGCCAGATCAAGATGCTGCTGACCCGCCTGGGCTGGCATTCCACCATGGTGCTGACCGGCGACCCGGACCAGTCGGACCTGCTGAACGGCTTGTCCGGCCTGTCCGACATCGCCCGCCGGCTGGAACCGGTGGAGGGCATCGCCGTGGTGCGCCTGAACGAGAAGGACATCGTGCGTCACCCACTGGTGGCCAGCATGCTGAATGTCTTGTAGTTCCCGATAACGCTGGGAAGACGGGCGGGCGGTGCCGATGGGTGCCGCCCGCCCTTTTTTTGTGGCCGGCCAGACCCGCCGGAAGGACCATAGGAATGCCGGGGCAGGCGCGTTACCTTAGGC
Source organism: Azospirillaceae bacterium (assembly GCA_028283825.1). NCBI lineage: Bacteria > Pseudomonadati > Pseudomonadota > Alphaproteobacteria > Rhodospirillales > Azospirillaceae > Azospirillaceae bacterium. The sequence goes on along the minus strand of JAPWJW010000003.1, from coordinate 1,188,516 downwards.
GCCGACCCCTTCTTCCCGTTGCGCGGGCATTCCCCATCCATGGCCAAGAAACGTCTGATCCGCCTGCTGCTGGCCGTGGTGCCGGCGCTCATCCTCGCCGCCCTGGTGGGCTGGTGGCTGGGGGCGCCGCCGTCGTCGCGGCCGGCGTCCAGCGCCAGCAGCACGGGCGGCGCGCCGGCCGGCGGTACGGGGGGCCGCATCGTGCCCGGCGTGGCGGTGGGCGGCCCCTTCGCCCTGGTGGACCAGTCGGGCAAGGCGGTGACGGAAAAGACCTACGACGGGTCCTGGCGCCTGATGTTCTTCGGCTACACCTTCTGCCCGGACATCTGCCCCACGGAACTGCAGGTCATGGCCCAGGCCATGGACCAACTGGGTCCCGACGCCGACAAGGTGCAGCCGCTGTTCGTCAGCGTCGATCCCGGGCGCGACACGCCGCAGCAGCTGTCGGACTACGTCGCCCAGTTCCATCCCCGCATGGTGGGGCTGACCGGCACGCCTGCCCAGGTGCAGGGGGCCATCCGCGCCTGGCGGGTCTATGCCGCCAAGGTCAATGGCGATGATCCGGAAAACTACCTCATGGATCACTCGACCTACGTCTACCTCATGGACCCGAACAACCGCCTGGCCACCATCTTCGCCCGCGGCACGACGGCGGAGGATATGGTGAAGGGCATCCGTGAGGCCATAGCCGCCGGCCCCGCCAAATAACATCCTGAAAAGGGGAGAACCCATGTCCTTGAAGCGACTCCGCACGGCGGCGATCCTGGTCCTGGCCGCCTTGCCCGTGGCGCTGCCGGCCTCAGCGCAAGAGGCGCCGGCGCCCGCCTCATCCATCCAGGCGGTGGCGGCCTGGTCCCGTCCCACCATCCGCGGCGCCCATGCCGGCGTCGCCTTCGTCACCCTGCGCAACACAGGCGCCGCTGACCGCCTGGTGGCTGTGGAGACGGACGTCGCTAAGATGGCGCAAATCCACATGGCAGAGGTTGTGGACGGCATCGCCCGCATGCGGCCCCTGGCCGATGGCGTGGCCCTGCCGGCGGGGGGCGACGTGACCCTGAAACCGGAGGGCGCGCACATCATGCTGATGGGCCTGACACGCCCGTTGTCGGTGGGGGAGCGCGTCCATTTGACCTTGCGCTTCAAGGCCGCAGCGCCGCTGGCGGTGGATGCCGTGGTGCTGGCGCCGGGGGCTGAACCGGGCATGGCCGGGGGTGCTACGCAGGGTGGCGGACACAGTGGTGGCTGAGGCTGCGGCATCGCCCCTGTGCGTGCCACGCGGGGCGGTAAAATAGTCCTTTAGAATCATATACTTGGCACTGTACTTTTGCGACTTGACAGGGGGTGGGCTGCCCCGTATGGTGCCGCCGCTTTCGCATGGCGGCGACTCCATTGCGGCGGAAGGGGCATACCTCCAGGGGTTTAGACCTTGACGGACCAGACACCCCCGCCTTCCTTGGAAGAGCTTGAAGCCCGCTTGGCGCAGGCGCGACGGGCCACCCATGCCCCTTCATCCACCGGTGACCGGAAGGATGAGGCGGGGAATGGTTGGTACGGCATCGCGTTTCGCATCGGGGCAGAGCTTGTCGCGGCGTTGGTGGTCGGGGTCGGTGGCGGCATGCTGATCGATCGCTGGCTGGGCTCTGCTCCCTGGGGACTGATCGTCATGTTCCTCCTGGGGTCGGCGGCCGGAATGTTGAATGTGTACCGTGCCGTCAACGGCATGGGATACGCGGTGGGATACAGGCGTCCTGAGGACGCCGGCCAAGGGGGTGGTGCTTCGCCGCCCCCGGCAAAGGATGAAGGCGAGGGGAATAGTGGCCACTGATCCGCTGCATCAGTTTCGCATCGAGCAGATCGTTCCGCTGCATCTCGCCGGGCACGATGTCTCCTTCACCAACTCCGCCCTCTACATGGTGATCGCGGCCGTGCTTGTCACGGGCCTGCTGACCATCGGCACCGCCTCGCGCGCGCTGGTCCCCGGCCGGCTGCAGTCCGTGGCGGAACTGCTGTACCAATTCGTATCGGGCATGGTGCGGGACAACGCCGGCGAAGAGGCGCGCCGCTATTTCCCGCTGGTGTTCTCGGTGTTCGCCTTCGTGCTGTTCGGCAACATGATCGGCATGATCCCCGGCTTCTTCACCTTCACCAGCCACATCATCGTCACCTTCGCCCTGGCGGCCATCGTCTTCATTTTCGTGACGCTGCTGGCGCTGTTCCGCCACGGCTTCCACTTCTTCAGCTTCTTCTTCCCCTCCGGCGCGCCGATCATCCTGGCGCCCATCCTGATCCCGATCGAGATCATCTCCTACCTGATGCGTCCGGTCAGCCTGTCCATCCGACTGTTCGCCAACATGATGGCGGGCCACACCATGCTGAAGGTGTTCGCCGGTTTCACCGTCACCATGATCGCAGCATTGGGCACCATCGGCTGGCTGGCTGGCATCCTGCCCATCGTCATCAACGTGGCGCTGATCGGCTTTGAAATCATGGTCGCCTTCCTGCAGGCGTACGTGTTCACCATCCTGACCTGCCTCTACATCCGCGACGCCATCGAGCTGCACTAAGCCCGGTATTCCCGCGTCGTTCCCGTGGGGCCTGTCTTCCCCTTTCAACCGTTCCATCACAAAGGAAGTCTACTATGGATCCGCAAGCCGCTAAGTTCATCGGCGCCGGTTTGGCCATGTTCGCCCTGGCTGGTGTCGGCATCGGCATCGGCAACATCTTCGCCAACCTGATCGCCGCCGTTGGCCGCAACCCGGCCGCCCGTGGTTCGGTGTTCCCGATCGGCATTCTGGGCTTCGCGCTGACCGAAGCCGTGGCGCTGTTCGCGCTGCTGATCGCCTTCCTGATCCTGTTCGCCTAAGCCTGATACCGGCTTGATGGAACGGCCGTGACGGCTGGCCCTTCGGGGGCGGGCGTCGCGTTTGGGTATGAGTGATGGGGCGGGGCCGGTTTGCCGGTCACCGCCCCTGATCCCATGTCCGGCCGCTGTTCCGGCTGAGCCATTCCAGGTTCTGTTTCCAGGTCCGGGCGACCTCGTAATCCAAGGTGATCTTCCATGGTGAATCCAAGGCTCATGGTCTGGCTCAAGGGCCTTGCCGTCGCCGCCGTCCTGGCGGTGAACCTGGGCGGCACGCCGGTGTTCGCGCAGTCGGGTGGTGATACCGTCCAGGCCGAGCCCAGCGTGGGGCAGGAGGTGGGCGAGCACGACGAAAAGGGCTTGCCCCAGCTCAACACCAAGACGTTCGCGAGCCAGATTTTCTGGCTGGTCGTCACCTTTGGCGCCCTCTACGTGCTGGTGTCCAAGGTCGGTCTGCCCCGTGTCGGCGCCGTCCTGGAAGCCCGCGAAGCCAAGATTTCCGGCGACCTGGACAAGGCCGTCCAGCTGAAGGCCGAGACCGACGCCATCGTCGCCGCCTATGAAAAGGCGGTGGCCGAGGCCCGGGCCGATGCCCACAAGCTGCTGAATGAGACCGCCGCCACGGCCGATGCCGCGGCCGCCAAGCGCACGGCCGACGTGGCCGCCGGCCTGGCGGTCAAGCAGAAGGAAGCCGAGGCGCGGATCGAAGGCCAGAAGCAGACCGCCCTGTCCAACGTTCGCACCCTGGCCGCCGAGGCGGCCTCCGCCGCCGTCGCCAAGCTGGCGGGCGTTGAGCCCGAGCAGGGCAACGTCGATGGCGCCGTCGATGCCGCCCTGAAGGAGCATGCGTGATGTTCAATCCGCAAGACGCCGAATTTTGGGTCCTCGTCGCCTTCGTCATCTTCTTCGCGCTGGTCATCTGGAAGGGTGGCCTGGGTGCCCTGGCCCGCAGCCTGGACGCCCGGGCGGAGAAGATCCGCCTGGAGATCGAGACCGCGCAGAAGCTGCGCCAGGATGCCGAGGCGGCCCTGACCGCCTATCAGAAGAAGCAGCGCGATGCCCTGAAGGAAGCCGACGACCATCATCGCGTCGGCCCGTGAAGAGGCCGACCGCATCCGCCAGCACGCGGAAGCCGACCTGGAGGCGACCTTGAAGCGCCGCGAGGCCCAGGCCCTGGAAAAGATCGCCCAGGCCGAAGCCACCGCCCTGCAGCAGGTGCGCAGCCTGGCGGTCGATGTGGCGCTGGCCGCCACCGAATCGCTGCTGGCCAAGTCCATTGACAAGACCCGCAGCGACGCGATGATCGAATCCGCCATCGCCGAACTGCCGGGCAAGCTGCACTGATCCACCGGATCGGACGCACAGCGACATGAAAAAGGGCGGTCCCATCGGGGCCGCCCTTTTGCTATGTGCGGACTGCGCACGGTTTATTTCGGCGTGTACTCCACCACCGGCGGTGCCTTCTTGGCGGCGGCGCCCAGGCCCCGGCGCAGGGTCACGTGGGTGCGGCCGGCCTTCCAGACGGCTTCCGCCGACAGGTTGTCCTTGGCTTTCGCCCGCTCGGCCGGGGCGCCCAATTGCTTGACCAGCAGGGCGTCGATGCCCTCGCCGCATTCCTTGGACGCCTCTTGCCCGTACAGGGTCACGCGACGCAGGGCGTTGCGCTTCATCTCGAAGTCCACAGCGTAGGTGCAGCCGGCCAGGCGCAGGCTTTCCAGCCCGAACAGGTAGCGGACGTGCGGCGGCGTGCCCAGTTCGTACTCGTGCGCCTTGGGATAGGCGGTCAGCACCTGCTTGTGCGTCATGCCCCAGGTCACCAGGCCCCAGCCGTTGACGTCCTTCGGCTTGGCCGGCGCCGCCTTGGCGGGCGGATGCTTGGCGGGCGCGGCAGCCGTGGCGGTGCCGGAAACCAGCAGCGCCGCCAGCAGGGGAAGCGCCAAGTGAATGGAAAGATGCGTCATGTCGTTGATACTTGCCCCAATCAACCAGAACACGCCCGAGTCAATGCCGCCCCCGGCCCCGACTCGGATAATGATCTTATAGCAGCGGCGTGAGGTTTCGCCTCATGCCGCTGTAGGCTGCGACCGCAGCCGCCGCAGATTTCCGGGGAGCCGTCGGCGGACCGGAAATCGAGGAAAAGCCCAGCCGGCGGATGCCGGCGCCCGGCGCCTGAGGGAACATTGTAAGAATCACCCCAGCGCTTCCAACTCGTCGATGAAGCTCTTTAGCATAGCCAGGCCCTTGTGCCAGAAGGCCGGGTCGGTGGCGTCCAGGCCGAAGGGCGCCAGCAGCTCCTTATGCCGCTTGGTGCCGCCGGCCGCCAGCATGTCCAGGTAGCGGCGGGCGAAGGCGTCGGCGCCATTATGGGCGGCGGCCTCCTCGTACGCGGCGTACAGGCTGTTCACCAGGCAATCGCCGAAGGCATAGGCGTAGACGTAGAAGGGCGAATGGATGAAGTGCGGGATGTAGGACCAGTAGGTCGCGTAACCCGCATCGAATCGCAACGCCGGGCCCAGGCTTTCCGTCTGCACGTCCAGCCATAGCTGGCCCAGCCGTTCCTCCGACAGTTCGCCCTGGCGGCGCTCGCTATGTACCCGGCGCTCGAAATCGTAAAAGGCGGTCTGGCGCACGACGGTGTTCAGCATGTCCTCCACCTTGCCGGCCAGCAGGGCGCGGCGGCGGGCGGGGTCGGTCTCCTGCGCCAGCAGGCCGCGGAAGGTCAGCATCTCCCCGAACACGCTGGCGGTCTCCGCCAGGGTCAGCGGCGTTTCCGATTGCAGGTGGCCTTGGGCGCCGGCCAGCACCTGGTGCACGCCGTGACCCAGCTCGTGCGCCAGGGTCATGACGTCCCGCGTCTTGCCCATGTAGTTGACCAGCAGATAGGGATGGACGCTGGGCACGACGGGGTGGGCGAAGGCGCCGGGGTTCTTGCCCGGTCGCGCTGGGGCGTCGATCCAGGCATGGTCGAAGAAGCGCCGGCCCACGTTCGCCAGGTCCGGACTGAAGCGCGCGTACGAGGACAGCACGATGTCGCGTGCCTCCTGCCACGGGATGGTGGGTTCGGCCACGTCGGGCAGGGGGGCGTTGCGGTCCCAGTAGTCCAGCGACTCGGCGCCGAACCACTTGGCCTTCAGTTTGTAATAGCGGTGGGACAGGGCGGGATAGCTGTCGCGCACGGCGCCCACCAGCGCCTCCACCACCCCATCCTCCACCCGGTTGGACAGGTTGCGGGCCGACCACGGCTGGTCGTAGCGCCGCCACTTGTCCTCGATCTCCTTGTCCTTGGCGAGCGTGTTGGTGATCAGGGTGAACAGACGGCCATTGCGGCCCAGCACGGCGCCGATCTCCACCGCCGCCGCCCGGCGCACGGTCGCGTCCGGGCTGGACAGCAGGTTCAGCGCCTCCGCCGAGGTCAGGTCGCGGTCCTCGATTCGAAAGCGCAACGATGCCATGGTCTCATCGAACAGGCGGGTCCAGGCGTTGCGGCCCACCACCGCCTTCTCATGCAGGAACCGCTCCACCTCATCCGACAGCTGGTGGGGGCGGTAGATGCGCACGTCGCGCAGCCAGGCGGCATAGCGCTGGGCCTCCGGCGCCTTCAGCTTGGCGGCCAGGTCCCGGTCCTCCAACTGGTTCAGTTCCAGGGTGAAGAACAGCAGGTTGACGGAAATGCCCGTCACCCGTTCCTGCATGGATTGGTAGAAGCGGGCGATGGCGCCGTCGCTCTGGTCGCCAGCGTACAGCAGGCCGGCGTAACTCATGACCCGGGTCAGCGCCTCGTCCAGCGCCTCATACGTGGCGATGGCCAGGCCCAGCTCGCGGCCCGACAGGCCGGGCAGCTTGGCGGCGTAGCGCTGGTGGAAGGCCTGGGCCTCACGCTCCACCCGGTCCAGTTCGGCCGCCAAGGCGGGGCTGTCCGGGGCCTCAAACAGGTCGGACAGGTCCCAGGTGGGCAGGGCGCCCAGGGCGGGGTCGGATGCGGGGGCGGTCATGGCCGGTCCTCTTGGTCTCAAGCGGGTACGGCCATGACTATAGCGGAACAGGGGATCAGCTGCGCCAGCGCAGCACGACGTCCTTCACCGGGTTTTCGAACGGCCGCGCCTCGTCCCGCGCGCGGCGGAACTCATTCTTCAGCTGATAGTACCAGCGCGCCTGGGTGTCGGCGTCCTTGATCAGCATCAGGGTCGGGTTGTGGCGCAGGCCTTCCTGCTGCATCACCACGGCGGTGCGGTCCTGGCCCAGGAAGTGTTTGGCGATGGGCTTGAAGATGGGCTTCAGCAGGCTGGCCCAGGGCATGGTCCAATAGAACATGTTGGTGATGCGGGTGTTGTTGTCGTCCAGCGGCGTCACCGCCGTCAGGTTCCACACCCGGTTCTGGCCGGCTTCGATCGTCTCCGTGCGGATGCCGGGCAGGCGGAAGGCGATCTCCGTCTCCGGCACGCCGCCCAGGATGGTGTAGGCGCGGGAGTTGCTGGACGGCCGGTGCTTTTTCATCACGAAGCCGAAGGGGCCGGGGCCGAACGCCTTCTGCTTGGCATGGATGGATTTCGGGCTGCGCCAGAACCAGTTCTGGTGGACGAAGGGGCCGTGCGCCGGGTCCATCAGGCCCACCACCGCATGGTCCAGGTGGCAGGGGAAATCCATGGTCATCAGCATGTCGGGTTGCTTGTCCACCGGCAGGCCCGGTGGCTGCGGCGGTTCCTGGTCGGGCTCACCCGTGCCCATCCACACCCAGATGTTGCCGCTCATCTCCCGCACCGGGTACTTGCGCACCTTGATGCGGTCCAGGTCGAAATCCTGGTCCGGCACCAGCGAGGGGATGTCGGTGCACTTGCCGTGCTGGTCGAAGCGCCAGCCGTGGTAGCAGCACTCCACCTCCGTCCCGTCGAACCGGCCGCAGGACAGCGGGATGCCGCGGTGGGGGCAGATGTCGCGCAGCGCGAACACCACGCCCTCCTTGGTGCGGCCGAACAGCACGGGCTGGCCCAGCAGGGTCATGGTCTTCATGGTGCCGGCCGGCAGCGTGCCGCTGCTGAGCGCGAAGTACCAGATGTCGTCCAGGAAAAAGTTCGGCTCGGGCCAAGGCGGGTACACCGGATAGGGGGAATCGAGGCGCGCACTTTACATCGCGGGCCCCCGGGGGCCAATGAGGCAGGTCAAGCGGCTGGGTTGCCGGCAAGTTCGGGCACTTCCGGAATGGGCGGCAGGGCGCGCGCCACCTCTGCCACCCGGCGGCGCAGCCAGGCATGGGCGGGGTGGCCATCCAGCCGGCGGTGCCAGACCATGGACAGGCGCATGCCCAGCCGCATGTCGCCCACATCCAGCGGCAGGGCGCGCACCACCAGGCCGAAGGCCGCCGCCAGCGGATGGGCCACGCGGGCCGACATGGTGCACAACAGGTCGCTGTCGCGCAGCATGGGGGCGGCCGCCAGCAGGTGTGAGGCCACCACCGCCAGGGTGCGCCGCCGCCCGATGGCCTCCAACAGTCGATCCACCGCCCCCACCCGCGCCGCGGTGGCGGAAACCAGCAGATGGGAATGGGCGAGATACGCCTCCAGCCCCCATTCGGCATCCTGCGCCGGGTGCCCCGGCCGCATCAGTACCGCCAGGCCGTCACGCACCAGCATCTGCCGCGTCATGTGCGCCGGCGGGTCGGGCAGCATGCCCAGCGCCAGGTCCAGTTGCCCTTGCTCCAGCCCCGGTAGGGCGGTGTCCTTGTCGGCATGGCGCAGCACCAGCGACAGGCCCAGCGCCTCGGCCCGCATGGCCGCCACCAGGGGCGGGGCCAGCACGAACTCGGCATGGTCGGACAGGCCGATGGTGAAATCGCTGCAGGCGGTACCCGGCTGGAAGGGCCGGCTGGCCGCCAAGGCCGCCCGCACCTGTTCCAGGGCGCCTTGCAGGGGGGCGGCCACCGCGTCGGCCACGGCGGTGGGCACCATGCCGTCGGGCGTGCGGATGAACAACTCGTCCTGCAAGTGCCCTCGCAGCCGGGCCAGGGCGTTGCTGACCGCCGATTGCGACAGGCCCAGCGCCCGGCCGGCGCGCGTCACCTGCCGCTCCCGGTACAGGGCGTCGAACACGTGCAGCAGGTTCAGGTCGATGCGGGTGAGATCCATGAATCATCATTATCATGAATGATGATGTTGATGATCAGTGATTTGGCAAATGACGATGCCGGGGCCATGTTGGGATGATCAATGCCCAGCTAAGGTTTCCTCATGTCCACCCCCGTCCGCCAGCCAGCCTATTTCATTTCCCACGGGTCGCCCATGATCGCGCTGGAGGACAGCGCCGCGCGGCGTTTCCTGATGGGGTTGGGGGCGGAGATCCGGGCGGCCGGCACCCCCCGGGCCATCCTGGTGCTGTCGGCCCATTGGGAAACGGGGACGCCCACCACCTCGACGGCCACGGCCCCGGAAACCATCCATGATTTCGGCGGCTTCCCCCGCGCGCTGTTTGAGATGCAGTATCCTGCTCCCGGCGCGCCGGAGGTGGGACGCCAGGCCTTGGCCGCCCTGGCCGCGGCCGGCATCACGGTGACGGGCGGGCAGGAACGCGGGCTGGACCATGGCGCCTGGGTGCCCCTGATCCTGATGTTCCCGGAGGCCGACATCCCCGTGGTGCAACTGTCCATCCAGCCGCAGCAGGACGCGGCCTATCACCGTCGCCTGGGCGCCGCCCTGCGGCCCTTGCGCGACCAGGGCGTGCTGATCGTCGCCTCCGGCTCCCTCACCCACAATCTGCGCGCCCTGAATTGGGAGGGGACGGATGAGGTGGCGCCCTGGGCCGCCGCCTTTCAGACCTGGATCCACGACAAGATCAGCGGCGCCGACGTCACGGCGCTGGACGACTACCGGAACCGCGCGCCCTTCGCCCGCCAGAACCATCCGCGCGACGAACACCTGCTGCCCCTGTTCGCCGCCGTGGGCGCTGGCACCCCCGGCGTCCCCGGCCGCCGCCTGCACGCCAGCGTGCAACTGAGCGCGCTGGCCATGGACACCTACCGGTTTGATTGAGGCGGCCTGGCATCGTCGCCTTAATTGATCGCCCGGCCGACACCACAGCCATATTCCATCCCCAAATGGTCAGCATTCCATCGGATGGCCTTTCTGACCTTACGGAGTTGATGGTGCATGCGATGTGTTCAGGCATCGCCACGACGGTGCGGGTGGGTTCGGGACGGGGGGATCTGGAAACCCGGTTGCCTTGAAGGGCGCCGGGCCTTGATCCAAGCGCACGGCGGCGGCGAAGTGAAGCACCTCCCCTAGCCAGATCCCGACTTCTACCCCAATGGTAAGGCCATGAAAAATGGCGACGGGGGTGGGGATGAAGCGGCATGCGACCCTTCTGTTTTTGGCGATATCGACACCCGCGCTGGCGGACGCTGATGCGCGGGTCGAGGTGCCCGTCACCCTGACGGTGTTGCCGGACGGCGCGCCGCGTTATTCCGTCCCGGTGACGGTGGACGGGCGCGAAGTTCAGGCCATGCTGGACAGCGGGTCCTTCGGCTTGCACCTGCTGGCGGGTCCTGATGGCGCCGGCGAGGGGGTGCCCATGCAGGCCGCCTACGGCAGCGGGGTGCAATTGTTGGGGCCGATGCGGGCGGCGTCGGTCATGCTCGGTGGTCTCACGGCTTCCATGCCGGTGCAATGGGTGGGACATGTCGGCTGCGTCGCCGCCCGACCGGACTGTCCGGCCCGCGCCCTGTCCCAGGCCGACTACCGCATCGGTGGCGATGGTTTCCCCCAGGTCGGTTTCGTCGCCATCATCGGCGTGTCGCTACCCCAGCCGGGCGGGCATCCACCGCTGCCCAATCCCCTGACCCTGCTGGCCCACCGCTGGGTCATTGATGTGCCCCGGGCCGGGCGGATCATGGGCCGTCTGGTCCTGAACCCAACGGAGGATGAGGTGGCGAGCTACGTTCGTTTCCCGCTGGATCCGGCCATGCGCGGCCGGGGTGGCGGTATGAACGACGCCGTGCCCGGCTGTATCGCCGTGGGCGACGGCGCGCCCGTCTGTGCGCCGGTGGTGGTGGACAGTGGCGCCGTGGGGGTGATGCCCCTGGGCCATGCCGCGCTTCGGGGCCAGGGCGACAGCGGGCCTGCGGTGCTGACCATCGGCAGCGGTGCCGGCGTGGTCCGCCTGCCTTATGCCGCCGGGGCCGACGCTGCCAGCCGCACGGACCTGTCCGGGGCGGATGGCGCGCCCGGCATCCTGACTGGGGTGCTGGCCTATCAGCACGCGGCCGTGCTGTACGACGCCGACAAGGCGGAGATTGGCTTCAAGCCGGATGCCACCCCATAAGAAAAAGGCCGGGCGCCCGTCGGGGCGGCCCGGCCTTCTCCTGCGGCTCAAGGGTGGCGCTGGTCGCGCCGGCCCTTACTCCATGCCCAGGGCGGACTTGTAGAGTTCCAGCAGGGCGTCCTGCTCCTGACGGTCGTTCTTTTCCATCTTCCGCAGGCGGATGATCGCGCGGATCACCTTGGTCTCGAACCCGGTGCCCTTGGCTTCCGCGTAGATGTCCTTGATATCGTCCGCGATGCCCTTCTTGTCCTCTTCCAGGCGCTCGATGCGCTCGATGATGGAGCGCAGGCGTTCGCCGGCGATGCCGCCAACATCCGTTACCGGGGCGTCCGACATGGGGAATGCCTCTTCATTCTAGGGGGTGGTCTATGGTGAGGGCGCGACCTTACCCGCGCCCGCCCGGATCTGGCAAGCGCCGGTGACGGTTAATCCGCTGGCGCGTCAGTCCTGGGGCTTGGCACGCTCGAAGGCGGCCTGCTGTTCGGCCGTCGCCTCGCGCTGGTGCAGGCGTTTGAAGTCCTCATACGGCATGCCGTAGACGATCTCGCGCGCGCCTTCGTAGTCCAGTTCGACGCCCTGCTCATTGGCGGCGGCGCGGTACCATTTGGACAGGCAATTGCGGCAGAAGCCGGCCAGGTTCATCAGGTCGATGTTCTGCACGTCGGTGCGTTCGCGCAGGTGGGCCACCAGCCGGCGGAAGGCCGCGGCCTCAAGTTCCACGCGGGTGGCGTCGTCGATGTCGGGGATCATGGGATGGGGTCCTCAAGGGGCGTTCAGCACATGGTGTATATCGGGCCGGCCGATCAGCTGTCCAAGGGCGTCGGCCAGCACACCCGCCCAGTGTTCCGCGCCGTCGGCGTCGCCGATCAGATCCTGCCGCACCTCGATCAGCACGCCGGGCAGGCCGGGGGCGCTGGAATGGGTCTGCAAGGTATAGCCGTGGCCGTCGCGGCCTGAGTAGGGGACGTTGTCGCCCACCACCACGCCCGGCAGGCCGCGCAGGCTGTCCAGCAGCGGCAGGGGCAGGCGCCCGTCCTGGTCCCACAGGATCCCCAGGTGCCAGGGCCGCTGGACGCCATCCATGACCGGCGTGAAGCTGTGGACGGAGATGATGGCCGGCACTTGGGCCCCATCCCGCTTGGCCGCCACCAGCGCGTTCGCGGCGGCATGGAAGGGATGGAACAGGGCGTCCAGCCGCGCCTGGCGGTCGCCGTCGTGCAGGGACTGGTTGGCCAGGATGGGCGTGCCGTCGCTGACCGCCGGCATCAGGGTGGGGCTGTCTAGCGGTCGGTTCAAATCCACCACCAGGCGCGAATAACCCGCCACCACCGCCGGCGCGTCCAGCCGCCGCGCCAGGGCGCGGGTCACCGCCTCCGCCCCGATGTCCCAGGCGATGTGGCGGCGCATGTCCCCCGCCGCCACGCCCAGGGTGCCCAGGCGGGCCGGCACGCGGTTGGACGCGTGCTCACACAGCAGCACCACGGGGGCGGCACCCCCCGGGTTCACCACCGTGACGGCCGGCGGTTCATCGGGGTGCAGGAAAGGGGCAGGGGCGAGAGCGGTGTTCAAGGGGGTGAGGCCAGGGTGGTTGCGATGTCGGTTTCCAGGATAGCGGGATGGGCGGCGGATGGAAGCCCCGAGCCCGTTGCGTTTGGGGTGCGCCTCTTCCCCCGAGTCTAGGGCATGGGTGGTCAAGCCATCCGCCGGCCTTTGCCCTATTGCAACGGTATCGCGCGATTCCGCATTCCTTCCTGCCGCTGGACCGCCAAAATAGCGGATGTGCGTGTCCCGGTGGTGCCATCGGTGACGCCATGGCGCATGGCGGCTTGATGCACATCTTTACCGCGATATAGTTGAAAGAACCGCGCGCGCCGTTTGTGAGCGCTGTCCCCCTGGGGGGCGCGGAATTCCGAAGAAGGGTCGAATTGGGCGGCATGTACCGGTCGAGCGTCAGAACCCCACCTGCCGACGCGCCTTTGCCCGCGATCCGCCCGGCCGACGCCGCCGATGCCGAGGGCATCCGCCAGGTCCATATCCGCTCCGTCCACGCCTTCTGTGCCGGGCATTATTCGCCGGAACAGCTGATGGCCCTGCTGGGTGGTCGGGAGGCGGCGGACTACCGCGCCGCCATGACCGACTGGGGGGAGCACGTGGTGGTGGCCGACATGGCCGGCCGCGTCGTGGGTTTCGCCGCGCTCTACAGTGCGGAGGTGCGCGCCGTCTATGTCGACCCGGTGGCGGCCAAGGGCACCGGCCGGTTGTTGTTGACGGCGGTCGAGGATGTGGCGTGGAGCCGGGGGGCGGGCGGCCTGCACCTGACCTCTTCCATGAATGCGGTCGGGTTTTATGAGGCCATGGGGTACCGGCGCCAGGGGCCCCGGCTGATGACCATGGCGTGCGGCACCCAGCTGGCCGCCTGGGGCATGCGCAAGGCGCTGTTCCGCCAGGCCTGAAGAAAGGTTTCCATCGCGGCCCGGCAGGGCTGTAGCCTGGGCACCCCGCATCCCGACGCTGGAGCCTTGCCCCGTGGCCACGCCTGCCTTTTCCGACATTCCCGTCCAGTATTTCCAGGGCCACGGCGGCGCGCGGCTGGCCTATCGCGAGGTGGGGCAGGGCCGGCCGCTGGTGCTGATCCATGGCTATTTCTCCACCGCCACCGTCAACTGGCTGAAGTACGGCCACGCGGCCAAGATCGCGGCGGCCGGCTACCGTGTCATCATGCCGGACCTGCGCGCCCACGGCGACAGCGCCAAGCCGCACGAGGCGTCGGCCTACCCGTCCGATGTGCTGGCCGACGACGGCCTGGCGCTGGTGGCCCATCTGGGCCTGACCGACTATGATCTGGGCGGCTATTCCCTGGGCGGGCGCACCACCATGCGCATGCTGGCCCGTGGCGCCACGCCGGGCCGCGCCATCCTGGCCGGCATGGGGCTGGAGGGCATCCTGCACACCGCCGGCCGGGGGGCGCACTTCCGCCACATCCTGACCAACCTGGGCACCTTCGAGCGCGGTTCGCCCGAATGGATGGCGGAGGCTTTCCTGAAGACGGTGGGCGGCGACCCCGTCGCCCTGCTGCACATCCTGGAAACCTTCGTGGACACGCCGGCCGACGTGCTGGCCGGTCTGACCCTGCCGGTGCTGGTCACATCCGGCGCGCAGGACCGGGACAACGGTTCCGCCCAGGATCTGGCCGACCGTTTGCCCGGGGGCCGCTACGCCGAGATCCCCGGCGACCACATGAGTGCGGTGACCAAGCCCGACCTTGGGACCGTCATCGCGGACTTCCTGGTGGATTGATCAAGAATTCCCTCAAGCGCCGGGCGCGGCCATCCGGCCGCTGGGCTCATCCTCGACTTCCAGTCCGCCTTCGGCTCCCCGGAAGTCTGCGGCGGCGCCGGTCGGCGCCTACAGCGGCATGAGGCCAGACCTCATGCCGCTGATATCGGGCCGGTGCACCCGCACGACGAAGCCTTCCTCTTCCGTCGGTGGTGTGAAGTAGCTGGTGATGGCGTCGTACTCCGCGTCGGTGGCGGCGAAGTCATGGCCGCCGGCCGCGTTGCGGGCGCGCAGCCGCTGGCGGCAGACCGCGTCCGGCACGTCCAGATAATGCAGGGTGTGATCGCTGCCGGCCTGGTCGATCAGGCCGCGCATCCAGGCACGCAAGCCTACTGTGTTGGCGGGGAAATCCAGCACCACCGACAGGCCGGCCCGCAACAGGTCGATGACATGCGGGCCCATCACCTGCCGCAGCCGGGCGGAACAGCGCACATAGTCGGCGATCTCTCGGATCTCATCGGGGTAGAGCCGGGCCAGCCAATGGTCTTCCGCCACCAGCACGGTGGCGGGGGCGGTCGCCAACTGGGCCGTCAGCGTCGATTTGCCGGCCGCGATCTTGCCGCACACCAGGTGCAGCACAGGGGGATGGGACATGGGTGATTTCCTGATGCCGAAGGGCCGGCCCCGTTGGGGGCGCCCTGATTGAACCCGAACGCCAACGCCCGGCCTGTCGTCAGGCCGGGTTGGTAATTCGCGGAATGCCGCGCGCGTTCAGGATCAACGACATGGGTTCAGGCTAGCACGGCTTAGCCGGTGGCGGCCAGGTGGGTGCCGCGCGGGCGGGCGTTGCGGCCGGCGGGGCTGGCATCGGCCACGTGCCAGGGCCGCTGGCCGCCCAGCGATTCCGCCACCGCCAACCCGGCCGACAGCCCATCCTCGTGGAAGCCATAGCCGCAATAGGCGCCGCAGAACCAGGTACGGCGCACGCCCTGGATCAGGCCCAGATCCTGCTGCGCGGTGACCGCACCCAGGTCGAACAGCGGGTGGTCGTAGATGAACTCCCGCACCTTCAGGGACGGCCTGGGTTCGGCGATGGGGTTCAGGGTAACGAACAGGGGTACCCGCTTGTCCAGTCCCTGCAACATGTTCATCCAATAGGTGACGGACACCTTGGCGTCGCGTTCCCGCGTGGAATGGGCGGTATAGTTCCAGCTGGACCAGGCCTTGGCGCGGCGGGGCATCAGCTGCGGGTCACGGTGCAGCACCGCCCGGTTCATCTGGTAACGGAAGGCGCCCAGGACGCGGCGCTCCTCCTCCGACGGGTCGGTCAGCAGGGCCAGCGCCTGGTCGGCGTGGGTCGCCACCACCACTTGCTCAAAACTGGTGATGCCGCCCTGGGAATCCTGCATGTGCACGCCGCCGGCGCTGCGACGGATGGCGGAGATGGCGCGGTTGACGTGGAAATGCCCGTCCAGCGACCGGGTCAGGCGTTCCACATAGGCGCGGCTGCCGCCCGTCACGGTGCGCCACTGCGGCCGTTCCTTCAGCTTCAGCAGGCCGTGGTTGCAGAAGAAGCGCACGAAGCTCTGCACCGGGAAGGACAGCATCTCCCCGATGGTGGAGGACCAGATGGCCGCCCCCATGGGCAGCAGATGGTCGTAGATGAAGCGGTGGCCGTAGCGCTGCGCCACCAGATATTCCCCCAGCGTCAGGCCGGCGGCCGACGGCTGGTCCAGCAGGGCCGGGGCCGTCTTGTAGAAGCGCAGGATATCGCGCAGCATCAGGTGATAGGTGGGCGACAGCAGGTTGCGCTTCTGTGCGAACATGCCGGCCAGGTTGGTGCCGGAATATTCCAGCTTGCCCCGGTCCAGGCTGACGGCGAACGACATCTCCGACGCCTGGGTCGGCACGTCCAGATAATCGAACAGCGCCACCAGGTTGGGGTATGTCGCGGCGTTGTAGACGATGAAGCCCGTGTCCACCGGCAGGGGGTGGGCGTCGCGGCCCGGCACCATCACCGTGTTGGAATGCCCGCCCAGATAGCCGTTCTGTTCGAACAGGGTGATGTCGTGCCCCTGCCGGGCCAGCAGCCAGGCGCAGCTCATGCCGGTAATGCCGGCGCCGATGACGGCGATCTTCATGCCTGCGATTCCCAAACCCAAAAATCCAACGGCGCCAGTCTAACGCCAAGTCATTACGTATTGTCGTCCTCGTTTGGATCACCCTTGATCTGCGCGAAGGTATCCAGCGCCCGCTGGCGCGCCGCCTTGTGTTCCACGATGGGGTGGGGATAGTCGCGGCCCAGAGTGACGCCGGCCGCGCGGAGCACCGGGGTGCTGGCCGTCCACGGCTGGTGGATCAGGCTGTCGGGCAGGCCCGCCAGTTCCGGGACCCAGCGGCGGACGTAGTCCGCTTGGGCGTCGAACTTCTCCCCCTGCAGCACCGGGTTGAACACCCGGAAATAGGGGGCGGCATCGGCGCCGCAGCCGGCGATCCACTGCCAGCTGGCGGCGTTGTTGGCCAGGTCCGCGTCCACCAGCGTATCCCAGAACCAGGCCTGGCCGGCCGTCCAGGGCAGCAGCAGGTGCTTCACCAGGAAGGACCCCACCACCATGCGCACCCGGTTGTGCATCCAGCCGGTGGCCCACAGTTCGCGCATGCCGGCATCGACGATGGGATAGCCGGTGCGGCCCCGCTGCCACGCCGCCAGGTGGCGGTCGTCGCGATCCCAGGCGAAGGCCTCGAACTTCGGGTTCAGGGGGCGTTCCGGCAGGACGGGGAAGTGGTACAGCAGGTGGTGGCAGAATTCCCGCCAGCCCAGCTCGCGCTGGAAGGCGTCGACCTCACCCCGGTTCCCGGGCGTGGCCGCCGCTTCCGCCGCCACCCAGATCTGGCGGGGGGAGAGTTCACCGAAATGCAGGTGGGGCGATAGGCGTGAGGTGCGGGGCTGGGCCGGATAGTCGCGGCCCTCGCTGTAGCCCGCCACCGGGCCAGCCAGGAAGTCCGCCAGCCGCCGGTGGGCGCCGGCCTCGCCGGGTGTCCAGGTATCGCGCATCCCGCCGGCCCAGTCCGGCTTGGTCGGCAGCAGGCCCCAGTCGGACAGGCTGTCGCCGTCCGGCGGGGTGGGCGGGGCGGCCAGGCTTTTGGGTGTGGGCGCCAGGTCGGGTGGCGCCAGATTGGCGCGCAACGATTTCCAGAAGGGGGTGAAGACCTTGAATGGGCCGCCGGCGTTGGTCTTGACCGTCCAGGGTTCGGCCAGTAGGGCGGCGTTGAAGCTGTCGACCGCCACGCCCTCCGCCTTCAGATCGGCCTTCAGCGCGCTGTCGCGGGCGATGGCGTGGGGCTCATAGCACCGGTTCCAGACGACGGCGCTGGCGCCGACCTCTCGCATCAGGGTGTGCAACACCACGTCGGCCCGGCCCCGGCGCAACACCAGGGGGCAGCCGGCCTTGGTCAAGGCGTTGCCCAACGCCGCCAGGCTGTGGTGCAGCCACCAGCGTGAGGCGCCACCCGGTGCCCAGGCGCCGGGCGCCGCCTCATCCAGGATGTACAGCGGCACGATCGGCCGGCCGGTGGCATGGGCATGGGCCAGCGCGGGATTGTCGGCCAGGCGCAAATCCTGGCGGAACCAGACGATGATGGGGGCGGTGGTCATGGAAGGCGGGGCCCAGGCTTTGGTTGAGCAGGCTGCGCGGAAAGACGCGCATTCGGGTAGGGTCAGGATTGCGCTGAACGGACGTGCCGCATGTTAACGGTACAATAGGGCCCAAGAAGAACAGCCCCTGTCGCCCTTTCCATAAGCCTTTCCGCGCGTTCCGGCAGGATGTTGGGCGGATGGTCGCAGGACGAACCGCTTATGACGAAAGATACGTGCCTGTCCATCCGGCGGATCACGGGTAGTGAAATCTACTACCAACCCTATCCTGATGTATTGGCGTGCTTGTTTTTGCCGGAGGGCTTCCTATCTCAAACATTGTCCGCTGGTGATCCAGTACGCCGGTCCCCCCATCCCGGCCTGGTTGCGCACCCCCCAAAAGCGCATTCGGCGGACGACCTAAGGGCGGCCCGGGTTCCCCCATCCCCGGGCCGCCCGTTTCCTTTTCTGGGGCTCTTCAAATTCCCCCTCATGCGCCGGGCGCCGGCATCCGCCAGCTTGGCTGGTCCTCGCTTTCCAGTCCGCCACGCTCCCCGGAAAGCTGCGGCGGCTGCGGTCGCAGCCTACGGCGGCACGAGTCAGGTCTCGTGCCGCTGGCATCCAATTCCGTCGTCCTCGCCATCCCCCACGATGTGCGCCGAGTGGAAGGCATAACCCCGGTCGCGGTGCAGCAGCACGATGCGGAAGGTGCCGGGGAACAGCCGGCGCAGCGCCGGGTCGCGCACGTCCAGCCCGCCGGTATAGGCGCCGAAGGCCGGCAGCACCAATCGCATCCCGTCGGTGATGAAGCACCGTCCGCCCACCCGGCGCGCCCGCGTGGGCACGCTGGCCTTGGGGTGGTAAATGGCCGGAGACCTCCCCCGCTGCCTGGCCGTCCACCGCCTCATGCCGGAACACCAGGGGGCCTTCCACCCAGTCGGCCACCACCTGGCCGCCCCAGCCGGGCGGCGGGGCGGGGTCGTGGTTGCCAGCCACCCACAGCCAGTCGTGTCCCGCCACCAGGGCGCCCAGCCGCCGCCCGTCCTCGACCGACAGCCGGTCGGCGGCGCGCCGGTCGTGGAAACTGTCGCCCAGGCACAGCACGCGGCGCGGCGCCAGCCGTCGGCACACCGCCTCCAGCCGCGCCAGGGTGGCGGCGGTGTCGTAGGGTGGCAGCAAGGTGCCGCGGCCGGCGAAGGCGCTGCCCTTTTCCAGGTGCAGGTCGGCCACCACCAGCAGGCCGCGGTCGCGCCATAACAGGGCGCCGCTGGCATCGGCCAACACCTCCGTCCCGTTCAGCGTCAGGGCGGTCTGGTCGCCGGTATCACCGGTGCCGAAACGGACGTTCATGCGCGACAGGGTCCCCGGCCTCGGGCTGGTGTTGGGCGGCGCGGGGAAACATGGGCGTCGGCCGCTGGTTCGTCCAGGGTCCCGGCGTTATCTTCGACCCATCGGTTCACGGGCGGGCCGCACGGCACCACCCCCGAAGGCAGAGGACAAGCACCATGATGCTCGATTGGAACCAGTACCGTCAGCAGATCAAGGCCGGCGTGGGGGAGTATTCCAAGCTCACCCCCGATACGGTGAAGGGCTATGCCGCCCTCAGCAACGCGCCCAACCAGACCAACCATCTGGACGCCAAGACGCGGGAGTTGATCGCGCTGGCGGTGGCGGTCACCGCCAAGTGCGACGGCTGCATCACCGTCCACACCGACGCCGCCATCCGCCACGGCGCCACCAAGGATGAGATCGCCGAGGCGTTGAGCGTCGCCATCGCCATCGGCGCCGGTGCGGCCCTAGTCTACACCACCCGCGTGATGGACGCGTACAACCAGCATCCGTCCACGCAAGGGTGATTGGGCCGCCGACCTCGTCCCCTGCCTTCACGCCCCCGGAGCGAAGCGACAAGGCCACGGCCGTGGCCGCCGCAGCATTCCGGGGAGCGCGAGCGGACTGGAATGCGAGGATAGCCCAGGGCCCGGATGGGCCCGCCCGGCGCTTGAGGGGACTTCTAAAAAGGCAACAGGCCCTGGCCCTGCTTCACGGTCTTGGGCAGGGCTTCCGCCGCCAGTTCCTCGGCCGCCTCCTGCAACAGCACCTCGTCCGCCCGGCCGCCCACCATGACGCGTCCGATCTCCAGCAGCACGGGCACGGCCAGGGGGGAGATGCGGTCCAGCGCCCGGTGGTGGATGTGGCCCTTCACCCGGGCCAGCATGTCGGCCAGGCGGCGGATGTCGGTCAATCCCGCCGCCGCCTCGGCCCGCGTCGCCTGCAACAGCAGGTGCCCGGGGTCGTGGCGGCGCAGCACGTCGTAGATCAAATCGGCGCTGACCGTCATCTGGCGCTTGGTTTTTTCCTCCCCCGGGTGGCGGCGTTCCAGGGTGCCGGCGATGGTGGCCACGGTCTGGAAGGTCCGGCGCAGCATGCTGGACTCGTCCATCCATTCTTCCAAATCATCACCCAGCATGTCCTGGGCGAACAGCGCGTCCATGTCGGTGGGGGCATTCAGCGACCAGATGGCCAGCACATAGTCGGTGGCGACGAAGCCCAGCGGGTGCAGGCCCATGCGCTCCATGCGACGGGTCAGCAGCATGCCCAGGGTCTGGTGGGCGTTGCGCCCCTCGAAGGTGTAGGCCACCAGGAACTGCTTGCCGCCGCGCGGGAAGGTCTCCACCAGCAGCCCTTCGCGGTCGGGCAGGCTTGAGACGTAACGCTGGATGCGCAGCCATTCCGCCACCTCCGCCGGCAGATCGGCCCATTGCCCAGGGTCTGACAGCATCGCGCGCACGCGGTCGGCCAGGTGGGTGGTCAGCGGCAGGCGGCCGCCGGCATAGACCGGCACCTTGGGCTGGCCCTGGCCGCCCTTGGCGACGATGGCGACGTTGTCGCGCAATCCCACGAAGCGCAGCAGTTGGCCGCCGAAGATGAAGGTGTCGCCCGGCACCAGGCCCTGGATGAAATATTCCTCCACGTCGCCGATCGATCCGCCGTTGGCCATGCGCACCTTGATCGTCGGCTCCTCCACAATGGTGCCGACGTTCAGGCGGTATTGGCGGGCGACCTGGTAATTGGCCAGCTGCCACAAACCATCCTCCCGCCGGCGCAGGCGCTGGAAGCGTTCATAGGCGCGCAGCGCGTAGCCGCCGGTGGCGACGAAATCCATCACCTGGTCGAAGCGGTCACGCGTGAGGTCGGCGTAGGCTGCGCAACTGCCGACCTCGGCGAACAGATGGTCGGCGTCGAACGGGCCGGCGCAGGCGGTGCCGACGATGTGCTGGGCCAGCACCTCCAGCCCGCCGGGGCGCGGCGGGTCGCCGTCCAGGGTGCCGGCGCGCACGGCGTCGATGGCGGCCTTGCACTCCAGCACCTCGAACCGGTTGGCCGGCACCAGCAGGGCGCGGGAGGTCAAATCGATGCGGTGATTGGCGCGGCCGATGCGTTGCAGCAAACGACTGACACCCTTAGGTGCGCCGATCTGCACCACCAGATCCACCGCCGCCCAGTCGATGCCCAGGTCCAATGAGCTGGTGGCGACGACGGCGCGCAGGCTGCCCTTGGCCATCGCCGCCTCCACCTTGCGGCGCTGCTCGGTGGACAGGCTGCCGTGGTGCAAGGCGATGGGCAGGCCGTCGGTGTTCACCCGCCACAGTTCCTGGAATACCAGTTCCGCCTGGGCGCGGGTGTTGACGAAGATCAGGGTGGTGCCGCAGGCCTTCACCTGCTGGTACACGTCGGGCATGGTCTGCAGCGCCATGTGCCCGCCCCAGGGGATCTCCCGCGTCAGCAGGGTGCCGACCTCCGCCGGGGCGCCGGGCGCGCCGCGCACGATATTCACTGGATTAGGGCCCGCCAGCGGGTGGCCGGGCAGGGCCAGATAGTCGGCCAGCGCCCTGGGGTGCGCCACCGTGGCCGACAGCCCGACCCGCCGCGCGCTTGGCGCCAGGCTGCCCAGCCGCGCCAGGTGCAGGGCCAGCAGGTCGCCGCGCTTGGAACCGGCGAGCGCGTGCAACTCATCCACGATGATGGTGCGCAGGGTGTCGAACAGCTTGGCCGCCTCCGGATATGACAGCAGCAGCGCCAGGCTTTCCACCGTGGTCATCAGGATCTGCGGCGGGTGGGCGCGCTGGCGGCGGCGCTTGGCCTCCGGCGTGTCGCCGGTGCGTGTCTCCACCCGGATGGGCAAGCGCAGTTCCGCCACCGGCTGTTCCAGGTTGCGGGCGATGTCCACCGCCAGCGCCTTGAGGGGGGAGATGTAGAGGGTGTGCAAACCTTCGCGCGGGCGTTCCGACAGGTCGATCAGGCTGGGCAGGAAGCCCGCCAGCGTCTTGCCGCCGCCGGTGGGTGCGATCAGCAGGGTGTGTTCCCCCCGGCGGGCGGCACCCAGCATCGCCAATTGGTGGGGATGGGGCGTCCAGCCGCGATGGGCGAACCAGCCCGCGATGTTGGCGGGTAAAAGATCGGAATCGGGGAAGAGCGCGACAGGCGGCATGGCGTCAGGATATATGAGGGGCGGGCCCGGCGCTCACCAGATGTCGCCGGCACATACGCAGGTTGATTGGGGACCTTTGAAGCATGACCGAGACCACGCGGCCGCTGGGCCTGATTTGCGCCATCCCTGAGGAAATCGCCCATTTCGGCGCGCATTTCCAGGCGGACAGCGTGCAGGACATCGCCGGCTTCACCTTCCAGCGCGGCCGGATGGATGGCCACGACGTGGTGCTGGTGGAAGCCGGGATCGGCAAGGTCAACGCCGCCGTCGTCTCCACCCTGCTGTTGCAGGTGTTCGGCTGCCGCGCCCTGCTGTTCTCCGGCGTGGCCGGCGGCGTGGATCCGGAATTGGCCATCGGCGACGTGGTGGTGGCGACCCGCCTGGTGCAGCACGATTACGGCGCGCTGGCGCACGGGGAGCTGAAGGTCTACCAGCCGGGCGTGCCGCCCCTGCCGGGCTTTGACGAGGTCCATGGCTATGACCTGGACGCCGCCCTGGTGGCGAAGGCGCGCGCGGCCCTGGACGGGCTGACGCTGCCGGCCCTGTCGGCGGCGGCCACGGGCGGGCAGGCGCGGGTGCCCGGCATCCATTTCGGAACCGTGCTGACGGGTGACCAGTTCCTGAACTGCGAGACCTCGCGCGACCGGCTGTTCCGCACCTTCTCAGCCCAGGCGGTGGAGATGGAGGGCGCGTCGGTGGCCCAGGTCGCCACGCGCTGGGGCGTGCCCTACCTGGTGGTACGCAGCCTGAGCGATCTGGCCGGTTCCGACAGCCACATGGACTTCCCCGCTTTCTGCCAGGCGGCGGCGGCCGGGGCGGCCGAGCTGATCCGCCGGCTGGCGTCGGTGCTGTGACGTGCTCAATGGCAGTGTCTCATGACGCTGTAGGATGCGACCGCATCCGCCGGAGGTTTCCGGGGAGCGTAGCGGACTGGAAACTGAGGAAGCCAAGCCCGCGGATGCGGGCGCCCGGCGATTGAGGGCACACGACAGTGGGGGTGGCCATGCTGGACTATTGCGTGATCAAGGCCGAGGTCGCGGCCGCCGTGAAGGCGGGGCGCGCGGTGGTGGCGCTGGAATCCACGGTGATCAGCCACGGCCTGCCCTATCCCGCCAATATCGAAACCGCCCAGGCGATGGAGGCAACGGTGCGCACGCACGGTGCCGTGCCGGCCACCATCGCCATCCTGGACGGCCGTATCCGCGTGGGCCTGGAGGCGGAGGATTTCCAGCGCCTGGCCGCCGGCGGCATCCGGAAGGTCAGCCGCCGAGACCTGCCCCTGGTGCTGGCGGCGGGCGGCGATGGCGCCACCACCGTGTCGGCCACCATGATCGGCGCGCGGCTGGCCGGCATCAGCGTCTTCGCCACCGGCGGCATCGGCGGCGTGCACCGGGGGGCGGAAACCACCCTGGACATCTCCGCCGACTTGGAGGAACTGGCCCGTACCGACGTGGCGGTGGTCTGCGCCGGGGCCAAGGCCATCCTGGACCTGCCCAAGACCCTGGAATATCTGGAGACGCGCGGCGTGCCGGTCATCGGCTACGGCACCGATCATTTCCCCGCCTTCTACACCGCCAACTGCGCCCTGCCGGTGGATGCGCGCTGTGATTCGGCGGAGGACGTGGCCCGCATCCTGCGCGCCAAATGGCACCTGGGCCTGACCGGCGGCGCCATCATCGCCGTTCCCATCCCGGAGGAGGCGGCGCTGGACGCCGAGGCGATCGAACAGGCCATCCGCCTGGCGGTGGCCGAGGCCGAGGGCCAGGGCGTGCGCGGCAAGGAGCTGACGCCCTTCCTGCTGTCTCGCCTGGAACAGCTGACGGAAGGCGCCAGCCTGGTGGCCAACCGCGCCCTGCTGCTGAACAACGCCGCCGTGGCGGCGCGGATCGCCAGCGCCTACGCCACCCTGCGCCAGGACACCGCCCTGCCGCGCCGGCCGCCGGGCAAGCGTCCGTTGTATTGAGGGCAGCGGGGCATCCGCCTCGCCGCCTATTCGCTTCGCTTAATCCGGGAACAGCAGCGACCGGTGGGCGGTCACGCCGGCCATGGCGCCGCTGGACACCGCCAGCGCCACCGATGCCATCATGCGCGACAAATCCCCGCCGGCGAACAGTCCGGGTACGTTGGTCTGCTGCATCTCGTCCACCCGCACCCATTCGCCCAGCGGCCCGGTTTCGACATCCACACCCAGCTGGACCACCAGCGGGTTGGTGATGCGGGTGCGGGCCATGGTGAACAGGCCGGCCAGGGGGATGGTGCGTCCGTCGGCCAGGCGGAGGTCGGCGCCCTCATCGAACAGGCCGGCGACGGGTGTGCGCTCCACCGTCACGCCGCGCCGTTCCAGGTCCGCCAACTGATCGGCGTCCGGCTCGAACGCGCCGTTCAGGAACAGGGTGGTGGGGCCCCAGTCGGGCAGCATCTGGGCGTGGTGCAGCGACCACGGCCCGGTGGCCAGCACGCCGACGCGGCCCTGGTTCAACTCATAGCCATGGCAGTAGGGGCAGTGGAACACATGCCGGCCCCAGCGCGCCGCCAGGCCCGGCACCTCGGGCAGCACATCCTCCACCCCTGACGCGAGGATCAGCCGGGCGCTGGCGGCGGTGCCGGTGGTGGTCTCCACGGTGAAGCCGGCCTGCGTGCGCGATGCCGCCAGGGCCTTGCCCTCCATCACCGTCACGGTGGTGTAGCGCGCCAGCTGCGCCCGCGCGGTGGCGATGATCTGGCCGGGCAGCACGCCGTCCTGGCCCAGGAAGCCGTGTGAGGCGTCGGCGAAGCGGTTGCGGCGCTGGCCGGCATCGATGACCAGGACGCGGCGGCGGGCGCGGCCCAGTTGCAGGGCGGCGGACAGGCCGGCGTAGCTGCCGCCCACGATGATGACGTCGTAACTTCCGGTCATGGAACGCTCTCCAGATTAGATCGTAACTTTGACTATTACGAATCCTGGTGAACGGTCAAGGGATATGAAACAGTGTCTGTTGCGAATGGGATGGGGCGCGGCTACCTTGGAATGGCCAAGGCTTCGGGAAGGGATCAGGTCGGGTGAGCAGGGATTCGCGGTTGGCGCGCATGGCGCATGTGATGGTGCACATGGCCTGCCATGATGGGGCGGCCACGTCGGACACCATCGCCCGTATGCTGGGCACCAATCCGGTGGTGGTGCGCCGGACCATGGCGGCCTTGCGCGACCGGGGTTACGTGGCGTCGGAGAAGGGGCCGCGCGGTGGCTGGCGCCTGCTGCGCCCGCTGGCCGATGTGACCCTGCTGGATATCCACCGCGCGCTGGAAACGGCGTCCGTCTTCACCCTGGGCCCGTCGGCGGAGCGGGCGGACTGCACGGTGGAGCATACCGCCAACCTGGCTATCCTGGACGCGATGGACCAGGCCAACGCCGCGCTGGAGGCGGCGCTGGGCCGGGTGCGCCTGTCGGACATCCTGGCCCAGGGGCTGGCGCTACGGCAGGCGCAGGCGCTGGCCGTGGGCCAGCCGCAAGCCTGTGCCAACGATTCCGCGATCCATCAATAACCGGCGGCGGGCCCACGGCGGCGCAGATGGGTGGTGGCGCCGCCCAGGCCCAGCAGCAGCAGGCCGAACTTCACCAGGCCGCCGGCCAGGGGAATGGCCTGCACCACGCTCAACACCAGCACGGTCAGGGCGTAGCGGCGGATGCGGTCCCCGGGGCTGACCGGCGGGCCGCGCCGCTGGGTCATCAGGTCGGACAGGGCGAAGCCCGCCAGCGGCATGGCCACCATCAGCAGCAGCACATAGGCAAAGCCCAGCACCAGGCTGACCGGGATGCCGATGATGGTGACCAGGCACAACAGCGCCACCAGCGGGACCAGGATCAGGACGGCCAGCCCCTTGACCGCCGCCGACCCCGGCTGTGCGGCGATGCCGGCGGCAACATTGGTGACCACGCCGGGGAACAGGACGTACAGCACGCCGCCCACCAGCAGCATGCCGACGGCGAAGCTGATCAGGCCGATGCCGCCGAACCAGGGCATCCAGATGTGCCAGCCATGGTGATTGTCGCGCCGGTCGTGGCGGTCCTGCGCGCTGTCCTCATCCTCATCATCGTCGTGGGAGGAGCGGTGCATGGACTCGCCCTTGTGTTCGACCTTGCCTTCGATGTGGGCGCCGGCCGGCACGTCCAGCGCGTGCGGGCCGCTGAAGGTGACGTTGCCCATGATGCGGGCCCCGGGCAGCAGCGCCAGCTTGCCGGAACTGGCGTCCACATCGCCCATGACGGTGCCGGCCAGGGTCAGGTTGCCGCCCTTCACCGCCACGTCGCCGGCCACCGTGCCGCTCAAGGTCACGTCCCCACCCAGCAGGGTGGCGTCGCCCGACACGACGGAGGTCTTCTCCATGTCGATGGAGCCGGCGACCAGCACCACGTCGCCCGCCACCTGGCCGGTCAGGGTGGTGCTGCCGGCCAGCACGAACAGGCTGTCGGCCACGGTGCCGCTGACGGTGGCGGTGGAGCCCAGCAGCACGACGCTGCCGGCCACGGGCGCATCCACCTGGATGGTGCGGCCCACGGCGACGACGCCGTCATCGGCGGGGCTGGCCACGATGATGTTGCGCCCGGTCAGCCAGCCGCTGGCCCCGGCTGTGCCCGGCAGGCCCGACGCCAGAAGAAGAACCAGGAACGCCGCCCGTAATCCCCGCACCATGATGATCCACGCCCCCGCGCCGGCCTGGCGCCATTCCCCCGCGGAATAGTGAAACCCGGCCGAAGCCCGCACTTTCCAATGGAAAGGGTTGCTGGGGCAAGGGCCACCGGCCCTGGCGCCCGGGGGTGCCAATTCATCGCTATCTAAAGGATGCTCTCATCATAGATATGCCCTTTTAACGGGTATAAATGGCGCCCCGGCATTGCTACTGATGGACCGACCCTGTCAGCCGACAGATCGCCCGAACGGAGCCCACCATGGCCTACACCGCCCTGAACTGGATGTCGCAGCTTGCCGCTGACCGCATGCTGCATCAGATCACCATCCCCGGCACGCACGACAGTGCGACCCACGAACTCAACTATCCCAGCAAGACCCAGAACGCGACCGTGCCCGAGCAGCTGGACATGGGCGTGCGTTATTTCGACCTGCGGATGGACGGCAGCACCAACGGCCTGCGCATCATCCACGGCGGGACATGGGGCAGCGGCAACACCAGCTATTACCTGGGTGACATCGCGAAGATGTTCCACGATTTCCTGGTGAAGCCGGCATCCAGCCAGGAGACGCTGATCGTCCAACTGAAGTACGACCGCTGGGAACTCAGCAACTACCACGCCGGCGTCCTGGACATCCTGCGCACCGCCTTCGGCGCCGAGCAGAGCCGCCTGTATCTGAGTCCCATCCGGGCCGACAACACCATTCCCACCCTGGCCGGGCTGCGCGGCAAGCTGGTGGTGCTGCGTCGTTACGAGATCGACACGAATGAAGAGGTGGCGGACGCCTGCACCCCGGTGAAGATGTTCGCGAAGGGGAGCCTCTACAACGCGTGGAGCGCCAATCCCGACAACCACACCTGGGCGTCGGTGTTCGAGGGGGCCAAGTTCGAATGGCCGGACACGGGCGCCAACCTGAATGACTACCGCAACCGTCACGGCCTGTCCTTCGTCATCCAGGACGCCTACACCGACGATCCGGCGGACAAGGTGAAGAAGGTGCTGGCTTTCATCGAGGCGGCTGGAAAGTCCGCCGGGCCCGACAGCTGGTATCTCAATTTCTCCAGCACGAAGGACCCGGGGGCCTCGGCCGAGATCATCAATCCGCAGCTGACCCAGAAACTGGACGGGTCACCCAAACACCCCGTGCACGGCTACGGCACCATCCTGATGGATTTCGTGACGCCGTCGTTCGTCAACTCGGTGATCGCCGCCAACTTCTGACGGCGCGCATACATCAGCGGCACGAGTGACTCGTGCCGCTGTAGGACGCGACTGCGTCCGCCGGAAGTCTCTGGGGAACGAAGTGGACCAGAAACTGAGGAAGCCAAGCGACCGGATGGTCGCGCCCGGCGCTTGAGGGGCGGCATTTGAGCGGTCACGTTCAAATGCCGCGCGCATAAGTCAGCGCGCGGTCAGCAGGCCGCTGCCCTCATCGGCCAGCGGCTTCTCGCCGGCGACGCTGGCGATGATGGCGCCGGCGGCGGCGTAGCGCTGTTCCGCCCGGGCCCAGACGATACCGGGGGTGCGGGCGCGCGCCGGGTGGCGGATGCCGGTGACGGGATCCACCACCTCCGCCACCGTCTGGCCGATGCTGACGGTGTCGCCCAACGCCGCCCGGTAAAGGATGACGCCGGCAACCGGTGCCCGCACCCGGTCCACGCCGGCCAGGGGGGTGGCGGTGCCGGCGGGCAGCGGCGGGGGTAGGGCGTCACCCGCCACCAGGCCCCGGCGCACCAGGAAACGCATCAGCGCGTCGGCGTCCGTCGCGGCCAGGCCGTCATCCACATCCTGGCGTCCGCGCAGCTCGATGGTGGCGGCCAGGCAGGCGGCGGGAAGGGGTGGCGCTTGCTTGCCATCCGCCGTCAGGCGGTTACGCAGGCGCCACCACAGGCCGGAACAGGCCTCGTCGAACGGGCTGCCGCCGGATTCCAGCGCCAGGAAGACGGCGCGGCAGCCCAGGTCGGCCATCAGATCCTGCGCCTCCGGCCAGGATTCGGTGCCGGTGTAGGCGTGCAGCAAGGCCTCGCTGTCGCAATGCAGGTCCAGGACATAGTCGGCGTCGATGGCCAGGCCCAGCAGCGCCTTGCGCAGGCTGTCGGCCTCGGTCGCGGTCTCCAGGGCGGCGGCGGCGGCCACGGCGGCGCGGCGCACCAGGGCCACGTTGGTCGTAGCGTCGGCGCCCAGGTGGCTCATCACCTGGTCGGCCACCTGGGCCGTCAGGTCAGGGAAATCGCGGTTGAAGTTGACGCCGCTGCTGAGCGCGAAGCGGCCGATGGCGGTGCCCAGCACGGCCTGGGACAGGCCGATGGGGTTGGCATAGGGCACCAGGACGATGTCGCCACGGATCAGCCCCTGGGTGTCGGCCTGGGCCAGGCGCGCCAGCAGATGCTGGGCCACCAGCAGGCCCGGTATCTCATCGGCGTGCAGTGCGGCCTGGATGTAGGCCTTGGGAACCGGTGCGGATGCAGGGGAAGTGGGACCGAAACGATGGATGGTCAGGCTGCGCCGGGTTCCGGGGAAGCCATGGTCCAGGGCGATGTCTTCGGTCGTGTGCGTCATGCAGGCATTAACACTTTTGGCGGGACCGTTGGCAACCACCCGTGGGCAGCCGCACGTCAAATGTCGGGGGCACGGGATTCCGCCCCTTAACATTAGGATGCGACCGCATCCGCCGCAGGTTCCCGGGGAGCCGCAGGCGGACTGGAAACCGGGGAAGCCCAGCGGCCGGATGGCCGCGCCCGGCGCCTTAGGGCCGGCATAAACGAAATGGCCACGCCTCGTGCCGCTAGGATGCGACCGCATCCGCCGGAACTTTCCGGGGAGCGAAGCAGACCGGAAAGTGAGGAAGCCCAGCGGCCGGATGGCCGCGCCCGGCGCTTGAGGGCCTGCAAAATGAAACGGCCGCCGGGGATTGCCACCGGCGGCCGTGTCACAGGCATGGACTGGACGAAAGTGCGGGGATCAGGCGTCCGCAGTCTCGCGCACGTCGCCACCCAGGGCCTTCAGCAGGTCGAAGGCGCGGCGACGGACGGCGCCGTCCGGTACGCGATAGTAGGCGCGCACCAGTTCCAGCGTTTCGCGGCGGGCCATGGTCTCGCCTTCCTCGCTGCCCAGCGCGATGCGCGTGGCTTGCTCGGACGCCGGAAGGTCCTCGAAGAAGTATCCGACGGGAATGCCCAGCACCTGCGAAAGGTTGAACAGGCGGCTGGCGCTGATGCGGTTCATGCCACGTTCGTACTTCTGGAGCTGCTGGAAGGTGATGCCGACGGCTTCACCCAAAATCTCCTGACTCAGGCCCAGCAAAGTACGGCGCAAGCGCAACCGGTTGCCAACGTGAATGTCGATAGGATTGGGACCCTCACCGCGCTTGGAAAGCGAATACGCGGATGCAAGGGTACCGGTCACAGAGCTCTTTTGAGCACCCATTTGATTGACCTCGATTTAACAACTGCCGCCCCTGATTTATCGCAGAATCGGTCCAGGCAAAAGGATTTATCTGCGGCTGCGGCAGTTGGGGCCAATGCACGACACATTTGTCGCATTTATTGTTGGTTAATCCGTCATTTATCGGCTGATTTCATGGTCAACCCCTGCGTGTGCGTCCATCCAGGGTCAACAGGGACGCATAGAGCTCCGGCCGGCGGTCGCGGAACACGCCCCAGGACGATCGCATGGCCGCGACCTCGTCCAGATCGAAGGTGGCGGTCAGCACCGTCTCTTCCGTGCGAGTCGCCTCCGCCACCTTGGCGCCCTTGGGATCGGCGATGAAGGACGACCCGTAGAAGGTGATGCTGCGGTCGTCGTCCGCCTCGGTGCCGATGCGGTTGCTGGCCACCAGCGGCACCAGGTTGGCGCCGGCATGGCCCTGCATCACCCGTTGCCAATGGTCGCGGCTGTCCAGGGTGGGGTCCTGCGGTTCCGAGCCGATGGCGGTGGGGTAGAACAGGATCTCCGCCCCCTGAAGCGCCATGGCGCGGGCGGTTTCCGGGAACCATTGGTCCCAGCAGATGGCGGTGCCGATGGCGGCGTATCGGGTCTGGTAGACCTGGAAGCCGGTGTCGCCGGGGCTGAAGTAGAACTTTTCCTGATAGCCCGGGCCGTCGGGAATGTGGCTCTTGCGGTAGACGCCCAGGATGGCGCCGTCGGCGTCGATCATGGCCAGCGAGTTGAAGTAGGCGTTGCCCGCCCTCTCGAAGAAGCTGGTGGGCAGTACGACCTCAAGCTCGCGGGCCAGCGCCGAGAAGTGGGCCAGCACGGGATGCCCCTCCGCCGGGGCGGCGTGGGCGAAGTGCGCGGCCTTCTGGTTGATGCAGAAATAGGGCGTCTCGAACAGTTCCTGGGGCAGGATGATCTGGGCGCCGGCAGCGGCGGCCCGGCGCACCAGCGCCTCCACCCGGTCGATGTTGCCGCCCTTGTTCCAGTCGCACCACGTCTGGGTGGCCGCCACCGTCACCTGTCGCATCGCACTGCTCCTTTCCCTGGAATTTCAAGGTGGCCCATCATAGCGCCGTCCGTGACAGCCGCTAGCGCCGGGCAATAAAAATCGGCTGGCCATCGACCTGGCCCCGGGCGATCTCCACGCCGTAAATGGTATGCAGCAGCCCCGGTTCCAGTACCTCGGCCGGCGGACCGTCCGCGACCAGCCGCCCGCCGTGCAGCATCAGCACCCGGTCGCACCAGCCGGCCGCCGCGTTCAAATCATGCAGCACGGCCAGGACGGCGGCCCCTTGCCCCGCCATGTGTTTCAGCAGCGCCATCACCTGCACCTGGTGCAGGGGGTCCAGGCCGGCCGCCGGTTCGTCCGCCAGCAGGATGTCCGGCTGCCCCGCCAGGGCACGGGCCAGCAGCACCCGCGCCCGTTCACCCCCCGACAGGGTGGTGGCGACGCGCGTACGCAGATGGGCGCAATCGGCGGCGGCCAATGCCGTCTCCACCGCCGCGCGGTCGGCGGGACCGTCGGCGCGGAAGGGGCCGCGATGGGGCAGGCGGCCCAATTCCACCACATGCGCCACCGTCAGCGGCCAATGGATGTCACGGTCCTGCGCCAAATAGGCCAGGCGGCGGGCCGTGGCGCTGTCGGGCGGGCTGGCCAGGGGCGCACCGTCCAGCGTCACCCTGCCGCCATCCGGCCGGCGCAGGCCCGCCAGGACGCGCAGCAGGCTGGACTTGCCCGCCCCATTGGGGCCGATCAGGCCGCACAGCTGCCCTGGATTCAGGGCCAGGGATACGCCGTCCAGCACGGTGCGGGCGTCCAGGGCCAGGCGGATGTCATGGGCTTCCAGGGTCATGCCAGCCTCCGCCGCGTCGCCAGCACCAGGCCCAGGAAGAAGGGCGCGCCCAGCAGGGCGGTGACCACGCCCAGCTTCAGCTCATGCCCCGGCCCGCCCAGGCGCAGGGCCGTGTCGGCCGCCAGCACCAGGCAGGCCCCGCCCAGGAAGGACGGGACCAGCAGGCGGCGCGGCTGGTGCCCCACCAGCGGGCGCAGCAGGTGGGGCACCACCAATCCCACGAAACCCACGGCCCCGGTGACGGCCACCGACGCGCCCACCGCCAGCGCGGTGCCCAGCACCACCCGGGCGCCCACCCGGCTGACGGGAAAACCCATGGACCGGGCGGTATCCTCCCCCAGCGACAGGGCGTCCAGCGCCGGCCCAGCGCTCAGCAGCAGGGCCGCACCCACGGCGATGAAGGGGGCGGCCAGATAGACCTGGTCCAGGGTGCGGTCGGCCAGCGAGCCCATCATCCAGAAGACGATCTCCGCCAGCGCGTAGGGGTTGGGCGATAGCGACAGGGCCAGCGAGGTGGCCGCACCCGCGAAACTGCTGAGCGCGATGCCGGCCAGGATCAGGGTCAGCACGCCCACGCTGCGGCCGGCCAGGGCGAACAGCAGGGCCACGGCCAGCAGGGCGCCCGCGATGCCGCCCAAGGGCAGGCCCAGGGGCAGGGCATTGGCGAAGCCGCTGTAGAAGGCGATGACGGCGCCCAAGGCGGCGCAGGGCGACACGCCGATGACCGCCGGCTCCGCCAGCGGGTTGCGCAGCATGCCCTGCAGGGCGGCACCGCTCATGCCCAAGGCACCGCCCACCAGCAGGCCCAGCAGGGCGCGGGGCAGCCTGATCTCCGTGAAGATCACCATGGCCGTGCCGCCCCCACCGCTGCGCCAGTCGGCCAGCACGCCGCCCAGCGACACGCCGCTGGCGCCGATGGACAGCGACGCGACGAACAGGGCCGCCGCCAGCGGCAGCAGCAGGGCCCGGGGGTGGCGACGCAGGAAGGCGGTCATGGCGCGACTTTCCCATGGTGGGCCAGCCAGTCGGCGCGGGCCAGGGCCAGGGCCTCCACCGCCGCCGCCGTGTAGGGGCCGCCGCAGCCCAGCAGGTTCTCCGCCAATTGCGGACGGCGGTCCGGCGGCAGGGCGCGGCGCAGGGCCGGATGGTCAATCAGGGCGCCGGACAGGGACGGCCGGTCCTTGGGCGCAGTATTGGCGATCAGCAGGTCGGGCGGGTCGGCGGCGATGCCCTCCACCGTCAGATAGCCGTAGCCCTTCAGGCCGTGGGCCTCGGCGTAGTTGGCCAGGCCCGCCGCCGCCATGACGGCGGCCGTCAAGGTGCCGGCGCCGGAGGTGAAGGCGCCCGGCGCCAGCGACAGGGCGGTGGGGCGGCGCGCGTCCGTGGGTGCGGCCGCGGCCAGGCGCCGGTCCATGTCGGCCAGCAGTTCCTCACCCCTGGCCGATTCGCCCAAGGCGGCGGCCACGGTGCGCACCTGGGCGCGGATTCCGTCGAAATCGGCGATCAGGCCCACCTGTACCACCGGGATATGGTGGGCCTTGGCCAGGCGCACCGCCGGCTGGGCCGTGTACTTGCCGGCCAGCACCAGGTCGGGCGCCAGGTGCAGCAGTTCCTCCGCGCCACCCTGGGTGACGGGGATGCCGCCGATACGGTCGGCGACATAGGACAGTTCCGGGTCGCGCGCCAGGTGCGACAGGGCGGCGATGCGCGCCGGCGGCAGCAACAGTGCTGCCAACTGGTCGGTGCACAGGTTCAGGGAAACCACGCGTTGCGGGGCTGGTTCGGCCAGGGCCGGCGGCGGGGCCGACAATGCTGCGCCCAGCAACAGCGCCTGCAAGGACCGGATGATCGTCAACGGTGCCGCTTCCCCATCGCCGCGCCGGGCGGATCCCCGGGCGCGGGTCCCATGGTTAGCGGCGTCGCCTCCCGCTGGGAAGGGCGATCAGTCGTCGTCGTCGTTGATGGCGGCCGGCATGGTGGCGCCGTC
The DNA here is from genome assembly GCA_028283825.1 of Azospirillaceae bacterium. Lineage (NCBI taxonomy): Bacteria > Pseudomonadati > Pseudomonadota > Alphaproteobacteria > Rhodospirillales > Azospirillaceae > Azospirillaceae bacterium. Next base: position 1,154,006 of record JAPWJW010000003.1, on the reverse strand, counting down.
CAGCTGGGCACCCTCCAGCTGGGTCCCGCGCAGGTTGGCGTCGATCAGGTTGGCGCCGCTGAGGTCGGCGGCACGCAGGTCGGCGCCGGTCAGGTTGGCGCTGCGCAGGTTGGCGCGTTGCAGGCTGGCGTGCGTCAGCTGGGCATCGGCCAGGTTGGCGGGCCACAGCCGGCCGGTGGGGCGCCCGTCCGGCCCCTTGATATCGACGGAGCCGATTTCCGCTCCGTCCAGCTTGGCGCCGGTCAGGTCGGTGCCGCGCAGGCTGACGCCGTCCATGGTGGCGCCGCTGAGGTCGGCGCCCCGCAGGTCCGCGCCGGCCAGGTCGGACATGATGAACAGGGCGTCGCGCAGCTTGGCGCCCACCAGCTTGGCGTTCTTCAGGTTGGCGCCGCTGAGGTTCACGCCGTTCAGGTCGATGTGGCTCAGATCCTCGGCCGCCAGTTCGGCGCGCACGCCCTTGGCGCCGTTGGTGTTGATCCAGGTGCGGTGCAGGTTCAGCGCCTCCTGGATCTTCTGTGAGAAGTTTTCCGAACCGCGGGCCAGGTTGGCGCCGGTGGTGTCCACGCCCGACAGGTCCACGCCTTCCAGGTTGGCGCCCGTCAGGTCGGCATTGGTCAGGATGGCGCCGGCCAGCGTGGCGCCAGCCAGGCGGCAGTCGCGCAGCACGGCGCCGGTCAGGTTGCTGCCCGACAGGTTGACGCCCCGCATGTCGCAGCCGGTGAAGTTGGCGGCCTTCAGCATCGCTTTGGACAGGTTGCAGCCGGCCAGTTGCGCGCCGGAGCAGTCGGCCCCCACCATGCTGCTTTCGCTGAGGTCGGCGCCGGCCAGGTTGGCGCTGGACAGCAGGGCGTCATCCATGTCGGCGCCGCGCAGGTCGGACTGCATCATGCTGACCTGGCCGGGGCCCCGGCGGTCCAGCAGCGCCCCGCCGCGCAAATCGGCCTCGCGCAGGATGGCGCCCTTCAGGCGGGCGCCGCGCAGATGGGCGCCGCGCAGGTCGGCGCGATAGAGGTTGGCGTTGACCAGGACGGCGCGGTTCAACCGCGCCGCGAAAAGATCGGCCAGGCTGAGGTTGACATTCGTGAAGTCACAGCCAGTGAGGTTGGCCCCGGACAACTTGGCGGATTGCAGATTCATGCCGGAGAAGCTGGCCCCCTGCAAATCAACCAGGGGCAGCATTGCCCGCGCGCCGCCGGTTTTCTTTTTCAGCCAACGGTCGTGCTTTTCCAGAACGGCGATCAATTCGTGAGGGGTCATGCCCTGGCCGGGCCTTTCAATGACAGTACGAAATTTGGGTCGCAGTCTGTATTTCTTTTGGACTGGTTACAACTGAACATCCTACTCCTTTGCTAAGAAAACATTGACGTTGGGGCCGCTTCGACCATGCTTGGTCCCTATCTTCCGGTCAGATGGCCGTCCCCGAGAAATGAGAGAGCGCATGTCCACCGGCCATATCGTGGCGTCCTATGATGAGGAACTGGCCCAACTCCACCACGCCATCACCGAGATGGGGCGGCTGGCGTCGGTTCAACTGGGCCAGGCGCTGAAGGCCACGCTGGACCGCGACGGCGACCTGGCCGCCGCCGTGATGGCCAGTGACGCCCGCATCGACACCCTGGAACGCCAGGTGGAGGCCCAGGCCCTGAAGGTGCTGGCCTTGCGGGCGCCGGTGGGCCGCGACCTGCGTGAGGTGGTGGCGGCGTTGAAGATCGCCACCAACCTGGAACGCATCGGCGACTTCGCCGCCAACGTCGCCAAGCGCTCCCTGGCGCTGAACCAGTTGCCGGAGGTGGAACTGACCCGGTCGCTGCGTCGCATCGGCGATGCCGCCAACGACATGCTGACCCAGGTGGTGACGGCGTATGCCGACCGCGACGCGGTGGCCGCATTGGCCGTGCGCGATGCCGACAGCGAGGTGGATCTCGCCTACACCGCCCTGTTCCGCGAACTGCTGACCTACATGATGGAAGCGCCGCAGCGCATCACCGCCTGCACCCATCTGATGTTCGCGGCCAAGAACCTGGAACGCATCGGCGACCACGCCACCAACATCGCCGAGACGCTGTGCTTCCAGATCCAGGGCCGCGCGCCGGAGACGGAGCGGACCAAGGGCGACGACAGCGCCTCCACCGTCCTGACGCCGGCGGACAGCCCCTCCGCCAGCGCGTGAAGGCGCTCGGCACGGTGTTTGCTTATCTGTCGGGTGGATCGCCCCGCTGGGCGGTTGTCGCCCAGAGATGAGCCGCCCCATGCCCCGCGCCGCGTCCGTTTTCCCATCGTCCCCACGCCGCCTTCCCTGGCGCCTGCCGCTGGCCGCGTGCGGCCTTATGTTGGCCGGTGGCCTGCTGTCCGGCTGCGCGGAACGGCCGGTGGCGGCCCCCTTCATGACCCAGCCGCAGTACAAGATGGAAACGATGGCCCATTGGGTGATCGTGGCCAACGACGTCGCCTCGGCAGTTTCCGCCTATCTGTCCGAACAGACGGGGCAAAAACCGCCGGTGCAGGTCTATCTGACCCGCCATAGCGACACCACCTTCGCCGATGCTTTCCAGCAGGCCATCACCACCGCCTTCGTCCAGAACGGCAACGCGGTGGCGCAGGAGCCCAAGCCCGATGTGGTGGCCATCGCCATCGACGTGCTGCCCGTCGCCCATGCCAAGTTCCACGGCGGGAACCACAGCGTCCCGGGCCCGCTGACGGCGCTGGGCGCCGGCGTGGCGGTGGGGCGCTTCATGCTGGACGCCCTGCCGTGGGGCATCACCGCCGCGGCCGCCGGCATGGCGCTGGATGCCAAGAGCGCCTCGGTGGAGGAAACCTCGACCGAACTGATGCTGACGGTGTCGATCAGCCGGGACGGGTATTTCATCTACCGCTCGTCGGCGGTCTACTACGTCGATGACGACGCCCTGGCCGAATATATGGGCGGCCCCGGCGCCAGCGGCCGCTACCGCAGCTTCAACGACGTGCCCGAGGGCAACATCGGCCTGGATTTGGGCCACAAGCCGTATGTGATTAAGTAGTTTGGTTCGTGCGCCTCAGGCGCTTGAATCAGGAAATGGTGCCGGCTGCGGGACTTGAACTCGCGACCTACCGCTTACAAGGCGGTTGCTCTACCAGCTGAGCTAAGCCGGCACATTCCTGGTGGCCGTTACGGCGCGGGGCAGACCTTAGCGTCGCCGTGCGACCTCGTAAAGCGCCACGGCGGCGGCATTTGAAACATTCAGGCTGCCGATGGGCGGCCGGGTGGGCAGATGGGCCAGGGCGTCGCAGCGTTCCATGGTCAGGCGGCGCAGGCCGTCGCCCTCCGACCCCATGACCACGGCCACGCGGCCGGGGAAATCCAGCTCGTGCAGTGCCTTCGGGCCCGATTCGGCCAGGCCCACGCACCAGAAGCCGCCCTCCTGCAATTCGGTCAGCGCCCGCGACAGGTTGGTGACGCGCACGATGGGCACCACCTCCAGCGCGCCCGACGCCGTCTTGGCCAGCACGCCGGTCACTTCCGGCGCGTGCCGGTCCTGGACGATGACCGCCTTGGCGCCGAACGCGGCGGCGGAACGCAGGATGGCGCCGACATTGTGCGGGTCGGTCACCTGGTCCAGCACCACCACCATGTCGGTCTCGCCGCAGGCGCGGGTGACATCGGCCACGTCCAGCTCGGGCAGGGGGCTGGCGTCCAGCACCAGGCCCTGGTGGACGGCGCCGGCCGGCAGCAGGCGGTCCAGCGCCTCACGTTCCACCACCGTGGGCGCGGGCCGGGTCAGGCCGGCGGCCGTGGCGGCGGCGAACGCCTCCGTCATCAGGTCCAGGCCCGCCGCCGTCGCCAGCAGGGCCTTGCAGCGCCGTTCCGGGTTGGTCCAGGCGGCCACCACCGGATGCTGGCCGTACAGCATGCCGGGCTTGGGCGCCGGCTTCTTGGCACCGCCCCGGGGTTCCCGGTTGTCGGGCTTCCCTTCGCCCCGCGCCTCATGCGCACGCGCACGATCGCCTGCGCCCTGCGCCCCCTTGGGCGCGGACACGCCGGGTCTGCCGCCATCGCGGGGCGGGCGGGGGGAATGGGAGGGGGAGGGGCCGTTGCCGCCGGTGCGGGAACCACCCTGGCCTGAATGTCCAGATCGCTTCATGGTGCCATCCTTAGCGCCAGCGGGGCAGGGGTGCCACTGCTTTTGGCGGTCATGGCGCTGTTATCCCCAAGACTTTTTGCCGGACTGAAAATTCATCGTTGACAGGTGGGGGTCGAAACGCCTACTCACCCGTCCACCGTTTTCGACCCCGGTCGGACACGCGGCGCACGGAAGGGTGGCCGAGTGGTTAAAGGCAGCAGACTGTAAATCTGCCCGCGTTAGCGTACGTAGGTTCGAATCCTACCCCTTCCACCATTTTACCGGCAAAACCGCCCCCCAGAAAATGAGGGGTGGGTTTGCTGGTTCCCCGCGTGCGCGAAGCAGTTTCCGGGGACGGCAGCGGCCCGATGTCGGGGCCGGTAGCATCAGGCGGGTGTAGCTCAATGGTAGAGCAGAAGCCTTCCAAGCTTACGACGAGGGTTCGATTCCCTTCACCCGCTCCAGCTTACGGCATCACGTGAATTCCAAAGCTTAACTTTCAGACTGTCAGGCACAAAGGCGGATAGGACCATGGCCAAGGCGAAATTCGAGCGCAACAAGCCGCATTGCAACATCGGCACGATCGGTCACGTTGACCATGGCAAGACGTCGCTGACCGCTGCCATCACGAAGGTGTTGGCCGAGAGCGGTGGCGCGACGTTCACCGCGTACGACCAGATCGACAAGGCCCCGGAAGAGAAGGCTCGTGGCATCACGATCTCGACCGCCCACGTCGAGTACGAGACGGGCAACCGTCACTACGCCCACGTCGACTGCCCCGGCCACGCTGACTATGTGAAGAACATGATCACCGGCGCCGCGCAGATGGACGGCGCGATCCTGGTGGTGTCGGCCGCCGACGGCCCGATGCCGCAGACTCGTGAGCACATCCTGCTGGCCCGTCAGGTCGGCGTGCCCGCCCTGGTCGTGTTCATGAACAAGGTCGACATGGTCGACGATCCCGAGCTGCTGGAGCTGGTGGAGCTGGAAGTGCGCGAGCTGCTGAGCAGCTACGACTTCCCTGGCGACGACATTCCGATCGTGAAGGGCTCCGCCCTGTGCGCCCTGGAAGACCGCAGCCCCGAGCTGGGCAAGGACGCCATCCTGGAGCTGATGAAGGCGGTCGACGCCTACATCCCGCAGCCGGAGCGTCCGGTTGACAAGCCCTTCCTGATGCCGATCGAAGACGTGTTCTCGATCTCCGGCCGCGGCACCGTGGTGACCGGCCGTGTCGAGCGCGGCATCGTGAAGGTGGGTGAGGAAATCGAGATCGTCGGCCTGAAGGCCACGGTGAAGACGACCGTCACCGGCGTCGAGATGTTCCGCAAGCTGCTGGACCAGGGTCAGGCTGGCGACAACATCGGCGCGCTGCTGCGCGGCACCAAGCGTGAAGACGTCGAGCGTGGCCAGGTCCTGGCGAAGCCCGGCTCGATCACCCCGCACACCAAGTTCGTGGCCGAAGCCTACATCCTGACGAAGGAAGAAGGCGGCCGTCACACCCCGTTCTTCACCAACTACCGTCCCCAGTTCTACTTCCGCACCACGGACGTGACGGGCATGGTCTCGCTGCCGGAAGGCACCGAGATGGTGATGCCGGGCGACAACGTGCAGGTGACCGTGGAGCTGATCGCCCCGATCGCCATGGACGAAGGCCTGCGCTTCGCCATCCGTGAAGGCGGCCGCACCGTCGGCGCCGGCGTGGTCGCCAAGATCATCGCCTAAAGTACGCGTGCGGAGGTTTGGCCATGCCTCGCCCTCGGGCGGGGCATGTGCCTGCCGTGATGGGTTGAGGGGTGCCCCCGGTTTCCGGTGGCACCCCTTTGCCTTTAAGTAGGGGAGGGTGCCCAGGCGCCCCGGGAATGCCCCTTGGGATCGCCGCAGGGCCACCCCCAAGCCCCTGAAAACACCGCTTTTCACCGCGCCCCGGGGCCGGGGAAAGGGGTGGCGCCGGACCATCGGCCGCTTGCTGGAATGCAGGTCTGCCCCGCGTACGGGGGACGTGCTGTTTTATCTGGACAAGCGGTCCCGAATGGTGAATAAACCGGCGCTCCGTGACGCGGGAAACTGCGGCCGGCGACGTAGGAGTGTAGCTCAACTGGTAGAGCACCGGTCTCCAAAACCGGGGGTTGGGGGTTCGATCCCCTCCACTCCTGCCACGTCGCCCCGCTGAAAACGCGTCCGGACGGCCTCGCGGGCCGGATGCCGGCAGGGATGCCGGAATAGTAATGACGAGTAGCTCTGAACGTGGTGGCGTAGCCCTTATGGCGAAGACCAGTCCTGCCCAGTTTGTACGCGAAGTTAAGCGTGAGATGACCAAGGTGACGTGGCCGTCCCGTAAGGAGACGGTTATTTCCACCTGGATGGTGTTTCTCATGGTCATCGTCGCGTCTCTGTTCTTCCTGGCGGTCGATCAGATCATCGCGTTCGCTGTCCGCCTCGTTTTCGGTATCGGAGGCTAAGTCCCATGTCCGCCGCGCGCTGGTACGTCGTTCACGTCTATTCGGGCTTCGAGAAGAAAGTCTCCCAGTCCATCCGTGAGAAGGCCGAGCAAAAGGGCCTTCAGGATATGTTCGAAGAGATCCTGGTCCCGACCGAAGAGGTCGTGGAGGTGCGCCGTGGCGCCAAGATCAACTCCGAGCGCAAGTTCTTCCCCGGCTACGTGCTGGTGAAGATGCAGCTGACGGACGACACTTGGCACCTGGTGAAGAACGCGCCGAAGGTGACGGGTTTCCTGGGTGGCGGCGGCAAGCCCCAGCCCATCAGCGAGGCGGAAGCCTCGCGCATCATGAACCAGGTCCAGGAGGGGATTGAGCGGCCGAAGCCCTCCATCCACTTCGAGGTGGGCGAGCAGGTGCGTGTCACCGACGGCCCCTTCACCTCGTTCACCGGCCTCATCGAAGAGGTCGACGAGGACAAGGCGCGGGTCAAGGTGGCGGTGTCCATCTTTGGCCGTGCGACCCCCGTCGAGCTCGAGTACACGCAGGTCGAAAAGATTTAAGCGGGAAGGCCCTCTCCGGAGGGTTTTCCCATTCCCCGCGCGGGAGGCGAGCCCGGTTCCGAATGGAACAAGTCCATGGGGGCAAGCCGCACCGCGCATCCCGCAGATCCGGGTGGCGTCGCCGACAAGGCGGTTCCGTCCGGATTGTTGTTGAGGAAGTGTCATGGCGAAGAAGATCGTCGGTTACATCAAGTTGCAGGTGCCGGCCGGCAAGGCCAACCCGTCGCCGCCCATCGGCCCGGCGTTGGGTCAGCGCGGCCTGAACATCATGGAATTCGTCAAGGCGTTCAACGCGAAGACGGCCGACCTGGAGCAGGGCATGCCCATCCCGGTCGTGATCACCGCCTACGGTGACCGCACCTTCACGTTCGTCACCAAGACCCCGCCGAACACCTACTTCCTGAAGAAGGCCGCCGGCATCACCAAGGGTGCCGTGCAGGTTGGCAAGGGTGCCGCCGTCGGTTCGGTGAAGATGTCTCAGATTCGCGAAATCGCGAAGACCAAGATGCCTGACCTGAACGCGAACGACATTGAGGCGGCCGCCAGCATGCTGGTCGGTTCCGCTCGGTCCATGGGCCTGGAAGTGGTGGAGGATTGATCATGGCCGGCAAGCGTCTCAAGAAGGCTAACGCCACCGTCGACCGCAACAAGTTCTACGCCCTGGACGAAGCCGTCCAGACGGTGAAGGGCAACGCCACCGCCAAGTTCGACGAGACCGTCGAAATCGCCATGAACCTGGGCATCGACCCGCGTCATGCCGACCAGATGGTCCGCGGCATGGTTCAGCTGCCCAACGGCACCGGCAAGACCGTTCGCGTCGCCGTGTTCGCCCGTGGCCCCAAGGCTGACGAAGCCCTGGCCGCCGGTGCGGAGCTGGTCGGTGCGGAAGACCTGGCCGACAAGATCCAGGCGGGCGAGATGAACTTCGACCGCTGCATCGCCACCCCGGACATGATGGCCCTGGTCGGCCGTCTGGGTAAGGTGCTGGGCCCGCGCGGCCTGATGCCGAACCCGAAGCTGGGCACCGTGACGATGAACGTCGGCGAAGCCGTGAAGTCCGCCAAGGGCGGCTCGGTCGAGTTCCGCGCCGAGAAGACCGGTATCGTCCACGCCGGCGTGGGCAAGGCCAGCTTCAGCCAGGAAGCCCTGACGCAGAACGTCCAGGCTTTCGTGTCCGCGATCAACCGCGCCAAGCCGACGGGTGCCAAGGGCACCTACATCGAGAAGGTCAGCCTGAGCTCCTCCATGGGCCCGGGCCTGAAGCTCGACGTGTCGGCGCTGGTCGCTTCGATCGTCGCCTAAGGCGTATTCGAGTTTCCGTGATCGCCGTCCGGCCTTCGGGTCCGGGCGGCGGTGACGGCTTGGGAAGGCGGCGCAATCCTTCTTCCCAACCCTGTCCGAGACTGCGGGCGCCAAGCCGGTACCGATTTCCCTTCGCGGGGAATGACGTCCGGGGCGGCTTAATGCAACGCCGGCATAGACGGGAGTAGCAAGTTGCCAGGCTGGACGGGTTTCCCCGCGCTCGCTTGGGTCAGGCTTGTCACTTCTGGGGCAGGTTCACCGGTTCCGATCGACGCCCGCTCGCGGGAACAGGCCGGGACCACATTTGGACCGGGGGGAAGGGTGTCAGCCCATCCGCCCCAGTTGTTAGGAGGCGAACCGTGGATCGCACAGAAAAGCAAGCGACGATCGCGGCCCTGAATCAGGCGCTCTCCGCCACCTCTTTGGTCGTTGTGACCCGCCAGTCGGGCATGACGGTCGCCGAGGTGACGGATCTGCGTCGGAAGATGCGGGCCGCTGGCGCAAGCTTCAAGGTGACCAAGAACCGGCTCGCCCGTATCGCCCTGAAGGGCACCCAGTTCGAAAAGCTGGACGACCTCTTCGTCGGCGTGACCGCCATCGCTTACTCAAGCGATCCGGTCGCGGCTGCGAAGGTTGCCGTCGCTTATGCCAAGGCCAATGACAAGTTCAAGATCATTGGCGGCGGCATGGGCTCGGTCGTCCTGGACGACAAGGGCATCGAGGCTCTCTCGAAGCTGCCGTCGCTGGACGAACTGCGTGGTCGCCTGCTTGGCATGATCCAGACGCCCGCCACCCGCATCGCCGGTGTGTTGCAGGCGCCCGGTGGCCAGGTTGCGCGCGTGCTGTCGGCTTATGCCACGAAGGGCGAGGCGGCCTGAGCCTCGCGTACTTATCGTTTTTCAAGACAAGATCTGATTTAGGAGATACCCATGTCCAAGCTGGAAAAGCTGGTTGAAGAGCTGTCCGCTCTGACCGTCATCGAAGCCGCCGAGCTGTCGAAGCTCCTGGAAGAGAAGTGGGGCGTGTCCGCCGCCGCTCCGGTGGCCGTCGCCGCCGCTGCCGGCCCGGCCGCTGAAGCCGCCGCTCCCGCCGAAGAGCAGACCGAATTCACCGTGATCCTGGTCGACGCTGGCGACAAGAAGATCAACGTGATTAAGGAAATCCGCGCCATCACCAGCCTGGGCCTGAAGGAAGCCAAGGACCTGGTCGAGGGTGCGCCGAAGACCGTCAAGGAAGCCGCCACGAAGGACGAGGCTGCTAAGATTAAGAAGCAGCTGGAAGACGCCGGCGCGAAGGTCGAAGTGAAGTAAGAAACGACCCCTTGCGGACGTTTCTGAAAAAAGTGATGGCGCTGGACGGTGGCACCCCCCATATGGGGGACCGCCGCCCAGCGCTGTCGCCTTTTCCCGGAGGGTGGCGTATGCTGAACCTCCAAGGTCTTCCCGAAGAAGGTTTCCGAATGGGAATTGGGGGCGGGAAGCGTAGTTTTAGTGGTTTGGCGCCGGACGGCGGCCGCTCCTGAAGGGGCGGGGCCGGACGCGCCTATTTGTGTTTGTTTCGCTTGCCGTCGCATCCAATTCGGCCGGCGCAGTTGACCCGGGCCTAGTTCACGAGAGGCGCATTTCATGGCCAAGTCGTTCACGGGACGTAAGCGTATTCGCAAGAGCTTCGGGCGCATTCCCGAAGTGACCCGCATGCCGAACCTCATCGAGGTTCAACGGAGCTCCTACGACCACTTCCTTCAGATGGACACCGCGCCCGAGAAGCGGACCAATCTGGGCCTTCAGGAAGTGTTCAAGTCGGTCTTCCCGATCAAGGACTTCTCCGACCGTGCCGTGCTCGACTTCGTTAAGTACGAGCTTGAACAGCCCAAGTACGACGTGGAGGAATGCCAGCAGCGCGGCATGACCTTCGCGGCGCCGCTGAAGGTGACCCTGCGCCTGACCGTGTTCGACACGGACGAGGACACGGGCCTGAAGTCGATCCGCGACATCAAGGAGCAGGACGTCTACATGGGCGACATGCCCCTGATGACGGCCAACGGCACTTTCGTGATCAACGGCACCGAGCGCGTCATCGTCAGCCAGATGCACCGGTCGCCGGGCGTGTTCTTCGACCACGACAAGGGCAAGACCCATTCGTCGGGCAAGTACCTGTTCGCCGCGCGCGTCATCCCCTACCGCGGTTCCTGGCTGGACTTCGAGTTCGATGCCAAGGACCTGGTCTATGTCCGCATCGACCGTCGCCGCAAGCTGCCCGCCACCACCCTGCTGTTCGCGCTGGACGGCGCCGAGACGCAGAAGGCGCGGGCCGAGCGTGCCAAGCAGGGCCATAACCTGGCCCCGTATGAAGCCCAGGGCATGTCCAAGGAGGAAATGCTCGGCGCCTTCTACGACACCATCACCTACACCCGCGCCGGCGACGGCTGGAAGACCGCCTTCGTCGCCGATCGCATGAAGGGCATCAAGCTCGTCTCCGACCTCATCGACGCCCGCACGGGCGAGGTGCTGTTGCAGCGCGAGACCAAGATGACCCCCCGCGTGCTGAAGAAGCTGCAGGAGGGTGGCCTGGAAGAGGTGAAGGTCCCGACCGAGGAATTGGCCGGCCGTTACCTCGCCATCGACATCATCAACGAACTGACCGGCGAAGTGATCTTCGAGGCGGGTGACGAGATCACCACCGCCGCCCTGGAGAAGCTGGAGAAGGTCGGCGTTGACGAAGTGCCGGTGCTGGCCATCGACCATCTGAACGTCGGCGCCTACATCCGCAACACCATGGCGGCGGATCGCAACGCCAGCCGTGAAGACGCGCTGATCGACATCTACCGCGTCATGCGTCCCGGTGAGCCGCCGACGCTGGAAAGCGCGGAAGCGCTGTTCAGCGGCCTGTTCTTCGACAGCGAGCGCTACGACCTGTCGGCCGTGGGCCGCGTGAAGATGAACGCCCGCCTGGGCTTCCAGACGGACGACCAGATGCGCGTCCTGCGCAAGGACGACATCCTGTCGATCCTGAAGCTGCTGGTCGAGCTGAAGGACGGCCGGGGCGAGATCGACGACATCGATCACCTGGGCAACCGTCGCGTCCGCTCCGTCGGCGAATTGATGGAGAACCAGTACCGCGTCGGCCTGCTGCGCATGGAACGCGCGATCCGCGAGCGCATGAGCTCGGTCGAGATCGACACGGTCATGCCGCACGACCTGATCAACGCCAAGCCGGCGGCGGCCGCGGTGCGTGAATTCTTCGGCTCCTCGCAGCTGTCGCAGTTCATGGACCAGACCAACCCGCTGTCGGAAATCACCCACAAGCGTCGTCTCTCGGCCCTCGGGCCGGGCGGTCTGACCCGTGAGCGCGCGGGCTTCGAAGTCCGCGACGTGCATCCGACGCACTATGGCCGTATCTGCCCGATTGAGACCCCCGAAGGTCCGAACATCGGTCTGATCAACTCGCTGGCGACGTACGCCCGCGTGAACCAGTACGGCTTCATCGAAAGCCCCTACCGCAAGGTGGTGGACAAGCGCGTCACCAACGAGGTGGTCTATCTCTCCGCCATGGAGGAAGGCCGCTACATGGTGGCGCAGGCCAACGCCACGCTGGACGCCGACAACCGCTTCATGGACGACCTCATCAGCTGCCGTAAGGGCGGTGAGTACATGATGACCCGTTCCGACATGATCGACCTGATCGACGTGTCGCCGAAGCAGCTGGTGTCCGTCGCGGCGGCGCTGATCCCGTTCCTGGAGAACGACGACGCCAACCGCGCGTTGATGGGCTCCAACATGCAGCGTCAGGCCGTGCCGCTGATCAAGGCGGACTCGCCCCTGGTCGGCACCGGCATGGAAGCGACGGTCGCCCGTGACTCGGGCGTTGCCATCGCGGCCCGCCGCGCCGGCATCATCGACCAGATCGACGCCACCCGCATCGTCGTGCGCGCCACCGGCGACACGGACGCGGCGGCCCCCGGCGTCGATATCTACAACCTGCTGAAGTTCCAGCGCTCCAACCAGAACACCTGCATCAACCAGCGTCCGCTGGTGAAGGTGGGCGACCGGGTGGAGAAGGGCGACATCATCGCCGACGGTCCCTCGACCGACCTGGGCGAGCTGGCCCTGGGCCGGAACGTGCTGGTCGCGTTCATGCCCTGGAACGGCTACAACTTCGAAGATTCGATCCTGATCTCCGAGCGCATCGTGCGCGATGACGTCTTCACGTCGATCCATATCGACGAGTTTGAGGTCATGGCCCGCGATACCAAGCTGGGCCAGGAAGAAATCACCCGCGACATCCCCAACGTCGGCGAAGAGGCTCTGAAGAACCTCGACGAGGCGGGCATCGTCTACATCGGTGCCGAGGTGAAGCCGGGCGACATCCTGGTCGGCAAGGTGACGCCGAAGGGCGAAAGCCCGATGACGCCGGAAGAAAAGCTGCTGCGCGCCATCTTCGGTGAAAAGGCCTCGGACGTGCGCGACACGTCCATGCGCCTGCCGCCGGGCGTCACCGGCACGGTGGTCGAGGTTCGCGTCTTCTCCCGTCGCGGTGTCGACAAGGACGAGCGCGCCCTGGCGATTGAGCGGGCCGAGATCGAGAAGCTGGCCAAGGACCGCGACGACGAGAAGGGTATTCTGGAGCGCAGCTTCTATACCCGCCTGAAGGAAGTGCTGGTCGGCCAGTCCGTGCTGTCCGCCCCGCGCGGCATCAAGTCGGGCGAGATCATCAACGAGGAGCTGCTGTCGGGCCTGTCGCGCGGCCAGTGGCGCCAGATCGCGGTCGGCAACGACCAGATCATGGAGAACGTCGAGGCCTACGGCCGGGTGTTCGATGAGAGCATCCAGAAGCTGCAGGAGCGGTTCGAGAACAAGGTCGAGAAGCTGCAGCGCGGCGACGAGCTGCCGCCCGGCGTCATGAAGATGGTCAAGGTCTTCGTGGCGGTGAAGCGCAAGCTGCAGCCCGGCGACAAGATGGCCGGCCGTCACGGCAACAAGGGTGTGATCAGCCGCATCCTGCCGATCGAGGACATGCCCTACCTGGCCGACGGCCAGGCGGTGGACATCGTTCTGAACCCGCTGGGCGTGCCCTCGCGCATGAACGTCGGTCAGATCCTCGAGACCCACCTGGGTTGGGCGTCCGCCGGTCTGGGCAAGCAGATCGGCCAGATGCTGGACCAGATGCGCCATGCGGAGCCGGAGGCCAAGGCCCCCGTCCTTGAGAACATCAAGGGCCGCATGAAGCACATCTACGGCGAACAGGCGTACGAGGAGGAGGTCAGCGACCTCACCGACGGCGAGGTCCTGGAACTGGCCGGCAACCTGCGCCGCGGCATCCCGTTCGCGACCCCCGTCTTCGACGGCGCGCGGGAGGACGACATTGTCCACATGCTGACGGAAGCCGGCATCGACAGTTCGGGCCAGATGGTCCTGACCGACGGTCGTACCGGCGAGGCGTTCGACCGCAAGGTCACCGTCGGCTACATCTACATGCTGAAGCTGCATCACCTGGTGGACGACAAGATCCACGCGCGCTCCATCGGCCCGTACAGCCTGGTCACCCAGCAGCCGCTGGGCGGCAAGGCCCAGTTCGGTGGTCAGCGCTTCGGTGAAATGGAGGTCTGGGCGCTGGAAGCCTACGGCGCCGCCTACACGCTGCAGGAAATGCTGACGGTGAAGTCGGACGACGTGTCCGGCCGTACCAAGGTTTACGAGGCCATCGTCCGCGGCGACGACAACTTCGAAGCCGGCATTCCGGAAAGCTTCAACGTGCTGGTCAAGGAACTGCGGTCCCTGGGCCTGAACGTCGAGCTGAACGAGCGGTCCTACTGATCACCGGGTTCTTTTTAGCGGGCGGCGCCTCAGCAATGGGGCGCCGCCGCATCCCGGTTTGCAGCCCACACGGTTTCCAGCCCTTCCCAGGGGAGACGGCTTATGAATGAGTTGATGAACATTATCGGCCAGGTGCAAGGGCCGCAGAGCTTCGATCAGATCCGCATCTCGATCGCGAGCCCGGAGCGCATCCGCTCCTGGTCGTTCGGCGAGATCAAGAAGCCTGAAACCATCAACTACCGGACCTTCAAGCCGGAGCGCGACGGTCTGTTCTGCGCCCGCATTTTCGGTCCGATCAAGGATTACGAGTGCTTGTGCGGCAAGTACAAGCGCATGAAGTACCGCGGCATCATCTGCGAGAAGTGCGGCGTCGAAGTGACGTTGGCCAAGGTCCGGCGCGAGCGCATGGGCCACATCGAGCTGGCCTCGCCCGTCGCGCACATCTGGTTCCTGAAGAGCCTGCCGAGCCGCATCGGCCTGCTCATGGACATGACGCTGAAGGATCTGGAACGGGTCCTGTACTTCGAGAACTACGTCGTCACCGAGCCCGGCCTGACCCCGCTGAAGCTGCACCAGCTTCTGTCGGAGGAAGAGTACACCCAGGCCCAGGACGAATACGGCGAGGACGCCTTCACCGCGTCCATCGGTGCCGAGGCCATCAAGGTCCTTCTCTCCGCCATCGATATGGAAGAGGAGATGAAGACCGTCCGCGAGGACCTGAAGGAAACCGCCAGCGAAGCCAAGCGCAAGAAGCTGGTGAAGCGCCTGAAGCTGATCGAGGCGTTCCTGGAGTCCGGTTCGCGGCCCGAGTGGATGATCCTGGACGTCGTCCCGGTCATCCCGCCGGAACTGCGCCCGCTGGTCCCCCTGGACGGTGGCCGTTTCGCCACGTCCGACTTGAACGACCTGTACCGCCGCGTCATCAACCGCAACAACCGTCTGAAGCGGCTGATCGAATTGCGCGCGCCCGACATCATCGTGCGTAACGAAAAGCGCATGCTGCAGGAGGCCGTCGACGCCCTGTTCGACAACGGCCGCCGCGGTCGTGTCATCACCGGCGCCAACAAGCGTCCGCTGAAGTCCATCAGCGACATGCTGAAGGGCAAGCAGGGCCGCTTCCGTCAGAACCTGCTGGGCAAGCGCGTCGACTATTCCGGCCGTTCGGTCATCGTCGTGGGCCCGGAGCTGAAGCTGCACCAGTGCGGCTTGCCGAAGAAGATGGCGCTTGAGCTGTTCAAGCCCTTCATCTACGCCAAGCTGGAACTGTACGGCATGGCCTCCACCATCAAGGCGGCCAAGCGCATGGTGGAGAAGGAGCGTCCCGAGGTCTGGGACATCCTGGAAGAGGTCATCCGCGAGCATCCCGTGATGCTGAACCGCGCGCCGACGCTGCACCGTCTGGGCATCCAGGCCTTCGAGCCGACCCTGATCGAAGGCAAGGCCATCCAGCTGCACCCGCTGGTCTGCACCGCCTTCAACGCCGACTTCGACGGCGACCAGATGGCCGTGCACGTCCCGCTGAGCCTTGAGGCCCAGCTGGAAGCGCGCGTCCTGATGATGTCGACCAACAACATCCTGTCGCCCGCCAACGGCAAGCCCATCATCGTTCCCAGCCAGGACATCGTCCTGGGTCTGTACTACATCACGATGGAACTGGCCGGCGCCGTGGGCGAGGGCATGGCCTTCACCGACATCGGCGAGATCGAGCAGGCCCTGGCCGCCAAGGTCGTGACCCTGCATTCCAAGGTGCAGTGCCGCTATCACACGATTGACCAGGATGGTAACCCCATCATCACCCGCGTGGAGAGCACCCCCGGCCGCATGCTGCTGTCGGAAATCCTTCCCCGTCACCCGGCCATCGGCTTCGCGATGATCAACCGGCTGCTGACCAAGAAGGACGTGGGCAACATCATCGACGCCGTCTACCGCCATTGCGGTCAGAAGGAGACGGTGATTTTCGCCGACCGCCTGATGAAGCTGGGCTTCAGCCACGCCTGCCGCGCCGGCATCTCCTTCGGCAAGGACGACATGGTCATCCCGGCCGAGAAGGAAGTGCTGATCCACGAGGCGCAGGAGCGCGTCAAGGAATACGAGCAGCAGTACCTGGACGGCCTGATCACCCAGGGCGAAAAGTATAACAAGGTGGTCGACGTCTGGTCGGAAACGACCGAAAAGGTCGCCGGCGCCATGATGAAGGTGATCGAGCAGCCGCGCCCCGGCGTCGGCGTCAACTCGGTCTACATGATGGCCCACTCCGGTGCCCGTGGTTCCGCCGCCCAGATCAAGCAGTTGGCCGGTATGCGCGGTCTGATGGCCAAGCCCTCGGGCGAGATCATCGAGACGCCCATCATCTCCAACTTCAAGGAAGGCCTGACCGTGTTGGAGTACTTCAACTCCACCCACGGTGCCCGTAAGGGTCTGGCCGATACCGCCTTGAAGACGGCGAACTCCGGTTACCTGACCCGTCGTCTGGTCGACGTCGCCCAGGACGCCATCGTCGTGGAAAACGACTGCGGCACCACCAAGGGCCTGACCATGCGCGCCGTCATCGATGGCGGTGAGGTGATCTCGCCCCTGTCGGAACGCATCCTGGGCCGTTGCGCCTCGGTTGACGTGGTCGATCCGCTGAACGGCACCGTCCTCGTTCCGGCCGCCGGCCTGATCGATGAGCAGGCCGTGGAGCTGATCGAGCGTGCCGGCATCGACACCGTGCTGATCCGCTCGGTGCTGACCTGTGAGACCCGCGAGGGTGTCTGCGGTTGCTGCTACGGCCGCGACCTGGCCCGCGGCACCACCGTGAACATCGGTGAGGCCGTCGGCGTCATCGCCGCGCAGTCGATCGGTGAGCCCGGCACCCAGCTGACGATGCGTACCTTCCACATCGGCGGTGCGGCCCAGCGTGGTGCCGAGCAGTCGTCCGTGGACAGCAGCATCGACGCCAAGGTCGTCGTGAAGAACCGCAACATGGTTCTGAACGGCGACGGCGTGCCGGTCATCATGGGCCGCAACTGCGAACTGGCGCTGTTCGACAGCCAGGGTCGTGAGCGCGCCCGTCACCGCATCCCCTACGGCGCCAAGCTGAACAAGCTGCTCGTCGAAGACGGCGTGCTGGTGAAGAAGGGTGATCGCCTGGCGGAGTGGGACCCCTACACCCTGCCGATCATCACCGAGCGTGAGGGCACCGCCAACTACGTCGACCTGGTCGAGGGCGTGTCCATCCGTGAAGTGGTTGACGAGGCCACGGGCATTTCGTCCAAGGTGGTGGTCGATTGGCGGCAGCAGCCGCGTGGCGCGGATCTGCGTCCGCGTATCACGCTGCGTGACGCCAACGGCGACATCATCAAGCTGCCGAACGGCGTGGAAGCCCGCTACTACCTCAGCGTGGATGCCATCCTGTCGGTGGAAAACGGCGGGCATGTCCGCGCCGGCGACGTGCTGGCCCGTATCCCGCGTGAAAGCTCCAAGACGCGTGACATCACCGGTGGTCTGCCGCGCGTGGCGGAACTGTTCGAGGCCCGTCGTCCCAAGGACTTCGCCATCATCTCGGACATCGACGGCCGGGTTGAGTTCGGCAAGGACTACAAGACGAAGCGCCGCATCGTCGTCGTTCCCAACGACGAGGCCGAGAACCAGCGTGAGTACCTGATCCCGAAGGGCAAGCACATCTCCGTGCAGGAGGGTGACTTTGTCCAGAAGGGCGACCTGCTGATGGACGGCAACCCCGTCCCGCATGACATCCTGGCCGTCATGGGCGTGGAGGCTCTCGCCTCCTACCTCACCAACGAAATCCAGGACGTCTATCGTCTGCAGGGCGTGAAGATCAACGACAAGCACATCGAGGTGATCGTTCGCCAGATGCTGCAGAAGGTCGAGATCGACGAGCCGGGCGACACCACGCTGCTGATCGCCGAGCAGGTGGACCGCGAGGAGTTCGACGCCGAAAACCGCAAGGTCCAGGCCCGCATGGACGAAGGCGAGGGTGGCCTGCGGTTTGCCCGCGGCCGTCCGGTGCTGCAGGGCATCACCAAGGCCAGCCTGCAGACGCGTTCGTTCATCTCCGCCGCCTCGTTCCAGGAAACGACCCGCGTCCTGACGGAAGCCGCCGTCCAGGGCAAGTCGGACAACCTGGAAGGCCTGAAGGAAAACGTCATCGTCGGCCGCCTCATCCCGGCGGGTACCGGCAGTGTCGTGAACCGCCTGAAGCAGATCGCCGCCGAGCGCGACCGCGAGCTTTCCGCCCTGCAGGGCGGCGAAGCCCCGGCCCTGCCGGTGGAAGTCGCGACGGAACAGCCGGCGGCCTGAGGCCAACCGGATGCTTGAGTAAAGCGAAGGGCCGCATCCCAAACCGGGGTGCGGCCCTTTTCTTGGTGCGCCCAGCATGGGCGCGTTCTTGAGGGTGGAAGTCCCTCCGTAAGCTGATCACGGTGAACGAAGCGAAACGCAACTGCGAGAGGGCGACTGATCGTGGGGAGGAAGCGTGGAGCGAAACCACGAGCCGATGAACAAGAACCGGATAGAAGGCGGTGCCGAGCAGGGCGAGCGGGCCATGAACCGCGAAGCTCTCGTGATCAAGGGTCGGCGCCGTAGATCCGGCGGTTGTGTGGTGAAGGAGCGCGCTCTTACCTGGGGAGATCCCGCCTTATGCCTGAAAGGGTGACGGTGTCGAGCCGGAGCGGGAAGTCAGCAGAGGTCATAGTAGGGGCCGGTTCAACTGGTGCCGAAGGACCGAACGAGGAGGAGTGTTGATCCACCGTGGCGATGCGGAAGGCAGAGCGTCAGATGTCCGCGCAAGCGGGGCGGTCGGGAGGGGGGCGAGGTGAAGCCTTGCCCGGGCCCGGCAGCGACGAAGCCTTGCGCCCGCGCCCGGAAATGGAAAACACGGGGTCAGGGCTGCTGCTGGCGGCCCTGACGCGAGAGAACCTGCAACGGGCTTGGCGACGGGTGCGGTCCAACAAGGGCGCGGCGGGGGTTGACGGTCTGGACATTGACCAGACGGCGGCCCATCTGCGCACGGTGTGGCCCGCGATCCGGAGCCAGGTGTTGTCGGGGACGTACCGGCCTTGGCCGGTACGACGGGTGGCGATCCCGAAGCCGGACGGTGGCGAGCGTGAACTCGGCATCCCGACGGTGACGGATCGCCTGATCCAGCAGGCGCTGCTGCAGGTGTTGCAGCCGCTCCTTGATCCGAGCTTCAGCGAGTACAGCTACGGCTTCCGTCCGGGGCGAGGGGCGCACGACGCGGTGCTGAAGGCACAGTCGTACGTCCAGTCGGGCCGGCGGGTTGTGGTTGACGTGGACCTGGAGAAGTTCTTCGACCGGGTGAACCACGACATCCTGATCGACCGTCTCTGGAAGCGCATTGGGGATGCCGGCATCGTCCGGCTGATCCGGTCGTACCTGGACAGCGGGATCATGGTGGGGGGCGTGGTCCAGGCACGGGAGAGGGGGACGCCGCAGGGCGGCCCGCTGTCGCCGCTGCTGGCCAACGTCTTGCTCGACGAGGTGGACCGGGAACTGGAGCGCCGGGGTCATCGCTTCGTGCGCTACGCTGACGATGCGAACGTTTACGTTCGCAGCCGGAAGGCGGGTGAGCGGGTGATGGCGCTGTTGCGGCGGCTCTACGGCCGACTGCGTCTCTCGGTCAACGAGACCAAGAGCGCGGTGACCAGCGTGTTCGGCCGCAAGTTCCTGGGCTACGGCTTCTGGGTGGCGCCCGGTGGCGTCATCAAGCGGCGGGTTGCCGACAAGCCGCTGGCGACCTTCAAGCATCGCATCCGGCAGCTGACCCGCCGTTCCGGCGGGAACAGTGTGCAGGAGGTGGTGATGCGCCTGCGTTCCTATGTTCTGGGATGGAAGGCCTACTTCCGCCTGGCGCAGACACCCCGGGTCTGGAACGACCTGGACAAGTGGATGCGCCATCGGCTGCGGGCCATCCAGCTCAAGCATTGGAAACGGGGCACGACCATCTACAGGGAACTGAAAGCACTCGGGGCCAAACCCAAGGTGCTCCATCAGGTGGCGGCCAATAGCCGCCGCTGGTGGCGCAACAGCGGGATGGCCCTCAATGCCGTCCTCTCCCTGCAATGGGCGGACGCCCTGGGAATGCCCCGTCTCTCTTGACCTCAACTCCTCGAACCGCCCGGTGCGGACCCGCATGCCGGGTGGTGTGGGAGGGGAGCGGTCCTCAAGGATCGCCCCCTATCCCGATTGGTGATGCAGTCGCCGGCGGCCTTCAATTTGACGTTTCGGCGTTGGAGGGCATAACATCATGGCGAGTATCCGCTCTCATGAGGAACCGACCATGGGCCATGTCGTGCGGGACGTGACCATCCAGACCTTTCAGGACGTGGCTCGGGCCCATAACCTTCAGCCTGGGCAGCGGTTCACCATTATCATTGAAGAACCGGATGCTCACCTTGGCGCGGCCGCTGGTCAGGCCAGCGATGGTGTGGCCCGTTTCCTGGCACTGTCTGGCTTGGGCGTGGGTGCGGCAGGCGGCCGTGGCCAAGCGGAGATCGATGCGGAAATTCGTGAAATCCGGGGCGACGAATAGCGATAATGCCGGCCGGTCGCAGAGTATATGTTGATACCAATATCATTATCTATCAGGTCGAAGGCCAGCCGGACCTTCGGCAAAAGCTCGCTAATTTATTTATAAAAGAATTGGACGGTGCTCAGTTCCTGACGAGCCAAATCACCATCGCCGAATGTTTGCTTGGCGCTCACAAACGTGGAGATGCGGCGCTTGTCGAGACATATCGTGAGATATTCGGTGGTTCCGGCGTGTTCCAGCTCATACCAGTTGGACTGGAAATCCTGGAACGCGCAGCCCTGTTCGGGGCCCAGCAGCGTTTAAAGCTGATAGATGCCGTTCACGTCGCGTCCGCGCTGACGACCGGCTGCGATACGTTTCTGACCAATGACGCCGGCATCCGGTGTGACGATATACGCGTCATCCAGTTGGACGGTGTGTGAAGGGTCGCTCTCCTCACGTCCGCGTCGCCGTGGGCAGGGGCTGGCCCGGTTGCCAGTTCCTGGCCAGGGTCTGTGCCTCCGCCTTCTGCGCGGTGCTGAGTTCGCCGTCCAGGCGGGTGCGCAGGGTCTTGGCTTCCGGGTTGTCGCCGGACAGCAGGACCAGGGTATAGGCCAGCACCGGGTTGCGCGGCAGGCCGGCGCCGGTGTCGTACAGGCGGGCCAGCAGGGATTGGGCGTTGGGGTTGCCGCGGCGGGCGGCTTCCTTGGCCCAACGGGCGGCCTCGGTATCGTCCTTGGGGGCGTCCTGGCCCATGTAATAGATCATGGCCAGGTTCATCTGGGCCTGGCCGTCGCCCTTTTTGGCGGCCTGGCGGAACAGGCTGATGCCCTTGGTGGCGTTCTTGGGCACGCCGTTGCCCATGAAATAGAGCGAACCCAAATTGTTCAGCGCGTGGGCATGGCCCTTGTCGGCCGCCTTGACGTACCAGGCCTGGGCACGGGCGTAGTCCACCGGCACCCCCAGCCCCTTCTCATACATCCAGCCCAGATAGGTCTGAGCCTCCGGCTCGCCCTTTTCCGCCGCCGGCGCCAGTTCCGCCAGGGCGGTTTTGTAGTCCCGGCGCTCGAACGCGCCGACACCCTTCTGGGTGTTGGCCAGGGTGGCCGTGGCACCCAGGGACATGACCACTGCCGTCAGCAGGATGGTCTTCCGCCATGAGTGTCGTTGCATGCCCTGCCTCCATCGATTCGGACTGGACACTCGACGCCAGTCTCAACGGAAAGCTTCGGGGGGCATTGGGGCGGGAAAGGGGCGGGGGCGTGCCCGCACCGTGATGTTTGCCGCTACTTGCCCGTCTTCCTGATGGCGTGGATGGTGGTGTCCAGCGCCTGCAGGAACTGCGACTTGTCGCGCTTGGCCATGGGGGCGTTGCCGCCCTGGACCACGCCCATGGCGCGCAGGTCGCTCATCAGCGCGCGGGTGGCGATGGCGGTACCGATGGACTGCGGCGTGAAGGGGCGGCCCGTGGGTCCGATCACCCGGCTGCCGGCCTTGAGGCAGCGGTCGGCCAGGGGGATATCGGCGGTGATGACGATGTCGCCCACACTGGTGTGGGTGGCGATCCAGTCGTCGGCGGCGTCGAAACTGTCGCTGACCACCACCAGCTGCACCAGGCCGCCGGGGGGCACCCGCAAGGGGCCGTTGGCCACCAGGAAGGCCTTCAGCTGATAGCGTTCCGCCACCTTGAAGATCTCTTCCTTCACCGGGCAGGCGTCGGCGTCGATATAGATGTCCAACATGGCCTTAAGGCTTTCGCGTCGTTGCCACCCGCGTTGCGCGGGGGTGGGATGGTGGGGTAAAAGGCGTCGCCGGCTGGGTCCGCACCCTGCCTTCGTTCCCACCCTTTGTGAAGAGACAGCCCATGGCGTCGTACCAATATGTATACGTGATGAAGGGTGTGACCAAGGTCTACCCGGGCGGCCGCAAGGTGTTCGAGAACATCTGGCTGAGCTTTTACCCCGGCGCCAAGATCGGCGTGCTGGGCGTCAACGGCTCGGGCAAGTCCACCCTGCTGAAGATCATGGCCGGCCTGGACAAGGATTATAACGGCGAGGCCTGGTCCGCCGACGGCGTGTCCGTGGGCTACCTGGCGCAGGAGCCGCAGCTGGATCCCGCCAAGAACGTCCAGGAAAACGTCATGGACGCGCTCGCGTCCACCAAGGGCCTGCTGGACCGCTTCAATGAGGTCAGCAACGCGATGGCGGACCCGGACGCCGACTTCGACACGCTGATCGCCGAACAGGCGGAGCTGCAGGAGAAGATCGACGCCGCCGACGCCTGGGACATCGAGCGCACGGTCGAGATCGCCATGGACGCGCTGCGCTGCCCGCCTGGCGACGCCGACGTCACCAAGCTGTCGGGCGGTGAGAAGCGCCGCGTGGCGCTGTGCAAGCTGCTGCTGGCCAAGCCCGACATGCTGCTGCTGGACGAACCGACCAACCATCTGGACGCCGAAAGCGTCGCCTGGCTGCAGCGCTTCCTGGCCGACTACAAGGGCACGGTCGTGATGGTCACCCATGACCGTTACTTCCTGGACAACGTCACCGGCTGGATCCTGGAACTGGACCGCGGTTCGGGCATCCCCTACGAGGGCAACTACTCCAGCTGGCTGGAACAGAAGGAAAAGCGCCTGGCCCAGGAAGGCCGGACCGAGGACGCCCGCCAGAAGCAGCTGTCCCAGGAACTGGAATGGGTGCGGCAGAGCCCGCGCGCCCGCCAGGCCAAGTCCAAGGCCCGTATCCAGGCCTACGAGGAATTGCTGGCGCAGAGCACGAAGGAGGCGATCACCGACACCCAGATCGTCATCCCCGTGCCGCCGCGCCTGGGCAATTTGGTGATCGAGGCCGACCACCTGAAGAAGGGCTTCGGCGACCGCCTGCTGATCGACGACCTGTCGTTCCGCCTGCCGCCCGGCGGCATCGTCGGTATCATCGGCCCCAACGGTGCGGGCAAGACCACCCTGTTCCGCATGATCACCGACCAGGAGACGCCGGACAGCGGCACCTTCAAGGTGGGTGACACGGTGAAGCTGGGTTATGTCGACCAGAGCCGTGACGCCCTGAACCCCAACAAGACGGTGTGGGAGGAAATCTCCGGCGGCCTGGACGTGATCGAGCTGGGCAAGCGTTCCATGCCGTCGCGCGCCTATGTCTCCGCCTTCAACTTCCGTGGTTCCGACCAGCAGAAGAAGGTGGGCCAGCTGTCGGGCGGTGAGCGTAACCGCGTGCACCTGGCCATGATGCTGAAGTCCGGCGCCAACGTCCTGCTGCTGGACGAACCGACCAACGACCTGGACGTTGAAACCCTGCGCGCCCTGGAAGAGGCGCTGGTGGGCTTCGCTGGCTGCGCCGTGGTCATCAGCCATGATCGCTGGTTCCTGGACCGCATCGCCACCCACATCCTGGCCTTCGAGGGCGAAAGCCAGGTGGTCTGGTTCGAGGGCAACTACCAGGATTACGAGGTGGACCGTAAGCGCCGCCTGGGTTCCGCCGCCGACCAGCCGCACCGCATCAAGTACCGTCCGCTGGTGCGCAACTGAGCGAACCGGTTTTGGGATGAGGACGAAGGGGGTGGCCGTTGGCCGCCCCCTTTTTCACATGATACAGCCTTCAGGGGACGTCGGGGCTGTGCGTCGCCGCGAAGGCGACGATGTGCAAGGTCTCCAGCGGGCAGTCCATGGTTGTCAGGCCGGACTCGCTGCAGCCGGGGATGAACACCGGCGACGCCAGCGGGGGATGTTCTTCCGTCAGCACCTTCGCTTCGCGCAGCTGTTGCAGGCTTTGCGTCGTGTAGCGGGCGCGAATGACGATCTTGCCGTCGCTGCCCCGCCGCCAGCGTTCGAACACCAGGCCGGACGCCGGGGGCACCTCGCCCGGCTGATATCCTGTCATGGCCCAGTCCATGCGCAGCAGGCCGCCCAGCAGGATGACGTTACCGTCATGGCCGACCAGCACGCTGAACGGCGCCCCGTCGCCGGACAGCAGGGACACGATGCGCTGAAGCAGGGGTGTGGCACCCACCCGTGCCATGTAGGGGGTGCGTAGCCGGATGTCCCAGTTGGCCTCGTTCAACGCCTCCACCTGGTTCATCAGGGGTAGGGTCAGTCGTCCCCCCGCCAGCTTGGATTCCGGAAAGCCCTCGGCATAGGCCATCAGCAGGCTGTCGGTCAGGGTGGCGCCGCTTGATACCGGGCTGTTCAGGTCGACGGGGGCGCTGGTGCCGATGCTCAGGGACGTCGGCACTTCGGTCAGCAACTGCCGGCCGGCCAGCGGTCCGCCGTTCCTGATCTCGGTCTTGCACCGTTCGGGCTTGCAGTCCAGCAGCAGGGTCTGCAGCGCTTCGGTATTGGCGGCCCATGCCGCCGTCCAGGGCTTGGCATCGCCGATGCGGCCCTGCACGGACGCCAGGGCGAGATTCATGTCCAGGTGGGTGGCCCCGGCCGGCACGGGATCGAATAGGGGATCGTATTGCCCCTCCGCCACGGTATCGACATGGATATCGCAGGTCGGCGCCAGGCCGGCCGCCAGGGCCTCGCCGGTCTTGATCGTGCGCTGGGTCCGGTTGGCGTGCACCCAGATGCTGTTGCACTTGTCCGCCGGGAGCATGCCCAGGGCGCGGTAATGTTCTCCATAATAGGCGCCCAGCAGCTTCGCCAGCTGGAAACCCCGCTCCGTGAGGTTGCCCGGCGGTACGCTGAAAAGCGGCCAGGGCTCTTTCGACCAGCTGTCCAAACAGCTCGACTGCGGGGCGCTGGTGCAGCGTGGATCGTTCATATAGGAGCGGACGCTGTGCCGCATCAGAATGACCACCCCTTCCAGCTGGTCCGCGGGGGCGGCCGGGGGCGGGGCCGCCAGGGCGGGGGCTGTGGCCAGCAGCAGGGCGGCCACCAGTCCCCCCAGACCGCGTCGGCGGCTGTTTGCCTTACGGGGGGTCAATGCTTCGCAGGTCATGGTGCGGGTCTCCGCCATCGGGGTTCATGAGACCTCTCCCCCGCGCGAAATAGGCGCGAAAAACAGGACATGGGTCAGCGAGCAATCTCCCATGGATTGCATTCTCCGACGTTATGCCCGCAGAAGATGAGATCTAACCGAGAGGATTTGCAATCTATACGATAGTCTTAACTCCGACCCAGGGCGCGGCTCGCGACGCCTGCCTGGCAGGAACGGCTCAGGGGCCGCTCCGCACCAGGTGGGCGGCCACAGTGGTTTCCATGGCACCGCCCTGGGCCATCTCACCCAATGGAGCCACGGCCCAGGGCCAGCTATCCAGGCGTTCCCCCGGCAGAGTCCGGCCGAACAGCGGGTCTTCCGACGCCCGCACGATGCCGTCCGCGTCCAGCCAGCGCCGCTCCACATCGGTCAGAATCAGGCAAGGGGCGTTGAGGCGCGCCAGGTGGTCGAGATGGGCGACGACGATGTCCGCCGCCAAGGTGTCGGCCGCGATGTCGTCCCCCTGTGCCGCCACCTGGGCGCGGGCCTTGAGGGGCAACTGTGACAGCACATTCAGGGAAATCACCAGATCCGGGGCGGGACCATCGGTGAAGGCATCGCAGCCGGGCTTCAGGGGCCGGCCACCGACGATGTCGGCCACGGTGCCGGTGAGATCGACGCGTGCCAGGCGCACCGCCGCATGTCGGCGTGCCTGGCGGCGTGCCGTGGGTGGGTGGGCGATGTCGGCCAGGATGACGCTGGTGAAATGGGTCAGCAACTCAGGCGGCGCCGGCAGGTCCAGCAAGGCGCCGGAGCCCAGCACCAGCAGCGTACCACCCTTGCCATGCGCCTGGGCGGCCCAGGCCACCTTTTCACGGCTGCATGCCAGATGGGGTGCCCAGGCGTCGCGGCAGCGGCGGGCGCGGGCCTGGATGGCGGCGGGCTCACGGTGATAACCCAGCCTGCGCGCGGCTGGGGTGCAGTCGGTCAGGCAGCTGGCGATCCATTCCCACAACATGGGCTCACGCTAATGCCGCCGGCGGCAAAGCGGAACCGCTTTTGAAGGGCGAACGGCGTTGTCAGCGCCGGCCTTCGATCAGTTCCCGGCGCGCCATCAGGCCGTGGCCGACGACATCGAAGAAGGCGCGCACCCGCGCCGTGTTCCGAAGGTCGCGGTGGGTGATCAGCCAGAGTTCACGGGTCAGTGTCACCTCCGGGCCGGATACACTGACCAGGTCCGGTTCCTGGTCCCCGAGATAGCAAGGCAGCAGCGCCATGCCGATGCCGGCTTTCACCGCCATCATCTGATTGATCAGGCTGCTTGATCGGTAGACGATCGCGTCGCCGGCTACCGTCCGGGTGAGCCAGGTCGCGGCCGCGGCGGTCGCGGCCGTATCCCAGCCGATGAAACTATGCCCCGCGAAGGTCGGCGCCACCGGCTCCGGCCGGCCAGCCAGGTATTTCGGGGCGGCGTACAGCGCCCAGGCGGATTCCGCGATCTGCCGGCCGAACAGGTCCCCCTCTACCGGCCGCGTCGCGCGAATGGCGATGTCCGCCTCGCGGCGCAGCAGGTCCAGTTGCCGGTTGTCGACCAGCAGTTCGATGGAGATCCCGTCGTGCCTTGCCCGGAACTCCACCAGCAGGTCGTTCAATAGCCGGTAGGCCAGGCTTTCGGAGCAGGTGATCTTGAGGTTTCCCGATAGGCGGGTATCCCGGCCGGTGATCTCCCGGTCCAGGGCCAGCGCCTCCTCCTCCATGCGTTCGGCCGCCAGAAGCATGCGTTCGCCGGCGTCGGTGACACGATAGGCGCCGGCGTTCCGTTCGAACAACTGAACCTGAAACCGCGCCTCCAGCGCGTTCAGCCGCCGGAAGATGGTGGAATGATCATGGCCCAGCGCTTTGGCAGCACCCGTCAGCGACCCCGCGCGGCTGATCGCCAGCATCAGGCGGAAGTCGTTCCAATCCATGATGTCTTGCCCTTTCGCAAACCCATTGGGCCAATTTCAATAGCCGCTTGCGGGCAGGCAAAGATAAGTCGCGGGTCATGGCCCGCGCAACCCGTGGCGCGCTTGCGCCGGCGCAAGCGCGCCTTGCCCAGGGCCAAGCCGGCTGAGTCTGCGCGAGCGCCTATGATGCCGCCCACCGGAGCGAAGGAAAGGATCCCCTCCCGTGCGACTGTTGAGCATACTGGCCTCCCCGCGGTCGGACTCCGTGTCCGCCGCCATCGTCGACACCTTCCTCTCCGCCTACCGCCGCAGACGGTCCGACCTGGTGGTCGACACGCTGGACGTTTGGAAAGAGCCGTTGCCGGAGTTCGATGGCGACGCGATCGGAACCAAATACAAAGGAGTGTCCGGCGTGCCGATGTCGGCCGCCGAACAGGACACGTGGGACAGCATCGGACGCCTGGCATCCCGCTTCAGGGCGGCTGACCGGATCGTCCTGGGCATTCCCCTGTGGAATTTCTCCTACCCCTACAAATTGAAGCAACTCATTGATCTATCCTGCCAAAGGAACATGCTGTTCACCTTCGATGGCAAGGCCTACGGGCCGTCGCTGGCGATCGACAAGGCCCTGGTCGTGTACGTGCGCGGACAAAGTCAGGCAGCGGCGATCCAGGGCCAGCAGTCGCCCGGCTTCTCACACTTGAGCGGCTACATCGAATTCTGGCTGCCGTTCATCGGCGTGCGGGAGATTGTGACGCTGCCGGTCGAGCATACCTGGGATGGTCGCGCCGCCGACA
The DNA here is from genome assembly GCA_028283825.1 of Azospirillaceae bacterium. Lineage (NCBI taxonomy): Bacteria > Pseudomonadati > Pseudomonadota > Alphaproteobacteria > Rhodospirillales > Azospirillaceae > Azospirillaceae bacterium. The sequence continues at coordinate 1,125,587 of JAPWJW010000003.1, read as the reverse complement.
CGGTCGCGGCGGCCAAGCTCACGGCGGCGGAACTGGCGGACATGTTCTGACCCAGCACCCGTATTCGGCGCGGCCAAGGCTTTCCGGAAACAGAAATGCCGCCCCCAGGTCGTTGCCCGGGGGCGGCATTTCCAACTGCCAAACTCTCGAACGATGCCGGTTCACCGGCTTTTTAAGAACACGTGCTGAAGTGGCTGACTTACTGGGTGGCGCCGGTGTTCGCCTTCTGGATCCGGTCGCGCAGCGCCTCCAGCAGGGCGTTGAAGTCGCGGCCGTGGCTTTCGATGACGGATGCGAATTCCGACCGCTGGGTTAGGCTCATGCTCACATTCTCCACCACCACGTCGATGATGCGGAAGCTGCCGTCCTTGGACCGCAGGCGCCAATCGACGTTCACGGCCGGGCCGTTGGACCGCACCACCTGGCTGTTGACGATGGCGTCCTTGTCGCCGTTCGGCTGGGCGGCGCCGACCTTGAAGGTCTCGCCCGCGTACTGGCTGAAGCGTTCCGAATAGACCGAGACGATCATGGTCTGGAACAGCTTCTGGTATTCCTGGCGCTGGGCCTCGTTTGCCAGGTTCCAGTACTGGCCCAGCACGAAGCGGCCGATGGTCTGGACGTCGAAATTCTGTTCCAGCAACTGGGCGAAGGTGGACTGGACCTCCGCCTTCGAGATGCCGGGCTTCGACAGGACGCCGATGGCCTTGTCGCCCAGCGACTGCACGAACTTCACCGCGGCACCGGTATCGGCGGCGGCGAAAGCGGGCGAGGCGAAGGGCACCCCTAAGGACAGGGCGACGCCCAGCGTAGCGGTGCCGAGCAAAAGAGTGCGGCGGGTCAGCATGTTGGTCATAGCCTTGTTGGTCTCATCGTGTGGCGGGACTGTCCGTCTTTGACGGGGGCGGGTGCAGTGACGGGGGTCACGGGATCCGGGTTTGGTTCGGTTCGGCCCCTCCCGGCAGGGCGCCGGCGGGCGGGGCCTTTCTATTACGGCTCGGGGTTCTGGGAGTAGTCGGGAATGGTGGGATATTGGTGCGGGTCAGACTTGCCGTTGAGGACGTAGCCGTCGCGCTGCTGTCGGTACAGGGCGCGCATGGCGGCGTAATAGTCCAGGCTGTTGCGGCGGACGTCGTCCAGCGCCTCGAAGTAGGTGGACCGCGCATCGACCACTGTCAGGCCGACGCGGGTGTAGTTGGCCCAGTCGTTGTCGGTATTTCCGGCCACCCGCGTCACAGGGTCGCCCCAGGCCTCCAGCCCGTAGCCGACGGCATCGCGCACGGACGATGGCCCCAGGAAGGGCAGGACCAGGTACGGCCCCTCATCAATGCCCCAGACGGCGAAGGTCTGGTCCAGGCTTTCATAGTCGTAGGGCAGGCCCCAGTTGGCGGCCACGTCCACCAGGCCGCCGATGCCGACGGTGGAATTGACGAAGAACCGCTCCACCGCCACCCCGGCGCCGTCCCAATCCCCCTGCAGCAGCTTGTTGGCCAGGGTCAGGGGGGAGCGCACGTTGTTCAGCACGTTGGAGACGGCGTCGCGCAGGCCCTGGGGCAACACCCAGCGGTAGGCGACGGTCACCGGGCGCAGCACGTTCTGGTCCACCTTGTCATTGAACCAGAAGATGCCGCGGTTCATGCCTTCCAGCGGATCGTTGGGTTCGGGGCCTGCCAGGGCGGGGCGCATGGTGCCGCCGTCCGGACGGGTGGCGCAGGCCGAGCTGCCCAGGAGCGCGCCCACGACAAGTATTGTCGGGGCCAACCGCCGTCCCAGCCGAAGCAGCGGGCGAGAAACCAGGCGTCCGCTCGGCAAGGTCAGCGTCATGAGGCGCATGCGGCAACCCACGGGTGAGATCGGTTACTGAGGATGATTGCCATGCTTTATGGCGAAATCCAGGCGCCACTAAGAGGTGGGCCAGCAGGGGGGCCTTTTCTATCTGACCTTCGATATAGGGGTGGGCATCTGAGGGATGGGTTTCGCATTTGCGGCAGGGCCGGCTTCGGCACTGCGGGGTAGGCCGGCAACCCCGGTCCGGCGAGATTATTCTCTCGCATAAAGACATCTTTATATGTACAAACGACCATACACGACGAACGCAATTGGGACTTTTGGGCCATGGAATTCCTGCTGGGGGCGCTGAAGGCGGCGGCCGAGCCGACGCGGCTGCGGCTGTTGGCCCTGTGCGCCCATGGTGAACTGACGGTCAGCGAACTGACGCAGATTTTGGGGCAGAGCCAGCCGCGCGTCTCCCGCCATCTGAAACTGCTGTGCGACGCCGGCCTGCTGGACCGGTTCCGCGAAGGCATTTGGGCCTATTACCGTTTGGCGGAACGCGGCGCCGTGGCGGAACTGGCGCGCACCCTGGTGGACGCCATCCCGGCGGACGACCCCGGCCTGGCGCTGGACCTGGAACGCCTGGACCAGATCAAGCGCGCCCGCCAGGAAACCGCCGCCCAGTATTTCCGCGACAACGCCGCCCGCTGGCATGAGGTGCGCAGCCTGCACGTGCCGGAGCGGGACGTGGAACAGGCGCTGCTGGCCCTGGTGCCGCCGGGCGGTGTGGGTGACCTGCTGGACATCGGCACCGGCACCGGCCGCATGCTGGAACTGTTCGGTCCTCACGTCACCCGGGCCCTGGGCATCGACGCGTCGCGTGAGATGCTGGCCGTGGCCCGCGCCAATCTGGAAAAGGCGGGCCTGCGCCATTGCCAGGTCCGGCTGGCGGACATGTACCAGGTACCGCTGCCCAGCGGTAGCCAGGACATTGTGATCATCCACCAGGTGCTGCACTACGCCGAAGCGCCGCAGGAGGTGCTGGCCGAGGCCGCCCGGGTGCTGCGCCCCGGCGGACGCCTGATCGTGGTGGATTTCGCCAGCCATGATCTGGAGAACCTGCGCATCGACCATGCCCATCGCCGGCTGGGCTTCGGTGATGATGAGATGGCGCAGTGGTTCGGTCTGGCGGGGCTGGAGGTGACGGCGCCCGTGTATCTGCCCGGCACGCCCCTGACCGTCACCCTGTGGACGGGCGGCCGCCCGGCCTGATGTCTTCCTTCTATTCCAAGCGACCATCGAGACCATCATGACGATCCTCAGCGAAGGCACGGATATCAACCTGGGCGGCGGGGAGCCGCTGGTGACCGTGCCGCGCGGCCTGCGCGTCAGCTTCGAATTCTTCCCGCCCAAGACGGAGAAGATGGAACAGACGCTGTGGCAGGCCATCCACCGCCTGGCGCCGCTGTCGCCCGCCTTCGTGTCCGTGACCTATGGTGCCGGCGGGTCCACGCGTGAGCGCACCCATGCCACCGTCGCCGCCATCCAGCAGAAGACCGGCATTCCGGCGGCGGCCCATTTGACCTGCGTCGCCGCCTCGCGCGAGGAGATCGACACCATCGCGCGGGCCTATTGGGATGCCGGCATCCGCCACATCGTGGCCCTGCGCGGTGACCCGCCCCAGGCGGCGGACGGCAGCGGCGGCCTGGGCGGCAGCGGCTACGTCCCCCATCCCGGCGGCTACGCCTACGCCGCCGACCTGGTGGCCGGCCTGAAGCGCGTGGCGGATTTCGAGATCTCCGTCGCCTGTTTCCCCGAGGTGCATCCGGAGGCGGCCACGGCGGCCGCCGACCTGGACAATCTGCGCCGCAAGGTGGACGCCGGCGCCACCCGCGCCATCAGCCAGTTCTTCTTCGACACCGACAAGTTCCTGCGCTTCCGCGATAAGGTGGCGGCCGCCGGCATCGACATCCCCATCGTGCCCGGCATCCTGCCCATCACCAATTTCGCCCGCGCCAAGGATCTGGGCGCCAAGTGCAACTGCGCGGTGCCGACCTGGATGGAAGAGGTGTTCGGCGGCCTGGATGCGGAGCCGGAGACCCGCCAGCTGGTGGCCGCCACCGTCGCGATCCAACAGTGCCTGCGGCTGGAGCGGGAAGGGGTGCGCGACTTCCACTTCTACACCCTCAACCGCGCCGACCTGACGGTCGCCATCTGCCACATGCTGGGCGTGCGGGCGCCGAAGGTGTGAAGGCTTCCCCAAAACCCGAATGATGTCATCACCCTGCCACGGGCTCGCCATTCTCGGCGGTTTAGGTTAAATCCGCCGGGGGCGGCATTCCGTTGCAGGAATGCACCCATGGAATGTTCGGACAGGGACGGCCATCGCGGTCGTCCGTCCGGTCGAGGACAGGGTGGATCGTCATGAAAAAAACGCTGCAACGCCTGGTGGGCATGGCCGTCCTGGCCGGAACCCTGGGCACCGCCGCCGGCGCGCTGGCCGGCGAGATCACGCTGTTTTCCGAACCCGGTTTCCGGGGGGAGGCGCTGACCATCCGCGACGGCGTGGAAAACCTGGCGGACATGGGCCGCTGGAACGACCGCGCCAAGTCCATGATCGTGCGCTCCGGCGACTGGGAAGTGTGCAAGAACTCCGGCTTTCGCGACTGTAAGCGGGTGGGCCGGGGCACGCGCATCGGCGACCTGGGCTCCATCGGCCTGTTCAACAGCATCTCGTCCGCGCGGGAGATCGGCGACCGCCGCTGGGACGGTCCGCCGCCTCCGCCGCCGCCGGCCTATGAACCACCGCCCCCTCCGCCGCAGCCCGGCTATGGTGGCGGCATCAACTGGAACAACGGCCCGGCCGAGGGGCCGCCCGGTTATGACCAGCCGCAGCAGGGTTATGACCAGGGGCCGCAGGGCGGCATCAACTGGAACGACGACCGGCGCGACGATGGGCCGCCGCCCATGGGCAACTGCCGCCACCGCATCTACGACGCCTTCGTCCAGCGCTTCGGCCCGCCCCACGACTTCGATTTCCGGGGCGAGGAATGGGACGGTGGCCTGCGCTGGAACGGCCACCACTGGCACTATCGCTGCACGCCGGACCAGATCAACATCTGGCAGTGACGCTCCAGCACCGCTGAAATGAAACGGGCCGCATCCGGCGATGGATGCGGCCCGTTTCTTATCCTGGAAGGGCGCTTACGCCGCCGCCGTCGTGTCCGCCGGGGCGGGGTCGTAGTTCAGGTTGGGCGCCAGCCAGCGTTCCATGACGGCCAGGTCCAAACCCTTGCGCGCGGCGTAGTCGGCCACCTGGTCGCGCTCCACCTTGCCCAGGCCGAAATACTTGGCGTCGGGGTGGGCGAAGTACAGGCCGCTGACGGCGGCGGTCGGCGTCATGGCATAGCTTTCGGTCAGCGTGATGCCGGCGTTGTTCTCCGCGTCCAGCAACTGCCACAGGATGCCCTTCTCCGTATGGTCGGGGCAGGCGGGATATCCCGGGGCCGGGCGGATGCCGCGGTACTTCTCGGCGATCAGGTCCGCGTTGCTCAGGGTCTCGCCGGCGGCGTAGCCCCACAGCTCGGTGCGCACGCGCTCATGCATGCGTTCCGACAGGGCCTCGGCCAGGCGGTCGCCCAGGGCCTTCAGCAGGATGGCGCTGTAGTCGTCGTGCGCCGCCTCGAACGCCTTGGCCCGTTCCTCCAGCCCGATGCCGGCGGTGACGGCGAAGCCGCCGATCCAGTCGGCCATGCCGGTGTCCTTGGGCGCCACGAAGTCGGCCAAGGCCAGGTGGGGGCGGTCGCGGCCGGGCTCGCGCGCCATCTGCTGGCGCAGGGTATGCAGCGTGGCCGTCACGGCCGTGCGGTCGGCGTCGGCGTAGACCTCGATGTCGTCGCCCACGCTGTTGGCCGGCCACAGGCCGACGACGGCGCGGGCGGTCAGCCACTTTTCCCCGATGATCCGTTGCAGCATGGCCTGGGCGTCGGCGTACAGGTTGCGCGCGGCCTCACCCACCACGGCATCCTCCAGGATGGCGGGGAAGGTGCCGGCCAGTTCCCAGGCCTGGAAGAAGGGGCGCCAGTCGATGCGCGACACCAGTTCCGCCAGATCGTAATCCTGGAACACCGTCACGCCGGGCGTCAGCGGCTGCGGCGCTTCATAGGCGGCCCAGTCCGGCCGGGCGCGGTTGGCGCGGGCGTCGGCGATGGCAAGGCGCGCGCGGCCGGCCTGGGCGCGGGCGTGGGCCTCGCGCATGCGGGCATAGTCGGCCTTGACGCCGCCGGCATAGGCGGCGCGGCCCTCGGCACTCAGCAGGCTGCCGGCCACGCCCACGGCGCGGCTGGCGTCGATGACATGGACGATGGGCCCGGCATAGGACGGGTCGATCTTGACGGCGGTGTGCACCTTGCTGGTGGTGGCGCCACCGATCAGCAGCGGCACCTGGAAACCTTCGCGCTGCATCTCCTTGGCGACGAACACCATCTCATCCAGGGACGGGGTGATCAGGCCGGACAGGCCGATGATGTCGGCCTTTTCCAGCTTCGCGATTTCCAGGATCTTGGCGCAGGGCACCATGACGCCCAGGTCCACGACCTCGTAATTGTTACATTGCAGGACGACGCCGACGATGTTCTTGCCGATGTCGTGCACGTCGCCCTTCACGGTGGCCATCAGGACCTTGCCGTTGTTCTTGGCGGCGGCACCGTCCTTCTCCGCCTCGATGAAGGGCAGCAGGTAGGCCACCGCCTTTTTCATCACGCGGGCGGACTTCACCACCTGGGGCAGGAACATCTTGCCGGCGCCGAACAGGTCGCCGACCACGTTCATGCCGTCCATCAGGGGGCCTTCGATGACCGACAGCGGGCGGTCGGCGGCCACCCGCGCCTCCTCCACGTCGCCATCGATCCAGTCGGTGATGCCGTGGACCAGGGCGTGGGTCAGGCGGGCATTGACCGGCGCGTCGCGCCAGACCAGCTGGTCGGCCTCCTTGCGGGCGCCGCCGCCCTTGTACTTCTCCGCCACTTCCAGCAGGCGGTCGGTGGCGTCGTCGCGGCGGTTGAGGATGACGTCCTCCACCCGCTCGCGCAGCTCCTCGGGGATGTCCTCATACACCGGCAGTTCGCTGGCATTGACGATGCCCATGTCCATGCCGGCGGCGATGGCGTGGTACAGGAAGACGCTGTGCATCGCCTGGCGCACGGGGTTGTTGCCGCGGAAGCTGAACGACACGTTGGACAGGCCGCCTGACACGTGGGCGCCGGTCAGTTCGGTGCGGATGCGCCGGGTCGCGTTGATGAAGTCGACGGCGTAGTTGTTGTGTTCCTCGATGCCGGTGGCGACCGCAAAGATGTTGGGGTCGAAGATGATGTCTTCCGGCGGGAAGCCCACCTTGTTCACCAGCACGTCATAGCTGCGCCGGCAGATCTCCACCTTGCGCGCCTCGGTATCGGCTTGGCCTTTCTCATCGAACGCCATGACCACGACGGCGGCGCCGTAGCGGCGCACCTTCTTGGCGTGTGCCACGAAGGCGTCCTCGCCTTCCTTCAGGCTGATGGAATTGACGATGGCCTTGCCCTGGACGTTCTTCAGGCCGGCCTCGATCACGCTCCACTTGGAACTGTCGATCATCACCGGCACGCGGGCGATGTCCGGCTCCGACGCGATCAGGCGCAGGAAGCGGACCATGGCGGCCTCACTGTCCAGCATGGCCTCGTCCATGTTGACGTCGATGATCTGGGCGCCGCCCTCCACCTGCTGGCGGGCGACGGCCAGCGCCGCCTCATAGTCGCCGTCCAGGACCAGCTTCTTGAACTTGGCCGATCCGGTGACGTTGGTGCGCTCACCCACATTGATGAAGATGGCGGTGCGGGGCTCGGTCATGGCGGCGGGTTCCGGGGGCGAAACGATTGCGGGCGGGGATGGCTTGGGGGAAGGCGGGGGATCAGAACGCGGGCATCTCGAACGGTTCCAGCCCGGCCAGGCGCATGCGCGCCGGGCGATCGGCCGGGGTGCGGGGCGTGACACCCTTCACCGCCTCGGCAATCGCGCGGATATGGGCGGGGGAGGTGCCGCAACAGCCGCCCAGGATGTTCACCAGGCCGTCGCCGGCCCAGTGGTGCAGTTGCTCGGCCATCTGTTCCGGCGTCTCGTCATAGCCGCCGAACTCATTGGGCAATCCGGCGTTGGGATGGGCGCTGACGAAGGTGTCGGCCACCCGGCTCAGTTCCTGCACATAGGGGCGCATCAAATCGGCGCCCAGAGCGCAGTTCAGGCCGATGCTCAGCGGCTTCACATGGCGCAGGCTGTTCCAGAAGGCTTCCGTCGTCTGGCCGGACAGGGTGCGGCCGGACCGGTCGGTGATGGTGCCGGAGATCATGACCGGCAGTTCCAACCCTTTTTCCTCCAGCACTTCCTCCACCGCGAACAGGGCCGCCTTGGCGTTCAGGGTGTCGAAGATGGTCTCCACCAGCAGCATGTCCACGCCGCCATCGATCAGGCCGCGCGTCTGTTCCACATAGGCGGTGCGCAGCTCATCGAAATCGACGTTGCGGAAGCCGGGGTCGGTCACCACCGGGCTGATGGACGCGGTGCGGTTGGTGGGGCCGATGGCGCCGGCGACGTAGCGGGGACGCGACGGGTCGGCATCCTCCAGCGCGTCGCCGGCCTGGCGCGCCAGGGCCGCACCGGCCTTGTTGAACTCATACGCCAGGCCTTCCATGCCGTAGTCGGCCAGGCTGATGCTGGTGGAATTGAAGGTGTTGGTCTCGACGATATCGGCGCCGGCGTCGAAATACTGCTGATGGATTTCGCGCACGATCTGCGGCTGCGTCAGGTTCAGCAGGTCGTTGTTGCCGCGCACGTCGCGGTGCCAATCCCGGAACCGTTCGCCGCGATAGCCCGCCTCGTCCAGTTTGTAACCCTGGATCATGGTGCCCATGGCGCCGTCCAGCACCAGGATGCGCTGCTTCAGCAATTCGGGCAGGCGGGCCAGGCGTTCGGATCGGGTCAGGGCCATGATGGCATGCTCCACCGGCGGGACGGCCGGTATCTTGAATGAAACGTGCGTCACCCTAGTCATGTGGGGATACAGATGCAAACATAAAGATGTCTTTATGTGATGCGTCCGGCACAGGGCGGCGCCCGCTTTTCGGTGGTGCGGATTGACGGGTGCGGCTCGGCGTGCCTAGAAGCGGCCTGTGGTTTATTCCAAGGGGACGGATGGTGCCGGCATTGGCGGATCATATGAAGCGGACGGTGGCCATCATCGGCGCCGGCCCCGCCGGCCTCATGGCGGCCGAGGCGCTGGCCGCCAAGGGCATGGCCGTCACCGTCTTCGATGCCATGCCGTCACCGGCGCGCAAGTTCCTGATGGCGGGGCGCGGCGGTCTGAACATCACCCATTCCGAACCGCTGGAGCGTTTCCTCACCCGCTACGGTGCTGCCGCCCCGGTGGTGAAACCTTGGCTCGACCGTTTCACGCCCGCCGACCTGCGCGCCTGGGTGGAAGGGCTGGGGATAGAGACCTTCGTCGGCAGCAGCGGCCGGGTATTCCCCGTGGGCCTCAAGGCCTCCCCCCTGCTGCGCGCCTGGCTGCGCCGGCTGGACGGGCTGGGCGTGACGCTCAAGGCCCGCCACCGCTGGACCGGATGGGATGCCGATGGCGCGCTGGTCTTCGAGGTGCCGGACGGTCCGCTGGCGGTGGCGGCCGACGCCACCCTGCTGGCCCTGGGCGGCGCCAGTTGGCCGCGCCTGGGCTCCGACGGCGGCTGGGCGCCCCTGCTGGCGGCCAAGGGCGTCGGGATCGCCCCCTTCCGCCCGGCCAACGCCGGCTTCGACGTCGCCTGGTCCCCCACGTTCGTCGCGCGCGCGGAGGGCCAGCCCCTGAAGCGCATCGCCCTGACCTTCGCCGGCCACACCAGCCGGGGGGAGGCCATCGTGACCCGCACGGGCCTGGAGGGTGGCGCCCTCTACGCCCTGGGCGCCCCCTTGCGTGAGGCCATCGCCCGCGACGGCCATGCCACCTTGCGCCTGGACCTGAAGCCCGACCTGGACCTGGCCGCCGTCACCCAGCGCCTGGTCCGCGCGCCGGCTTCGGAAAGCCTGAAGAACCGCCTGCGCAAGGCCCTGGGGCTGGAGGGCATCATCCCCGCCCTGCTGCGCGAAGGTGCTGCCCCCGCCGACCTCGCCACGCCGGCCGCGCTGGCCGCCCGGGTGAAAGCCCTGCCCATCACCCTGACCGCCATGCAGGGCCTGTCCCGCGCCATCTCCACCGCCGGCGGCATAAAGCTGGACGCGGTGGACGATCACCTGATGCTGCGCCGCCTGCCGGGCGTGTTCGCCGTGGGCGAGATGCTGGACTGGGAAGCGCCCACCGGCGGCTACCTGCTGCAAGCTTGCTTCAGCGGGGCGCTGGTTGCGGCGGAGGGGATGGCGGGGTGGTTGGAAGCCGCTTGAGGTTGTTGTTTCGGCCGGCCGCGGACCATTCTTCTGTCTAACATCCTTAGGATTCATACCGTCGCGGGTATATGCTGGGTACGGGATTCCTATATGCATTTATCCGAGGGAAGAATGAAAAAATATATACTAAGCGGCCTTTTTTGTCTGTCTTTGGTTGTGTCTTTCCTGGTGCTCGCAAAAAACGACGATGCAATTTCTGCGGAAACTATGGAAAAAAAGACGAAATGGCATTTGGTTGGTGGTCTTTCTGAGGGGCCGTATAGTCCATTTATTGAGATATCATCTGATTCTCTGAAGGATAGGTCCGTGTACGATGGCGCCGTTTCTGCGGTGTGCCGGGATCACAATCCTTGCTTTGTCGCTTTCTTCGCGGTTGGTGACAAAATTCCTCAAAGCCAGGAAAGTTCTAAGTTCTTCGGCGATGGAGGTTGGAAGAATTATAAGGCAATCGCATATTGGTCGAACGACTCTTATACGGTTTGGGATTGTGAGCGGGCGGGGGCTGATGGCGCTCCGTTGAGTTCTCTGTGTGGGCCATTTGTCCACGACGCCTATCGGGCGATACTTTCTGTGGCAAATAGAGCCACCATGGCCCACTTCTGTGGGTGGGCGGAAAATAATAGCCTGACGTTTGCGAAACAATATATCCAGAATATAAAAAATTTGCCGCGAAGGGCACAGTTCCAGCGGGCCCTTGATGAAACCATTTCCCAATCTTATGGAGGGTCACCCGCCAACTGCGTGTCACTGCGGGGGATGGTGGAACATGACGTGGAAGATGCTGTGAAATTACTGCGTGAGCATCAAATCTAATATTCCTAATATTGTTGCCATTGTCGGTGGCGATGCTTGGTTGGATTGCTTTCTTGTAGGCGGTCCGCTATCGCCCCGGCACCGGTATCGCCGCCGTGGATTTGACCTCCTCCATCACCATGTAGGTGTGGGTCTGGGCAACACCCTGGATGCTGGACAGCTTGTCGCCCAGGAAGGCGCGGTAGGCGGCCATGTCGGCCACCCGCACCTTGACCAGGTAGTCGAAGCCGCCGGCCACCATGTGGCATTCCTGGATCTCATCCAGGCGGGCCACCGCCTCGGCGAAGATGTGGAAGACGTCGGGGGTGGTGCGGTCCAGCCGCACCTCGATGAAGGCCATCAGGCCGCGGCCCAACCGTTCCGGGTCCAGCCGGGCATTGTAGCCCTGGATGTAACCGTCGCGTTCCAGGCGCCGAACCCGTTCCAGACAGGGCGTGGGCGACAGGTTCACCCGCCGCGACAGCTCAACGTTCGATAGCCGCCCATCCTCCTGCAGGATGCGCAGGATGTTCAGGTCGATGCGGTCCAACTGGTCCGCGGTTTGGCGGGTCATATTTTCGTCGTCCGAAGGTGTTCTTGGCCGGATGATATACTGAAAAATCGCCTAAATCGGCGGGAAATATGCCGCGCATCTCGCCATAATCCGCGACATCCACCACCCCCTCGACCCTAAGGCAGTGTCATGTCCCAGGCGCCGGTTTCCACCGCCTCAACCGCTGATCTCGATACCCCGCGCGCCGCCCTGCGCGGTGCCAAGCATGTGAATGAAGAGATGGCGGTGCGCGCCCTGCTGGCGGCCCACGGTCTGAGCGCGGAGGAGCGCCGGCGCATCGATGGCCAGGCGGTGGCGGTGGTGAACGCCGCCCGCGCCCGCCGTTCGGAACTGGGCCCCTTGGACGCCTTCATGCAGGAGTTCGGGCTGTCCAACCAGGAGGGCATCGCCCTCATGTGCATCGCCGAATGCCTGTTGCGCATCGCCGACCCGGACACCGCCGACCGCCTGATCGCCGAGAAGATCATGAAGGGGCAGTGGGACCAGCATCTGGGCCGGTCCGACAGCGCCTTCGTCAACGCCGCCGCCTGGGGCCTGATGCTGACCGGCCGCGTGGTCGAGGTGGAGCCCCGCCAGGGTGACGCCCCCGGCCTGCTGCGCCGCCTGATCCAGCGTTCGGGCGAACCCGTCATCCGCGCCGCCATGATGAAGGCCATGCGGGTGATGGGCGAACACTTTGTCATGGGCCGCACCATCGCCGAGGCGGTGGCCGAGGCCAGGAAGGTCAAGCCCGAGGGCACCGTCCATTCCTACGACATGCTGGGTGAGGGGGCGCGCACCTGGGAACAGGCCGACCGCTACCAGGCCTCCTACCTCAACGCCATCGCCACGGTGGGCAAGGCGGCGGCGGGCAAGGGTCCCTATGCCGCCCCCGGCGTCTCCATCAAGCTGTCGGCCCTGCACCCGCGCTACGTCTACGCCAAGTACGCCGACGTGATGGCGCAGTTGCTGCCCCGGGTGAAGGACCTGGCCATCCAGGCCAAGCGCTGGGACATCAACCTGACCATCGACGCGGAAGAGGCCGACCGCCTGGACATCTCGCTGGACCTGCTGGAAGGCCTGGCGCGCGATCCGGACCTGGCCGGCTGGCACGGCCTGGGCCTGGCCATCCAGGCCTATCAGAAGCGCACCGCCCATCTGGTCGACTGGCTGGCGGCGTTGGGCCGTTCCGCCGGGCGCCGCCTGATGGTGCGCCTGGTGAAGGGCGCCTATTGGGATACGGAGATTAAATTCTCCCAGACCCAGGGCCACGCCGACTATCCCGTCTACACCAAGAAGGCGGCGACGGACCTGAGTTACCTGGTGTGTGCGCGTAAGATGCTGGCGGCCAAGGACGCCATCTACCCGCAGTTCGCCACCCACAACGCCTACACCATCGCCGCCATCCTGCACCTGGCCGGCGACAACCGCGACCTGGAGTTCCAGCGCCTGCACGGCATGGGCGACCTGCTGTACGCCGCCGCCCGCGACCAGCTGCGCGCCGTGCCGCGCGTGCGCATCTATGCGCCGGTCGGCACGCATGAGGACCTGCTGCCCTATCTCGTCCGCCGTCTGCTTGAGAACGGCGCCAACAGCAACTTCGTCAACGCCTACATGGACCCGGCCATCCCCGTGGGCCAGGTGGTTGCCGACCCGATCGCCCTTCTGGAGGCTTTGCCCGTGCTGCGCCATGCCGGTATCCCCACCCCCGACAAGCTTTACGGTGCTGACCGCGCCAACTCCCGCGGCATCGACCTGACGGACGACGCCACGGTGCAGGCCCTGCGCGCCGACATCGACGCCGCGCTGGCGCAATCCTGGACGGCCGGTCCCATCGTCGGCGGCCAGGACGTGGCGGGTAAGAACGCCCGACCGGTGCTGGACCCGTCGGACAGGAAGCGTCCGGTGGGTACCACCGCCGACACGACACCGGAACAGATCGACCGGGCGCTGGCCCTGTCGGCGAAGGCGCAACCCGCCTGGAACGACCTGGGTGGTGAGGGCCGCGCCCGCATCCTGGACGCCATGGGCGACGCGCTGGAAGGCGACACCCCGGCCCTGATGGGCATCCTGATCCGCGAGGCCGGCAAGACCTGGGGCGACGCGGTGGCCGAGGTGCGCGAGGCGGTGGACTTCTGCCGCTATTACGCCGGCCTGGCCCGCACCCAGTTCGGCGCGCCCACCCGCCTGCCGGGCCCGACGGGCGAAAGCAATGAGCTGTCGCTGCACGGTCGTGGCACCTTCGTCTGCATCAGCCCGTGGAACTTCCCCCTGGCCATCTTCGCCGGCCAGGTGGCGGCGGCGTTGGCCGCTGGCAACGCCGTGGTGGCCAAGCCGGCCGAGCAGACCACCCTGGTCGGCGCCCGCGCCGTGCGCCTGTTCCATGGCGCCGGCGTGCCGACCGACATCCTGCACCTGCTGCCGGGGGATGGTGAGACGGTGGGGGCGGCCTTGGTGGCCGACGCCCGCATCGGCGGTGTCGCCTTCACCGGTTCCACCGAGACGGCGCGCGCCATCAACCGGGCGCTGGCCGCCCGCGACGGCGCCATCGTCCCCCTGGTCGCGGAGACCGGCGGCCAGAACGCCATGATCGTCGACAGCACCGCCCTGCTGGAACAGGTGGTGGACGATTGCATCACGTCGGCCTTCCAGTCGGCGGGCCAGCGCTGTTCCGCCATGCGGGTGCTGTTCGTGCAGGACGACGTGGCCGACCAGATGGCCCACCTGCTGAAGGGCGCCATGGAGCTGATCACCCTGGGCGATCCGATGGATCTGGCGACCGATGTCGGCCCCATCATCGATGCCGACGCGCGCAAGATCCTGGAAGATCACGCCGCCCGCATGGACCGTGAGGCCAAGCTGGTCCACGCCTGCCCGACGGGTACCCCCCACGCCGACGGCACCTTCTTCGGTCCCCGCCTCTATGAGATCGACGGCCTGAAGCGCCTGCCGCGCGAGGTGTTCGGCCCCATCCTGCATATCGTGCGCTGGAAGGCCGACGCCCTGGACCAGGTGCTGGCCGACATCGACGCCACCGGGTACGGCCTGACCCTGGGCGTGCACAGCCGGCTGGAGAACCGGGCGCAGGAGATTTTCCGGCGCCTGAACTGCGGCAACACCTACATCAACCGCAACATGGTGGGTGCTGTGGTGGGCGTGCAGCCCTTCGGTGGCCACGGCCTGTCGGGCACGGGCCCCAAGGCCGGCGGCCCGCACTATCTGCTGCGCTTCGCCACGGAAAAGACCTTGACCGTCAACATCACCGCCTTCGGCGGCAACGCCGATCTGCTGGGGCTGGGCGGCTGAGAATATCCCGACTGGGCCCCCAGACTCGGGAGGGGTTGCCCACCGGCGGTTGGGTGTTGTGCGATGGCGGGTCGCCGTGGTTGTCGTCCACGGTCCCGCCATTGTCATATTAATCGCGTTTTTCCAATTTTCCCCTGTCCGTTTTCCCTATACGTAGAGGCCACGGCCCTGGTCTGTCAGGGACTTGCGTTGTGGGGCCGTGAAGGACATTCTGTCGCCAAGGGCCGGCGCGCGCATTTGGGGCAGCGGGCCGCAGGGGGGTTGGAAGAGTCATGACGGAGAGTGTGGAAGCGCCGCTGGTCCTGATCGTTGAGGACGAGCCGGCGACCAGGGCCTTGCTGGCGGGTTACTTTCATCAGGCCGGTTTCATGATTGCCGAGGCGTCCAACGGCAAGCAGACGCGGGAAGCGATCGTCCGGCAACCGCCCGACCTTGTGCTGCTCGACATCGAACTGCCGGATGAGGATGGGTTTTCCATCGCCCGCGACATCCGCGAAATCTCCAACGTCGGCATCATCATCGTCACCCGCCGCGCCAACGAGGACGACCGCGTCTTCGGCCTGGAAACCGGTGGCGACGACTATGTGACCAAGCCGCCCAACCCGCGTGAACTGCTGGCCCGGGCGCGCAACCTGCTGCGCCGCACCCACCCCAGCAAGATGCGCCGGGCGGAGGGCACGGTGCGCCGCTTCGGCGGCTGGACCATCGACCTGGCCCGCCGCCGCCTGATCGACCCGCAGGGTGTCGAGGTGCGGGTGACGCGCGGCGAGTTCGAATTGCTGGCCCTGCTGGTCCGTTCCGGCGGCCGGGTGGTCACGCGTGACCAGTTGATCGACGCCGTCAGCGGCACCGACCGCAACCCCAGCGACCGCACCATCGACGTGCTGGTCAGCCGGTTGCGGCGCAAGATGAACGACGGCGGCACCCAGTCGCACCTGATCCTGACGGAAAAGGGCCTGGGCTATCGCCTGGGCGCCGACGTGACTTAATTAAGGGTGCCCTCAGACGGCGGGCGGGCGCATCCGCGCCCTTGGCCTTATCCTCCCTTTCCAGTTCGCCTGCGGCTCCCCGGAAAGGTCCGGCGGCCCCGGTCGGGGCCTACAGCGGCATGAGACGATTGCTCATGCCGCTGGTAATGACGGCGTCACAGAAGCGGCTTCAGCCCTTCAGGCTGTCGCGGAATTCCGCCAGGGTTTTGAGGTCGCTGTCCACCCGGGCCAGCAGGCGCGTGGCCTCGCGCAGGCCTTCCTCGGCATGGCCCTGGCGCAGGGCGTGTTCCGCCGCCTTGGCCTGTGCCGACAGGGCGGCCAGGCCCACGGTTTGCGCGCCGCCGCCCAGACGGTGGATCAGCTTCTGCAACTGGGGCAGGTCCTGCGCCTCCGCCGCCGCGCGCACCGCCGCCACGCTGGCCGGCGCGTCGTCCAGATACTTCTCGGCGATCTGCCGCACCAGGTCGACGCCCAAATCGTTCATGTGGGCGGTCAGCACCCCCCGGTCCAGCACGGGCGCGTCGCCCAAGGAGGCGGCGTGATTTTCGGCAGTCATATGCAGGGTTCCGCTTTCTTCTTGTTTCCGTTTCCGCCGACGGCGGTTCCATGGGCCGCACCAGCCCAGGTGGTCCGGCATGCCATGATTTTCCCACAATGCCGGGCCATTTTGAGCCCGTCAGCCGCTTTGTGCCCGCTTGGGCGTCGGGGCTACCTACAAAGTGGCGCCGCAATGCAGCATTTACGGGGCCCGGCGGCCAAATTGCACATGGCAAAGACCCGCGAATTGTAACACGCTGCCTAAAGGTGCCCGTGGGAAATGTTCGTTCTGCCGCGCGGCCGATGTCTTGATCCTTATTTGATGAGGGATAGTTCCGTGATGTTGCACGTCCGTCGGCCTTTCCTTGCCCGCGCCGTCGCGGCGGTGATGCTGACCACCCTGGCCGGCGCCCCTGTCGCTTGGGCCGCGGATGGCGAGCCCAACAGCGCCACTATCCAGTGGGCGCAGGACATCATGAAGGAGAAGGGCCTCTACCAGGGCCGCGCCAGTTCCAAGATGGACGCATCCACCATCGCCGGCCTCAAGCAATACCAGAAGGCGGAAGGCCTGAAGGTCACCGGCCAGCTGGACCAGGCCACCATTGACCACATGATGATCGGTCGCCCGGTGGACAAGACCGTGGGCAACCTGACCGACCCCACCAGCCGGGCCAAGGCGTCGCAGCCGCGCCTGCGGGAAGAGGACGTGCAGCCCAAGGCCGCGCGCTCCGCCGTGGGGGTGGAGCGTGGCGCGCAGGAGACGGACAACACCGTCCTCAGCATCACCCGCAATCCCTCGGCCAGTGCCGCGCCCGCGAACGCCGCGCCCCAGGCCAACCTGCCGCCGCCGTCCGTGACCCAGCGCCCGGGCGGCAATGCGGCCCCTTCCTCTGATGCTTCGTCCGACGGCACCACCGGTGCCGCCCGCATCGCGGTGGAATCGCAGCCCACCGGCGATACGCCGGAAGACAAGGGGCTGGATCTCACGGCGCCGGACTGGGCGCGCAACGCCCTGATGGGTTTCATCGCCGCCCTGTTCCTGCTGATGGCCGGCATCTGGTGGTGGAGCGGCCGGCGTCCCAGCCGCAAGGCGCCCAAGCGGGGCGGCGGCCGCCCCGATGGGCGTCGTGAACCGTCGCTGGGTGGTGATGACGCCCGCTTGCCCGATGGCCGCGTCACGCCGCGCCTGGGTGAGGCGCCCGCCCGCCAGGGGCGGCCACAGGGCTTGCGCGCCGGCCGCTGAAAATCGCGCATGGGCATGGCCGACCGGAGGGCGCCATCGGGGAATTTAATCCCTGATCGGCGGCGCTGCCGGCCATTTTTGCCTCCGCATCGTGTTCGCGACAGGACATTACCGATAGCCGCCCCAACCGTTGGCCAAAGCTGCGCCGCGCAATAAAAGAACGAAATCGACCGGCCGGGGCCCCGACCCTAAGCTCCCCCTGCAGACAGTTCCGCCCAGAACCCGCCGCCCCCGGCGGCCTCGCGGATCACCGGGCCGCCTTGGCAGAAGGCGGGCCCCAGGCAGGAGAGTGCCCCCATGCTGTTCGACGCTCCGGACTTCGATAATCACGAGCTGGTCCTGTTCGGCCGTGACCCGGAGAGCGGCCTCAAGGCTATCATCGCCGTCCACGACACCACCATGGGCCCCGCTTGCGGCGGCTGCCGCATGTGGCCCTATGCCACCGAAGCCGACGCGGTGAAGGATGTCCTGCGCCTGTCGCGGGGCATGAGCTACAAGAACGTGATGGCGGGCCTGCCGCTGGGCGGTGGCAAGTCGGTGCTGATCGGCGATCCCAAGACCGCCAAGTCCGACGGCCTGTTCCGCGCCTTCGGCCGCATGATCGAAAGCCTGGGTGGCCGCTACATCGCGGCGGAGGACGTGGGCATCACCGTCGCCGACGTGCAGGTGATGGGGCGTGAGACCAGCCATGTCGCCGGCCTGAACCATGGTGCGGCCGCCAGCGGCGACCCGTCGCCCTTCACCGCCTATGGCGTCTATCTGGGCATCAAGGCGGCGGTCAGCCACCGCCTGGGCACCGACAGCCTGAAGGGCGTGCGTGTGGCCGTGCAGGGCCTGGGCAATGTCGGCAGCAATTTGTGCCAGCGCCTGGCCGATGACGGCGCCATCCTGACCGTCAGCGACATCTTCGCCGAGCAGGTCGGCCGTGCCGTCGAGCGTTTCGGCGCCACCGCCGTCGATCCGGCCCTGATCCATGCCCAGGACGTGGACGTGTTCGCCCCTTGCGCCCTGGGCGGCGTGCTGAACGACCAGTCCCTGGGCCAGCTGAAGGCCAAGGTGGTGGCCGGTGGCGCCAACAACCAGCTGGCGGTGGACGCCATCGGTCGGCAGCTGCGCTCCATGGGTGTGCTGTACGCCCCCGACTACGTCATCAACGGCGGCGGCATCATCAATGTCGCCGGCGAGGTGGGCGGCGCCTATGCCAAGGACGCCATCCTGGCCAAGGTGGAGGCCATCCACGGTACGCTGGCGGACATCTTCCGCCGCGCCGACGCCCAGGATCGCCCCACCAACGAGGTGGCGGACCAGATGGCGCGCGAGCGCCTGGCCGCCGGTCGCGCCAAGGGCATGGCCAAGGTCGCCTGACCCCGTCCTTGACCGATGTTTTCCCGAGAAGGCCGGCGCCCCGATGCGCCGGCCTTTTCCTTTTCCGACCTGCCCTTAGGGTGGGATGGCCGCCCCCGGCGCCGCCCTATATGATGCCCGCGTCAGGTACGGGGCGTTGAAAGGGACGGGGCATGCAGGAGATGCGGGCGATCAGCTTCACGGAGCGGGAGCTGATGACGGCCATCGTGGAATTCGCGGGACGCCTGAACCGCAAGCTGCCCCCGGGTACGGTCAAGGACCCGATCGTCGTCGAGGGGCCGCCCGTCACCATCAACCTGCCCATCGAGGATGATTACGGCCAGGTGCATGAGGTCCCCTTCACGGAGACGGAAGTGGCGGCGGCCCTGGTGGCCTATTGCATGGCGCGGAAGATCCGCATGCCGGCCAAGGCGGAGAAGGTGCTGCAGGTCATGTCTGGTGCCGCCACCCTGGTGATCTGGCTGGGTGAACATGAACTGGCCAGGAAGCGGCCGAAAGTCACGGTACGCGGCGGTTGAAAAGTGCGGTCGTCCGGCCTTCGTCACAATTCGTCACGCGCTTGGGGCATGGCAGGGTCGCGGGGCCTGTTGACTTGGGCATGCAATTCCGGCACTTGAAAGCCCATCCCGTCGGGGGGGAGGGCGCGCGACAAGGGTCCGAATTCCCGGCCAGTATATTTTAACCGGTAACTTCAGGACTTTTTGCCATGACCGACGCCGCCGCGACCGAAGCCGGCCAGATGCCTCCGTTCTATCGGGAACCCGTTCCCGTTGACATCAACCGCCATCGGGAATGGAAGCTGAAGCAGAAGCGGACCTTCTCCTACGCGGCCAACGCCAACGCCATTCCGATCGTCGGTGAAGAGTTCATCGCCCTCAACAGCAACTACCCCATCGTCTTCACCCTGGGCGACAGCCCGGCGGCGGTGGTGCTGACCGGCGTGCGCCCGGATGAGAACCTGTTCGTGGATGCCGAGGGCAACTGGCGCAAGAACACGCCGATCCCGGCCTATGTCCGCCGCTATCCCTTCCTGATGATGGAAACCCCGGACCGTGAGCGTCTGGTGCTGTGCGTCGAGGAAGACCCCAACCTGGTGGGCCCGGACGGCGACATCCCCCTGTTCGAGGGCGACAAGGCCGGCGCTGCCGGCAACGACGCCCTGAACTTCTGCGCCACCTTCAACCAGTCCGCCGTCGCCACCAGCGCCTTCTGCAAGGAATTGCATGAGCGTGGCCTGCTGGTCGAACAGCGCCTGGACCTGACGCTGTCGCATGACAACAGCCGCATGACCCTGACGGGCTTCACCATCATCGATGAGAAGAAGTTCAACGAGCTGCCGGACGAGGTCTTCCTGGACTGGCGCAAGCGCGGCTACCTGGGCCTGATCTACTCCCACTTCATCTCGCTGAGCCGCTGGAGCGTGCTGGCCGAGCTGGCGTCGGAGCGGGTGCTGGCCAACAAGGCCTGACGCCTGGTTTGACCCAATAGGAAAAGGCGCCGGAGGGGAAACCCTGCGGCGCCTTTTTCTTTGGGCGTTTGGCGCGTCCGGCGCCTGAGGAGCAGCGGCGATCACGCCGCTGCAGGCCCCGACCGGGGCCGCCGGAGTTTCGCGGGGAACGGAGTGGACCGCTAAACGAGGAAGCCCAGCCGGCGGATGCCGGCGCCCGGCGCCTGAGGGCGCTAAGACTATCTCCGGGGCAGCAGTGTCACGCGCAGGCCATCCAGTTCAGGCCGGAAGTCGATCTGGCAGGACAGGCGCGAGCGGCCGGGCCGGTAGGATGATTCCTCCTCCAGCAGCGACAGCTCATCCAGGCTGGGCTCCGCCAGGCGATCCGTCCAGGCGGGGTCAACCAGGACGTGACAGGTGGCGCAGGCGCAGGAGCCGCCGCAATCGGCGTCCAGCGGCAGGTCTTGGTCGCAGATGTTTTCCATCAGGGACGCCTTCACATCCCCATCGAAGGCGTGCTCCGCGCCATCGGCATCGACAACGTGGATCTTGGGCATGGGATCGTTTCCTTAAAATATGCATCGGCCAGGCGAACGGGCCGTTCCCGTCCCTTCCGTGATGGGGCGATGGCCGCCGGTCACGTCGGTGGAGGAACGATCGGCAGGTGATAATTAAATACATGGCCGGGCGCGAGGCGGAAAATTGCCGCCCCGGGGTCGAAAACGGACATGCCGATGGTGTTGCCCCCTGCAAAGCGGCCCCGGCTCGGCTATATTCGAAAGCATCCACGGAAAGGACGCCGCCCGTCTGGGTGTGGCGGCGTCGTCCGGGCCTTCCTCTGGGCCCTCCTCTGGGCCCTATTGATCGGGACTGCGCATGACCCTGGAAATCCGCACCTTCTCCATCCGCGACGCTTCTCATGACGAGGATGAGATTCGCATGGCGTCCTTCCTGCGCACGGTGGAGGTGTCGCGCATCGACACCGCCTATGCCGAGGGGGCGTGGCGTGTGCTGGTGCAATACCGCGACCTGCGCCGCAAGGAGGAAACGGCCCAGATCGAATCGGCCATCATCTCCGCCATCAACGGCTGGCGGACGGAGGTGGCGAAGTCCCTGGGCGTGGACAAGGAGGATGTCCTGTCCAACCAGGTGGTGTCGGAAATCGCCCGTTACGCGCCGACCACCGAGATCGAACTGTCCGTGATCACCAGTTCCGCCGGCTTCGACGTCGCCGGTCGTGGGGGCCAGATCGTCCAGATCGTGCGCCAGACCATGGAAGATTTGACCAGTTGAAATCCCTGACCGTCGCAGCCTGGGTTGCCGCCGCCTGGTTGGCGGTGGCGGCCCCCGCCGCCCGTGCCGATGAGGTGGGGTCGTTCAGCAACGACTGGACCGGGAACGGGCTGACCGTCGAGGCGGTGTCCGATCCCGACATCCAGGGCGTCACCTGCCACGTCGTCAGCTTCTCGCGTAGCGTCATCGACCGCCTGCGCAAGGGCAACTGGTTCGAGGATCCGTCCAACACCTCCATCTCCTGCCGGCAGACGGGGCCCATCGTCATCGGCAAGATCGACACCTCCAAGAGTGGCGAGGAGGTGTTTTCCGAACGCAAGAGCCTGATCTTCAAGTCCATCGCCGTCCGGCGAATCTATGATCGGGCCAACGACACGCTGATCTACGTCATCTACAGCCGCCAGGTGAAGGACGCCTCGGCCAAGATGGCCATTTCCACGGTGCCGTTGTTCAACGCCAACCCGACATGGACCAAGGGCAAGCCCGATCGTTGATACGCCGTTTAGATAGGTGGGGGAATCATCTGATTCTCCAATCGTAATAGATCATTCGGTTGACTGCGCGGGTGCGTGGCGTCACCCTTTACCCAGCATTCATGCAATGGAGTCGGCTTAAAGCGGCGGGGCTGCCGAAGGGCCGGGTCACTCAGGCGGATGGGAAAGGGGGCTTTCCCGTCCGCCTGGGGCTCATTGCCGGTTGTCGGGGCGGGCGATGACGATGGAACTGACCTATGGCGAGGCCGAGCGCGCGCCTCCGCCGATGGAGGCGCGGGGCGTCTCCTTTGAAGTGCAATTCTTCAAGAACGACCACTGGCTGACCGAACGGGTCTGCCGGAAAGAGGATGAGGCCCGCGCCCTGGCGGCGCGCATCCTGCCGGCCCGCGCCGGCGTGCGCATCATCCGCGAATTCGTCCGCCCCGGCGGCGGCCAGACGGTGGATACCGTCATCCATACCGAGTTCCGGACGGAGGCCCCACGCCCCCTGTCGCCCGTGGCGGTGGAGGAGGCGCACTATTGCCGTGTCGGGCGCGAGCTCCTGTCCTTTGACAGCCGGGTGTTGATCTCCCGGATCATGCGCCCCTACCTGGATGAAAAGGGCGTGACCGCCTCGGAACTGCTGCACCATGCCGGCGAGGCCAAGCGGGTGCTGGGTTACCAGGCGCTGGTGCCCGATGCCGCCACCCGCGTCGCCATCCTGCAATCGCGTGGGACGGGGGAGGACAGCCGCGCCCGGCGCGACGCCCTTCTGGGCATGCTGGACGGTCTGCGCCTGCGGGCGGAAAAGGCGGTGGCCGGCCGCAATCTGCCCTACCCTAAGGAAATCGGCTTCGACGCCACCATGCGCCATGTCCTGGGCCTGGTTCCGGCCGGCGACGGCGCGGCGGAGGAGGTGGCATACCTGGGCAAGGTCATCCTCTGCCGCGACCTGGTCAACATCCGCGGCCTGGCGGGCAAGGCGGAATGGCTGATCGACCTGGCGTCGGACGACACGCTGGCGCCGGCCCATGCCGCCCTGCTGGACCAGCTGCTGGCCGACGTGCTGAGCGCGCCCGACATGGTGCGCGACCTTCTGGGCCGCCAGCCCGACCTGGTGACCGCCCTGGGGCGCCTGCTGGACCTGATGGACGGCCGTTTTGAACCGGCACCCACGGAACAATCCTCGGCCTGTGCCGCCGCCATCGGCCGCTGGGCGGCGGGTCCGCACGGGGTGGAGACGCGGGCCGTGCTGCTGGATTTCCTGCGCCGGCAGGTGCGGGGGCGCGCAACGCCTGTCCCATGGCGAGCCGATGCAGCAGAGGATGGCCTACCGGGCGCTGCTGGCCCGCCTGCTGCGCACCGATGGTCCGGTCGGTGGTCCGCCGATGGCCGAGGCCATGCTGATGGGCTATCACCGCTTCGTCGTGGAAGGCGGGGCGGAGGGCCGGCGCGTCGCGCTGGACGGCGTGCTGGCGCTGCTGCCGTCGGGTGCGGCGCGGCTGGCCTATCTGGCCGGCCTGGCGCGGTCGGACGTGGGGGCCAAGGATGGGCCCGTCATCGCCGCCCGGGCGATGGATGTGATCACCGGTGCCGGCACCCTGAACGACCTGGTGGACGGCACCCTGCCGCTGAAGCCGAAGATGGAGGCCGTGGCCGCCCTCTACCGCCTGGTGACGGGGGGGCCCTCGCTGGCCGGCGGGGTGGCGGAGCGTGTGGCCGGCCGGCTGGACGACCTGGTGGCCGCCTACATCGTGCAGAACCGGGTGATCGAGCGTCTGGATGATCCCGCCGCCAGCCTGCGGGTGCGCGCGATGCGCCTGGTGCAGTTCGCCGCCGCCGATGTGCTGGCCAGCCCCAAGGCGCGGCGTATCGTCCGCGACCAGGTCGTCGCCCACCTGCGCCAACCGAACTTCGATGCCAAGCTGGTCGAGGGGGTGGCGACGGAGGCCGAGCGGGCCGCCGTGCTGCGCACCTTCCACGACCTGCTGCAACAGGCGCGGTTCGTGGAGTAAGGGGCGGCCTCGATCAGAGGCCGGCAGGTCACACGATCCGGCCCAGCCTTACGGTCGTCTGGCCCCGGCGCGGCGTGCGGCTGGGCATCACCAGGATGCAATCGTCGTAGGGCGTATGGATCGCGCGGCGGCCGTCCAGGGCCAGCAGGGTGCCGGCGTCGGGAATGCGCTCCAGCCCCTGGAAGGGGCGGACGAAGGCGAAGTCGTCCGTTTCCGCCTGGATGACATGGGTCACGTCCACCACGGTGGGACGGCCGGGCGGCATCTCCGGCGCGTTGATCTCCGCCAGCAGGGTGCGGGCGGTGGCGGCGCCCAGCGTGTCCGACAGTGCCAGGAAACGCACCAGGGCGCGCCAGGCCTGGGCCCCGGCCGCCGGCGCGGCATGCTGGCCGCATTCGATCAGGATGGCGGCGGCGGTGCCGGTGGGGCCGGTGAAGCGGGGGTGGTCGATCAGGCGCTTGCCGTCGGCGTGTCCGTCGTCGGCCACCACCCAGCCGGGGTCCCCCAGGCGTGTCGCCAGATCGCGGCCGCGCGCCGACCGGCCACACAGCGTCAGGGGCGGGGAGGGCGCCTGCATGGAATGCAGGTCCAACAGCAGGTCGGCCTGTAGCAGCAACGGGGCCAGCGCCGCCACGCGCGCCTGTTCCCGCCCGGGGGAGAAGACACCCGCCAGCGCCGCCGCGTCCGGCGCCGTCCACAGCCGGTTCATATCCCGGTCCAGATAGCGGACGGGGTTGGCCGGCGGGCCGAACATGCGGCCGCCCAGGGCCGCGTCGGGATTGGCGAAGGCCAGCGTCCACACGCCGCGTTCCGGCCGCAGGCCCCGCCGCAACAGCCGGTCCAGCGCCACGGCGCCGCAGGGCTCGTTGCCGTGGACCAGCACCACCACCGCCACATGGGGCCCCGGCGCCTTGGCCTGGAACCGCCAGACGTAGGGCACGCCCATGTTGCCGGCGCGGTGGGCGCGCAGGTCGGGCATGGCCAGGGCGGGGGCGGGGCTGTCCCACATCAGCGTCCTCCTCCGCCCGTGTTCTTCGGCGCCATGGCTGCCTTTTCCCCTATTGGTTGCTCCATCAATAGTGCCGGGTCCGACGCGTCAAGAAAAGGGACGGGATGCCTCGCCCTGGGGTATGGTGAACGCTTATTGCGCCGGTCCTGCTGCTGGTGCCACCACTGGTGGTGAGAGTTAGATGCGATTCACGATAGATGACGTGCTGGTGCGCCATGACCCGGAAGGCACGCTGGTCCCGGTCGTCTATGACTCGCCCCACAGCGGTTCCGCCTATCCCCTGGGCTTCACGCCCCGTTGCCCCCTGATGCTGCTGCGCCAGTCCGAAGACGCGCATGTGGATGAGTTGTTCGGCCGCGCGCCGCAACTGGGCGCCACCCTGATCCAGGCCCTGTTCCCGCGCAGCTATATCGATGTGAACCGGGCGGAGGACGACATCGACCCCGCCTGCCTGGCCGACGCATGGCCCGGCCCCCTGAACCCCTCGGAAAAAAGCCGCCACGGCATGGGCCTGGTGCGCACGGTCAGCCGCCCGGGGGAGGCGCTGTACGCCGCCAAGCTGACGGTGCGTGAGGTGCAGGCCCGTATCGAACGCTATTGGCGGCCCTATCACGCGCAGCTGAAGGCGGTGCTGGACGACCTGCATGGCCGCTTCGGCCAGGTCTGGCACCTCAACTGCCATTCCATGCCGACGCTGGGCACCGGCGATTCCGGGGCGGACTTCGTGCTGGGCGACCGCGATGGCGCCAGCTGCGACCCGTCCTTCAGCCGCTTCGTCGCCGCCACGCTGCGCGGCATGGGGTACCGCGTGCGCCACAACGACCCCTACAAGGGGGTGGAACTGGTGCGGCGCTACGGCGTGCCCACGCGCGGCCGCCACAGTTTGCAGCTGGAGATCGACCGCCGGCTGTACATGGATGAGGAGACGCTGGAACGCCACGACGGCTTCTGGCGCCTGTCCCATGACCTGGAAGCGCTGATGCGCGCCATCCACGCCTTCGCCGCCGCCCGCATCGGCGACCGCCGCCTGGCGGCGGAATAGGCTCAAGCGTTGCCCCTCAGGCGCCGGGCGCGGCCGTCCGGCCGCTTGGGCTATCCTCGCCTTTCGGTCCGCTACGCTCCCCAAAAGGCTCCGGCGGCTGCGGCCGCAGCCTACAGCGGCACGCGCCGAATTCTCGCGCCGCTGGTGTGGAAACATCCAAAACAAAACCCCGCCGGAATCCGACGGGGTTTGTCAGTGGTCTGAAGGGCCGACGGCATGACACCGCCGGCTCCAAACCGACTGGGGAGCTACTTGCCTTCCGGCGCCAGGCCGCGGTTCTCCAGCATGGGCCCGATGTCCGGGTCCTTGCCGTAGAAGGCGCGGAACATGGGGCCGTATTCCTCGGTGTGACCCTTGGACAGGATCATCTCGCGGAAGCGGTCGCCGTTCTCGCGCGTCAGGCCGCCATGGTCCTTGAACCAGGCGTAGCTGTCGTCATCCAGCATCTCCGTCCACAGGTAGGCGTAATAGCCGGCGGCGTAGCCGTTGCCCCAGATGTGCAGGAAATAGCTGGAGCGATAGCGGGGCGGCACGTCGTCCACGTCCAGACCACCCCTGGCCAGCGCCTCCTTCTCGAAGGCGTCGACGTCCTGCTTGGGCGCGTCGGCCGGCAGGGAATGCCATTCCAGGTCCAGCATGGCGGCGGCGACAACCTCGCCCAGGCCATAGCCCTGGTTGAAGGTGGCGGCCTTCTTGATCTTCTCCACCAGTTCGGCCGGCATGACCTCGCCCGTCTGGTAGTTCTTGGCATAGTGGGCCAGGACCTTGGGGTCCAGCGCCCAGTGCTCATTGAACTGCGACGGGAACTCGACGAAGTCGCGCGCCACGTTGGTGCCCGACAGGCTCTCATAGGTCTGGTTGGCGAACAGGCCGTGCAGGGCGT
The DNA here is from genome assembly GCA_028283825.1 of Azospirillaceae bacterium. Classification (NCBI taxonomy): domain Bacteria; kingdom Pseudomonadati; phylum Pseudomonadota; class Alphaproteobacteria; order Rhodospirillales; family Azospirillaceae; species Azospirillaceae bacterium. Next base: position 1,098,410 of record JAPWJW010000003.1, on the reverse strand, counting down.
GGCCGAATTCGTGGAACATGGTGGTGACGTCGCTGAAGCTGATCAGCGCCGGCTGGCCCGGGGCGGGCTTGGTGAAGTTGGCGACGTTGTAGATCACGGGCTTGGTGCCCAGCAGCTTGGACTGCTGGACGAAGTTGGACATCCAGGCCCCGCCCGACTTGTTGTCGCGCTTGAAGTAGTCGAAATACATCAGCCCCAGGGGGGAGCCGTCCTTGTCCGTCACCTCATAGACCAGCACGTCGGGCTGGTAGACGGGGATGTCGGTGCGGCGCTTGAAGGTCAGGCCGTACAGCTGGTTGGCGGCGTAGAACACGCCCTCCTCCAGCACGGTGTGCAGCTCGAAATAGGGCTTCAGCGTGCCTTCATCCAGGTCGTACTTGGCCTTGCGCACCTCTTCGGCGTACTTGGCCCAGTCCCAGGGCTTCAGGTCGAAATCCTGGCCGTCCTTCTTGATCTGGGCCTGGATCTCCGCCGCCTCGCGCTTCTGTTCCGCCGCCAGCGCGGGGACCATGCGCTTCATGAAGCCTTCCGCCGCCTCCGGCGTCACCGCCATCTGGTCGGACAGCACGTAGGCCGCGTAGTTGGGGAAGCCCAGCAGCTTGGCCTTCTGCGCCCGCAGGTGGGCCAGGTCGGCGATGGTGGCGCGGGTGTCGTTGGCGTCGCCCGTTTCGGCGCGGGTCCAGCTGCGCTCGAACAGGGCCTGGCGCGTGGCCCGGTCATCCAGGGAGGACAGGGCGGGCTGCTGCGTGGTGTTCTGCAGCGGCAGCAGGTACTTGCCGTCCAGCTTGCGGCCCTTGGCGGCCTCACCGGCGGCGGCGATGCCGTTATCGCCCAGGCCGGCCAGCTTGGCCTTGTCGTCCACCACCAGGCCGCCGGCCTTGGCCGCGGCCACCAGCTTCTGCTGGAAGGCGGTCTCCAGCGACGACAGCGTGGTGTTGAGCTCGCGCAGCTTGGCCTTGTCGGCGTCGTTCAGCTGGGCGCCGGCGTGGATGAACTGCTCGTAGCAGACCTTCAGCAGCTGGGCCTGCTCAGGGTTCAGGTTCAGGCTGTCGCGCGTGTCGTACAGCGCCTTGACCCGCTGGAACAGCTTGGCGTTGAGATAGATGGCATCCTGGTGCTGGGCCAGCTTGGGCGACACCTCGGTCTGCACCTTGTCCAGCGTGTCGTTGGTGTTGGCCTGCACCACGCCGAAGAAGGCCTGGCTCACCCGGTCCAGCATGCGGCCGGACTTCTCCATCGCCACCAGGGTGTTGTCGAAGGTGGGGGCCGACGGGTTGTCGGCGATCTTCTTGATCTCGGCCAGCTGGATCTTCATGCCCTGCTGGAAGGCGGGCAGGTAGTCGGCGTCCTTGATGACGTCGAAGCGCGGGGCCTCAAACGGCAAGGTGCTGGCGGCGGCGAAGGGGTTGGCGGGCTTCGCCGCCAGCGCCGGGGCGGCGGTGAGCGCTGCGAGCGCCAATGCGCCCACGGTTCCAAGCAGAGCGGTACGTGTCATCGGGTTTCCCTGACAGTCTCTTGTTTCGATTCCCGGCGGTCCGTCCAAGCCCCGCAGGCCCGCCGGCGGAAGGTTGTATCACGTCTGGCGACGGATGGTTCCCCCCTTCCGCGCCGCCCTTAGCGGGCAATCCCACGCGGATCAGGGCGTGAACTGTTCCTTCAGGATCCGCTCTTCCAGGTTCATTTCCGGATCGAACAGCAGGATGCTGGCGACGCTGCGGTCCTCACACACCTCCACCCGCGCCACGTCGCGGATCTCGGTGAAGTCGGCCACGGCGCTGACCGGGCGCTTGGCGCCCTCCAGAATATCGAATTGCAAGCGGGCGGCATGGGGCAGCAGGGCGCCGCGCCAGCGCCGGGGGCGGAAGGCGCTGATGGGTGTCAGGGCCAGGACGCCGGCGCCCAGGGGGATGATGGGGCCGTGGGCCGACAGGTTGTAGGCCGTGCTGCCGGCGGGGGTGGACACCAGGGCGCCGTCGCAGGCCAGCTCCGCCAGGCGCTCCACCCCGTCCACGCTGATGCGCAGCTTGGCGGCCTGGCGGGTCTCGCGCAGCAGCGACACCTCGTTGAAGGCCAGGGCCTCATGTCGCCCCTGGGCGTTGGTGGCCACCATGCGCAGGGGGTTCAGCGCCACGCGCTGGGCCCGGCGCAGGCGGTCGGTCAGCTCATCAGGACTGTAGTAGTTCAGCAGGAAGCCCACCGACCCGCGGTTCATGCCGTAGACCGGTTTGCACAGCGGCAGGTAGCGGTGCAACGTTTCCAGCAGGAAGCCATCGCCGCCCAGCGCGATGATGACGTCGGCATCCTCGGCCCGCACGGCGCCATAGCGGTCCGCCAGTTCATCGCGGGCCAGCAGCGCTTCCGGCGTGTCCGACGCCACGATGCACAGCGCCGGATTGGCGGGCAGGGGCGGGGCGTCGCACTGGCCGGGCATTCCGTCGGTGGCGGACGCGGCGGACGTCTGGCCCGGAATCCGGATCGGGGGGCGCGGGGATTGATCGAGCATGCGCCTTCGCCTGGGTTCGCCCGCTCAAGGGGTGGGCTGGGGAATTGTTCGGGGGTCGCTGCCGGGGACCCGTTAACCGCAATCGGACGCTACCTTAGCGGATCGATCCGGGTAAAGGAACGATGACCAAAGGCCGGCCGGGTAACGGCCGTCCCGATTTCACGCGGGGGTTGAGGTGTCAGCCGCCGGTGACGCTCATGTGCCGGCTGACGGCGGGACCCTTGTGGCGGCGGTCGATGATGAAGTCGTGCCCCTTGGGCTTGCGCGCGATGGCCTCGGCGATGGCGACCGTCAGCGGCGCGTCGTCGTCGGGGGATGCGCGCAGCACCGCCCGCAGGTCGGCGGCGTCGTCCTGGCCCAGGCACATGTACAGCATGCCGGTGCAGGTCAGCCGCACGCGGTTGCAGCTTTCGCAGAAATTGTGGGTCATGGGTGTGATGAAGCCGATACGGCCGCCGGTCTCCGCCACCCGGGCATAGCGGGCGGGGCCGCCGGTGCTGATGGGCAGGTCGGTCAGGGTCCAGCGCCGCGCCAGTTCGGCACGTAGCATGGACAGGGGCCAGTACTGGTCGGCCCGCACGCCGCCGCCCTGTCCGCCCTCATCCATGTCGCCCATGGGCATGACCTCGATGAAGGTCAGGTCATGGCCCTCGCGCCCGCACCAGGCGACCAGGTCGTGGATCTCACCGTCGTTCACGCCGCGCAGGGCCACGCAGTTGATCTTGACCGACAGGCCGGCGGCCTTGGCGGCGGCAATGCCATCCAGCACCGGTGCCAGCTTGCCCCAGCGGGTGATGGCCTTGAAACGATCGGGGTCCAGCGTGTCCAGGCTGACGTTCACCCGGCGGACGCCGGCGGCATACAGGTCGGCGGCATAGCGGCCCAGCTGGCTGCCGTTGGTGGTCAGCGTCAGTTCGTCCAGCGCGCCGGTGGCCAGGTGGCGGCCCAGGCTGCGGATCAAATCCATGATGCCGCGGCGCACCAGCGGCTCCCCGCCCGTCAGGCGCAGCTTGCGCACGCCGGTGGCGATGAAGGTGCTGCACAGGCGCTCCAGTTCCTCCAGCGACAGGACCTGGTCCTTGGGCAGGAAGGACATGTCTTCCGACATGCAATAGACGCAGCGGAAATCACAACGGTCGGTGACCGAGACGCGCAGGTAGCGGATGGACCGGCCGAACGGATCGATCATGGGCGCGGTGTTGTCCGTCGCCGCATGCGCGGCGCCATCCGCCAGGGGGATCAGGGCGCCATCCGCCATCGTTGCCGGGTCCTCAAAGGAAATACGCGGGTTCTTCGTCATTCATGCCCGCGATGGTGCGGGGCGCCAGTGACGGTGATCATCTAGGTCAAATATGGTGCGGGGAACATATCAATACAGGGGGGGCGTCTATTGTCCTTCCCGCATGGGCGCCCAGTCCTCCGGCTCCGTCACCTGCAGGGGCACGATTGCGGCATCGATCAGCTGCTTGCCGGCGTGGGGGAAGTTGACGGTGACGCGCGATCCCACGGCGGACTGCACCTGCCCCAGGCCCCAATCGGGCTGACCTGGATGAACGACATAGGTGCCGGGGGTCAGCAGGGCGGCGACGTTCACTGATTCGGGTCCGGAACGGGCCATGGAGGTACTTCCTTAGGCTAGGGAGAGAGAAGGGCGGCCGGGTCGGGGGCGAAAATCGCGTCACCTATCCTTTTGCCCTTACCCATTTGTTCTGCGCTGCCCGCGTCGTGAAAACCCTGCCATCGGGCCGGGCGTCCTTTATGCTGGGGTGCTGCCCACTATGACCGGCGGCCACAACAAGACAAGGCCTTACGCATGACGGTAACCCTGGATCTGAACGTCGTCGAACTGCTCTGCTCCCGCCTGTGCCACGACCTGATCAGCCCGGTGGGCGCCATCGCCAATGGCGTGGAACTCATTGAGGAAATGGGCCAATCCATGGCCGACGAGGCCATGTCCCTGATCGCCGACAGTGCCGACCAGGCGGCGCGGCGCCTGCGCCTGTTCCGTCTGGCCTATGGGGCCGCCGGCGGCAGCAGCGCCTTCACCGCGGCCGAGGCGCGGACGGTGCTGTCGGCCTGGTTCCGGGGGGGGCGGGTGCGCCTGGAATGGCCGGCCGACGTCATGCCCAAGGCGGAGGACGGATTGCTGAAACTGGCGCTGAACCTGGGGCTTTTGGCGGAGGAGGCACTGCCCCACGGTGGTGTCGTCACGGTCGCAGGGCCGGAAGGGGCGGCCCCTTTGTCGCTCACGGCCCAGGGCCCCAAGGTGGGGCTGCGCGAGGAGGTGCAGGCGGCCCTGGACGGCGCTGTCCCGCAGAGCGAACTCACCCCGCGCAGCGTGCAGGGCTATGTCACCGGGCGGTTCGCGGAACAATGCGGCTGGCGCATCGTGACCGGGGCCAAAGGTCCGGACGGATTGCGATTCTCCCTGGAACCACGGGGGCTTTGACAGGGGTGCGAGCATCTTTCATCCGGAACACCTACCTTAACGCGTTTATCGCTTGTCATGCGTCGCCGGGCACGCCATCAATCTCGCGGGAGTAACGTGTTCTTAATCGTCTTTCTGGAAAAGATGAGTGTAGGGAGTGGCGCCTCCTGGCACTATTAGGGGTCTCATCGCCGACGACGCCGGTTTCGAAGCCGGCCCGACGGGGTGGAATTGATGATGGGGCGGGGGCCGGGGCTAACACCTTATTCCTGCGGGGTCGTTCGTTGGGGCGGCCTCGATACGCGCATGGCAACGGGACGTGGACCATGGATGATCTGCTGAGCGAATTTCTGACCGAGACCAATGAGAATATTGCGGTCTTGGACGTCGAGTTGGTGCGGCTTGAGCAGAACCCAAATGACCCCGGCTTGCTCAGCAATATTTTCCGCCTGGTCCATACTATCAAGGGGACCTGCGGCTTCCTGGGCTTGCCGCGGCTGGAAGCGGTGGCGCATGCTTCGGAAAACGTGCTGGGCCGTTTCCGCGATGGTGAGCTGAACGTCAGCCCCTACGCCGTCACGCTGATCCTTGAATCGCTGGACGCCATCAAGTCCATCCTGCTGGTCCTGGAAAAGACCGAAGCCGAGCCGCCGGGCAATGATCAGAACCTGATCGACCGCCTGAACGCGCTGGCCGAAGGCCGGGAGGCGGCCGCCGCCCCCACCGCCGCCGAACCTCCCCCGCCGGTGCCGGAGTTCGAGCCGGTTCCCGCGGCCTTGACCGCGGCCCCTGTCGCGGCCCCCGTGGCGTCGGCCCCGGTGCCCGCCGCCACCCGCGAAGTGGCGCCCGTCGCCGAAGCCGCTCCGCCGGCCCCGGCACCCGCTCCGGCGCCCGCCGCCAGCCAGGCGCCGCCGCCCCCGCCGCATGCTGATGGCGGCGGTGAGTCGGCGCTGGCCAACCAGACCATCCGCGTCAACGTCGACCTGCTCGAAAACCTGATGACCATGGTTTCCGAGCTGGTGTTGACCCGCAACCAGCTGCTGCAGATCCTGCGCAGCCAGAAGGAAAGCGAATTCGCGGTTCCGCTGCAGCGTTTGAACCATGTGACGTCGGAGCTGCAGGAAGGCGTCATGAAGACGCGCATGCAGCCCATCGGCAACGCCTGGGCCAAGCTGCCGCGCCTGGTGCGCGACCTGGCGCACGAACTGCACAAGAAAATCGACCTGCAGATGCTGGGCGCCGACACGGAACTGGACCGTCAGGTGCTGGAGCTGATCAAGGACCCGCTGACCCACATGGTCCGCAACTCCGCCGACCATGGGCTGGAGGTGCCGTCCGACCGTGTCGCCAAGGGCAAGTCCGAGACCGGCCGCGTTACGCTGAACGCCTTCCATGAAGGCGGCCACATCATCATCGAGATCTCCGACGACGGCAAAGGCCTGGCGATCGAGGCGATCAAGCGCAAGATCCTGCAGAACGGCCTGGCCTCCGAGGCCGAGCTGGCCAGCATGTCGGATCAGCAGATCCAGCAGTACATCTTCAAGGCCGGCTTCTCCACCGCCGCCAAGGTCACCAGCGTGTCGGGCCGCGGTGTCGGCATGGACGTGGTGAAGACCAACATCGAGAAGATCGGCGGCACGATCGAGCTGAAGTCGATCGAGGGCCGCGGCACCACCTTCACCATCAAGATCCCACTGACCCTGGCCATCGTCTCGGCCCTGATCGTCGAATGCGGTGGCGAGCGTTTCGCCATCCCGCAGATCAGTGTGATCGAACTGGTGCGCGCCGCCCAGGACAGCGAACACAAGATCGAGCGGATCAACGGCACGCCGGTGCTGCGCCTGCGCAACCGCCTGCTGCCCCTGGTCAGCCTGGAACGGCTGCTGAAGCTGGGCGACGGCGAACAGGACAACCGCGAGACCTTCATCGTGGTGGCCCAGGTCGGCAACTACACCTTCGGCATCATCGTCGACCGCGTGTTCGACACCGAGGAAATCGTGGTGAAGCCGGTGGCGCCCATCCTGCGCCATATCGAGCTGTTCTCGGGCAACACCATCCTGGGTGACGGCTCGGTCATCATGATCCTGGACCCCAACGGCATCGCCAGCTTCTCCGGCGAACTGTCCGGCGGTGTGCACGACACCGCCGCCGCCGCCGCGGAGGCCAAGCACGCCACCCGTCAGGACGACCGCATGGCCCTGCTGCTGTTCCGTGCCGGCGACGGCGCGCCCAAGGCCGTGCCGCTGTCGCTGGTGGCCCGACTGGAAGACATCGACCTCAACCAGGTCGAGGCGTCCAACGGCCAGCCGGTGGTGCAGTACCGCGGCAAGCTGATGCCGCTGGTGCCGATCGACCCGGCCTGGCAGGTGCAGCGCGACAAGCGCCAGCCGGTCCTGGTGTTCGCCGACGGCGACCGCTCCATGGGCCTGGTGGTGGACGAGATCATCGACATCGTCGAGGACAAGCTGCAGGTGGAACTGGGCACCGAACGGGCCGGCTTCATGGGCAGCGCCATCATCGCCGACAAGGCGACGGACGTCATCGACGCCGGCTTCTACCTGACCCAGGCGTTCCGCGACTGGTTCGGCAACGCCACCGACCGGTTCGAGGATGAGCGCCTGCACAAGGTGCTGCTGGTCGACGACAGCCCCTTCTTCCGCAACCTGCTGACGCCGCTGCTGACCGTGTCGGGCTACAACGTCACCGCGGTGCAGAGCGCCGACGAGGCGCTGGGCCTCTGCGAGTCCGGCGAGGACTTCGACGTCATCGTCAGCGACATCGAGATGCCGGGCATGAGCGGCCTGGAATTCGCCCAGGCGGTGCGCGGCAACAGCCGCTGGCAGAACGTGCCGCTGGTGGCGCTGTCCAGCCACGCCACCCCGCGCGACCTGGATCGCGGCCGTCAGGCCGGCTTCACCGACTATGTGGCGAAGTTCGACCGTGACGCGCTGCTCTTCACCCTCCAGCAGACCATTTCCGAGACCAAGGGTGCCGCATGAGTACGAACCTCCCCGCCAAGCGCACCGGTGGCACTGAAGTCGCGATCGTCAAGAACGAAGACTTCGTCACCATGACCATCGCCGACCAGGTGTTCGGCATCCCGGTTCTGCAGGTCCAGGACGTGCTGGGTCCGCAGCGCATCACGCGCATCCCGCTGTCCCCGCCGGAGGTTGCCGGTTCCCTGAACCTGCGCGGCCGCATCGTCACCGCCATCGACGTGCGCCTGCGTCTGGGCCTGCCGCCGCGCGACAAGGACAAGCCTGGCATGAGCATCGTCGTGGACCACAAAGGGGAGCTCTACTCCCTCATGGTGGATAGCGTCGGTGAGGTGTTGAGCTTAACCTCCGATGATTTCGAGCGGCAGCCGGCCACGATGGACTTGCGGTGGCGGGAAGTGTCCACGGGGTATTTACCGCCTTCGGGAAAATCTTCTCGTTGTGCTTGACGTGTCGCGGTTGTTGAATTTCGCTAATACCGAAGTCGCCTGAGCCTGGGCTAAACCACCGGTGCTTTCGAGCGCTTAGCAACCCGAGGTCCTTTGCATGAAGTCTTGCCTGGTCGTCGATGACAGCCGTGTCGTTCGCAAGGTCGCGCGCAAGATCCTGGAAGAACTGAACTTCACCTGTTCAGAAGCCGAGGATGGCAAGCAGGCCATGGATCTGTGCGCCGCGTCCATGCCGGACGCCATTCTGCTCGACTGGAACATGCCGGTGATGACCGGCATCGAGTTCCTCCGCCGTCTGCGGAAAATGTCGGGTGGGCAGGCGCCCAAGGTGGTGTTCTGCACCACCGAGAATGATCTGGCCCACATTCAGGAAGCGCTGTCGGCCGGGGCGAATGAGTACATCATGAAGCCCTTCGACAGTGAGATCATCCAAACCAAGTTCCAGCAGGTCGGGCTTCTCTGAAGTCCGGGATCAATAAGATCATGAATGACATCCCCGGACGACCTCAGGCTGCGTCCCCGGCGGCCACCACGACCGAACCCTACCGGGTCATGGTCGTGGACGATTCAGCGGTCATCCGCGGTCTTCTGACCCGGACGCTGGAGGGGGACAACGACATCCGTGTCGTGTCGTCCGTGGCCAACGGCCAGATGGCCATCAACACCCTGGCGCGTCAGACCCTGGACGTCATCGTCCTGGATATCGAGATGCCGGTGATGGATGGCCTGACCGCCCTGCCGCAACTGATCGCCACCGATCCCAGCGTCAAGATCATCATGGCCTCGACGCTGACCGCCAAGAACGCCGACATCTCCCTGCGCGCGCTGCGCGCCGGCGCGTCCGACTATGTGACCAAGCCGTCCTCCACCCGTGAACTGACGGGCGCCGAGAGCTTCAAGGAAGAGCTGGTCGCCAAGGTGCGCGCCTTGGCGGAGGCGGCACGCCGTGCCGACCCGCGCAAGGGTGCGCCCGCCGCCCGGCCGCTGCCCCCGCGTCCCATCGTGGCACCGTCACCGGTCGCTCCGGGTGCGGCGCCGGCCACCGGGACGGCGGCCCCGACGCCGCTGCGCAGCCGCCTGCTGGACCCGGGGCCCGTGACCTTGCGGCCGGCGCCGGACATCCGGCCCGACATCATCGCCATCGGCAGCTCCACCGGCGGGCCGCAGGCCTTGTTCGAGGTGCTGAGTCATTTCCGGGGCGGCCTGCACCAGCCCATCGTGATCACGCAGCACATGCCGGCGACCTTCACCACCATCCTGGCGGAGCACATCACCCGGCAGTGCGGCATCGAATGCGCCGAGGCCAAGGACGGGGAACCCATCGTCGGCGGCCGCGCCTATGTCGCCCCGGGCGACAACCATTTCCTGCTGGTGTCGCGCAACGGCGTGACCACGGCGCAGTTGACCAAGGATCCGCCGGAAAATTTCTGTCGTCCGGCTGTCGATCCGATGTTGCGCAGTATTGTTAAGATTTATGGGCGTAAAGTGTTGGCGGTCATCCTCACCGGGATGGGGCACGACGGTCGCGGCGGTTGCGACCATGTGGTCCAGGCCGGGGGAATGGTTGTTGGGCAGGACGAGGCCAGCAGCGTGGTTTGGGGTATGCCGGGGGCCGTCGCGACGGCGGGTCTCTGCAGTTCCATCCTTCCGCTGAAGGACATCGGTCCATTTATCCGCAAGATCGCACTGAGGACGGCGGCATGAAGGTCGAAGACTTCGACATGTTCTGCACGATGCTGAAGCAGCGTTCGGGCTTGGTCCTGACCAAGGACAAGGCCTACCTGCTTGAATCGCGTCTCATGCCCGTGGCCCGTAAATGGAACCTGAAGACGCTGGATGAACTGGCGACGACGGTCCGGGCCCGCAAGGATGAAACCTTGCTGAGGGATATCACGGAAGCGATGACGACGAATGAGTCGTCCTTCTTCCGCGACCAGAAGCCGTTCGACCAGTTCAAGCAGGTGGTCCTGCCGGCATTGCTGGAAAGCCGCGCCACCAAAAAGTCGATCCGCGTCTGGTCCGCCGCCTGCTCCAGCGGGCAGGAGGCCTACTCCCTGTCCATGATGCTGGCGGAAGATTCGGTGCGTCTGGCCGGCTGGCGGATCGAGATCGTGGGTACCGACCTGTCGTCGGAAATGGTGGAGAAGTCGCGCGCCGGCATCTACACCCAGTTCGAGGTGCAGCGTGGCCTGCCCATCACCCATCTGGTGAAATATTTCAAGCAGATGGGTGACAAGTGGCAGCTGTCGCCGCAGGTGCGGCAGATGGCTAACTTCCGCGAATACAACCTGCTGACCGACCTGTCGCCGCTGGGCCAGTTCGACGTGGTGTTCTGCCGCAACGTGCTGATCTATTTCGACCAGCCCACCAAGACCAAGGTGCTGGAAGCCATCGCCAAGCAGATGCCGCCCGATGGCGTGCTGTACCTGGGCGGTGCCGAAACGGTCCTGGGCATCACCGATAAGTTCAAGCCGATGGACGGCCAGCGCGGCCTGTACGTCCTGGCCTGACGATCGCTGTCATTCCCGTGTTTCAAACGGAGGCCGGCCTGGAAACAGGCCGGCCTTTCGTTTGTTCACGTCCCTTGTGGGTGATAGCCGGTTGCGAGCAGATTCACGCTTCAAAGGTGATTCCACCTTTTCGCGATCTGCTCTAGTGACCCGGCATGTCCGCTGTCGGCATACTGTGCCGGTCAAGCCATGAAGGGCCCGATTTAGAGCAAGATGCGATCACGCGTGATCGCATCTTGCTCTAAAGCTGTTCATGATAGAGCGGAACGCGATCAGGTGATGCCACCTGATCGCGTTCCGCTCTAATGCAGGGCCCGCACAAGCAAGGGGATAAGCGCATGTGGGAAGAGTTCAAGTCGTTCATCAGCCGGGGCAACGTCATCGACCTGGCGGTTGGTATCATCGTCGGCGCCGCCTTCACCGGTATCGTCAATTCGCTGGTCAATGACCTGATCATGCCCCCCATCGGCTACCTCCTGGGCGGCATCGACTTCTCCAGCTACTTCGTGGCGTTGAACGGCGAGCATTACCCCAGCCTGAAGGCGGCCCAGGACGCGAGCATCGCCACCATCAACTACGGCGTCTTCATCAACGTCGTGATCCGCTTCTTCATCGTGGCGCTTGCCGTGTTCCTGCTGGTGAAGCAGGTGAACCGCTTCCGTACCAAGGCGGTGTCGGCCCCGCCCCGGCAGGAAGTGCTGCTGGAGGAAATCCGCGACCTGCTGAAGGCCAGGAACTGAGCCGACGGGTGCCGGGGCGCCGTCGCGGCCCGGCCTCAATCCAGGATTCGCCCGAAACTGGTGGCGAAGTTCATCCACGCCGCGCTGCCGGCGACGGGGATCACGATCAACTGGTTCAGGATGGCCAGCGGCAATCCGTAGACATAGACCCGGTGCGGCCGGCCCCGGGTACGCCAGTCATGAACCAGGGCGACGACGATCAGCAGGTCCGCCACCAATCCCGGTGGAACCGCGACGAACGGCGGCGGTGGCGGCCCCTCCGAGGCGCCGGCCGGTGCCAGCAAGGTCACGAAAACCCGGGCGACGGCGGGCTGCATCAGCATGGTCATGAGCAGCACCATCAGCCGCTTGTGCGTCTCCGTCCGGCGAACCATCACGATCGCCGCCGCGAAAACCGCGATCAGGCCCGGCAGGGCGGTGAGGCCCACGGCCGCGAAACGCCGCGCCTGATCACCATATCCCAGCTGCTCGTTCAACTTCAGAATCGCCACTTGGCTCGCCAGGATGGTGCAGACCATCACGCTGAACAGCGCGATGCCGGCCAGGCCCCAGTTGCGATGGTCCGGCGTGCGGCCGCGCGCCACCAGGGCCGTCTGCACGAAATAGAACAGGCACCAGCTGAACAGGACGAAGCCATGGATGTGCAGGATCGCCGGCCGGTGGAAGGTGCCGTTGATCACTGGCCGCCAGTAGGTGGGGATGAAGCCCCCGAAGGCGATCGCCATGAACGCGGTCGCCATCGCCAGGTAAAAGGCATGCCGGTCGGCCGTCGCGACCGGCCGGGACACAAGCGTGGTTTCCACCGCCCCCTCCAACCCCTGTGGTGTGAGGGGCCACTATGCGGGTGGCGGAAGCGGGAATCCAACTATCAGGCGATCACCAGCCAAACGGATACCCGCGATGCGGGTTCTTCCGCCTAGCCGGCGCAGGTCCCCACCGTGACGCCGCCGGCGGTCTCGAACACGCCGTCCCAGGCGTCACGCATCGCCGCGTCCACCTCATGCAGGCTGGCCAGATGCCCCAGCGCGTGCATGGAGGTGACGCCATATTGGGTGATGCCGCAGGGCACGATGCCGCCGAAATGGCTGAGGTTCGGGTCCACGTTCAATGAGATGCCGTGATAGGTGACGCCGCGCCGCACCCGCACGCCGATGGCGCCGATCTTGTCCTCCTGGCCGGGTAGCCCGCCGTAGGGCTGCTTGTCCACCCAGATGCCCACCCGGCCGCACCGCCGTTCACCCTTGATGTTGAACAGGGCCAGGGTGCGGATGATCCATTCTTCCAGGTTGGTGACATAGGCGTGCAGGTCGGGCCCGCGCTTCATCAGGTCCAGCATGACATAGGCCACGCGCTGGCCGGGGCCATGATAGGTGAACTGCCCGCCGCGCCCGGTCTGGAACACTGGGAATCGGCCATGGTCCAGCAGATCCTCTTGCCTGGCGCTGGTGCCGGCGGTGTAGAGCGGCGGGTGTTCCAGCAGCCATACCAGCTCCGGCGCGGTACCGGCGCGGATGGCGGCCACCCGTTCCTCCATCGCGGCCACGGCCTCGGGATAGGGTGCCGGCTGGTCGCTGATCTTCCATTCGGGGCCGGGGATCGCGGCGGCGGCGGGTTGGGGCAGGGACATCGGGGAACGGGCCTGTCGTGTGAAAGCCGGGGGCGGCCCCCTTATATAGGAAGCACACCTTATATATAGCGAGCCCGCAGCGCTGGTAAGCGCCATACAGGGGCTTGCTATGGGATCGGCGATTTGCTATTCCCCCCTTCACCCGTTGGCAAGCCCTTGCCGACGAGGTTCTGACATGATGCGGTCATGGCGGAATTGGTAGACGCGCAGCGTTGAGGTCGCTGTGGGGCAACCCGTGGAAGTTCGAGTCTTCTTGACCGCACCATCTCTTGAAAGGCCGGTTCCCCCGTGGAACCGGCCTTTCGCGTATCCGGGGTATCGGTTGCCCGGATGAAGGGAAACGTATACTGGGTTGAACGCATGCCTGGGGGGTGCTGCGGGCGCGGAATGGCACCTGCCAGCCGTTCGCCTCTGGACAATCGCGGCCCCCGCAGCCTAAGCAAGAAGTGCCTTGTTCCCCGCAGAAGAGACCGGCCCCATGTCTGACGAGTTTCGCGAAGCCGCCCTTGATTACCACCGGCTGCCGACGCCCGGTAAGATCGCCGTCCAGGCGACCAAGCCGCTGGCGACGCAGCGCGACCTGGCGCTGGCCTATTCGCCGGGCGTGGCCTTCGCCTGTGAGGCCATCGTCGCCGACCCGGCCGAAGCCAGCCAGATGACCTCGCGCGGCAATCTGGTGGCCGTCATCACCAACGGCACGGCCGTGCTGGGCCTGGGCGACATCGGCCCGCTGGCCGCCAAGCCGGTGATGGAAGGCAAGGGCGTCCTGTTCAAGAAGTTCGCCGGCATCGACGTCTTCGATATCGAGATCGACGAGAAGGATCCCGATAAGCTGGTCGACATCATCGCGGCGCTGGAACCCACCTTCGGCGGCATCAACCTTGAGGACATCAAGGCGCCGGAATGCTTCGAGGTGGAAAGCAAGCTGCGTCAGCGCATGAAGATCCCGGTCTTCCATGACGACCAGCACGGCACCGCCATCATCGTCGCCGCCGCCATCACCAACGCCCTGAAGCTGCGCAACCGCAAGATCGACGAGGTCAAGCTGGTGGCCAGCGGCGCCGGCGCCGCCGCCCTGGCCTGCCTGGACCTGCTGGTCGACATGGGCATGCCGGTGGACAACATCTGGGTCAGCGACATCAAGGGCGTGGTCTATGACGGCCGCACCGAACTGATGGACCCGCGCAAGGCGCGCTACGCCAAGAAGACCAACGCCCGTACCCTGGACGACATCATCGAGGGCGCGGACATTTTCCTGGGGCTATCGGCGCCGCGCGTCCTGACCAAGCCCATGGTGTCCAAGATGGCGGGCCAGCCCGTCATCCTGGCGCTGGCCAACCCGACGCCGGAGATCATGCCGGAAGAGGCGCGCGAGGCGCAGCCCGACGCCATCATCGCCACCGGCCGGTCCGACTACCCCAACCAGGTCAACAACGTCCTCTGCTTCCCCTTCATCTTCCGGGGTGCGCTTGACGTGGGTGCCACCCAGATCAATGAGGCGATGAAGATCGCCGCGGTGAAGGCCATCGCCAACCTGGCCATGGCGGAACAGCATGACGTGGTGGCCGCCGCCTACGGCGACCAATCGACCGGTTTCGGCGCCGACAACATCATCCCCAAGCCTTTCGACCCGCGCCTGATCCTGGAGATCGCGCCGGCGGTGGCCAAGGCCGCCATGGACAGCGGCGTGGCGACGCGGCCCATCACCGATTTCGACGCCTATCGTGAGCGGTTGTCGCAGTTCGTCTTCCGTTCCGGCCTGCTGATGAAGCCGGTGTTCTCCCGCGCCAAGCAGGCGCCCAAGCGCCTGGTCTACGCCGAGGGCGAGGAGGAGCGGGTGCTGCGCGCCGTGCAGTTCGTGGTGGACGACGGCCTGGCCAAGCCCATCCTGATCGGCCGCCGCGAGGTGGTGGCCCGCCGCATCGAGAAGCTGGGCCTGCGCATCGCGCTGGACCGCGACGTGGAACTGGTCGATCCGCAGAACGACCCCCGCTATGCCGATTATTGGCAGAGCTATCACAGCCTGATGGAGCGTCGCGGCGTCAGCCCCGACCGCGCCCGGCAGGTCGTGCGCGCCAACACCACCGTCATCGGCTCGATGCTGGTGCGCAAGGGTGACGCCGACGCCATGATCGCCGGCACCGTCGGTCTTTATGACTGGCATCTGGAACACGTGCTGGACGTCATCGGCCTGAAGCCGGGCACCACCATCCCGGCCGCCCTGTCGGTGCTGATCCTGCCCAAGGGCACCTTCTTCCTGGCCGACGCCTATGTGAACGCCGAGCCGACGGCCGACCAGATCGCCGCCATGACGGCGCTGGCGGCGGAAGAGGTGCGGCGCTTCGGCGTGGTGCCCAAGGTGGCGCTGCTGTCGCATTCCAACTTCGGTAGCCATGCCGACGCCTCCGCCCTGAAGATGCGCGAGGCGCTGGCCAAGATCGAGCAGGCCTGCCCGACGCTGGAGGTCGAGGGTGAGATGCACGCTGACAGCGCCATCTCCGCCGACATCCGCGACCGGGTCTTCCCCAACAGCCGCCTGAAGGGCACGGCCAACCTGCTGATCATGCCCAGCCGCGACGCCGCCAACATCGCCTTCAACCTGCTGAAGACCCTGGGCGAGGGCCAGCCGGTGGGGCCGGTGCTGCTGGGTGCCGCCCAGCCGGTGCACATCCTCACCCCGTCCGTCACCGTGCGCGGTATCGTCAACATGTCGGCCCTGGCCGTGGTGGACGCCCAGATGTACGAGGCGGGCGAGGGGGCTTAAGGGTTTAGGTTGCTTGCCTGCGGGCGCCATCCGCCTGGATGGAGTGCCCGGATAGAGTGCAAAGTATGGAAGGCCTGCTCTGGAGTGATCCGGGGCGGGCCTTTCGCTTTTTGGGCTCCCCTTGCTTGGGACGTGTCTTGACAAAAGCACGATCGTTCGTTTATTTTTCGCCTCATGAGCACGCCGTCCCTCAGCAAGGGTGACCGCACCCGAGCCACCATCTTGGATGAGGCCTTGAGCCTCATGAGCACGGATGGCTTGTCCGGCCTGACCATCGGCCTGCTGGCGGAACGCACCGGCCTGTCGAAAAGCGGCCTGTTCGCCCATTTCGGGTCCAAGGAACAGTTGCAGGTGGCGGTGCTGGTCCAGGCCCAGGCCTGTTTCACCGATAACGTCATCCGGCCGGTGCTGGATCTGCCGCGTGGCCTGCCCCGGCTGGAGGCCTTCGCCGAGGGCTGGTGGGCGTGGAACCGGTCGCCGCCGTTTCCCGGCGGCTGCCCCATCCAGGCGGCCAGCCTGGAATTGGACGACCGCCCGGGCCCCTTGCGCGATGAGATCGCCGATGCCCAGCGCCGCCTGCGGACCTTCATCCGTCAGGCGGCCAGTCTGGCGGTGGAAGCCGGGCATTTCCGGGCCGACCTGGATTTGGACCTTTTCGCTTTCCACATGGTGGGCATCGCCTTCGCCCAGACCATGACCTGTCGCCTGTTGGGCGAGCCCGAAGGCCTGGATTTCGTCCGCCGCGCCTGGCGCGACCTGGTGGCGGCGGCCACGCGACCGAACAAAACACACGGGAGTGACTAAGCCATGTCGAGTGATCCGATTGTCATCGTCAGCGCCGCCCGCACCGCCATGGGCGGCATGATGGGCGACTTGTCCGGCCTGCCGGCGGCCCAGTTGGGGGCGGCGGCGGTGAAGGGCGCCGTCGAGCGGTCCGGCCTGGGCGCCGACGCCATTGATGAGGTGGTGATGGGCTGCGTGTTGCAGGCGGGGCAGGGCCAGGCGCCTGGCCGCCAGGCGGCGCTGGGTGCCGGCCTGCCGCAGTCGGTGCCGTGCAGCACCATCAACAAGATGTGCGGCAGCGGCATGAAGGCCACCATGCTGGGCCATGATTTGCTGTTGGCCGGCAGTGCCGACGTTGTGCTGGCCGGCGGCATGGAAAGCATGTCCAACGCCCCCTACCTGCTGGACCGGGCGCGCGGCGGCTACCGTTACGGCCACGCCACCATCTACGACCACATGGCGCTGGACGGGTTGGAGGACGCCTACGACCGGGGCCGCGCCATGGGCACCTTCGCCGAGGACACGGCCGCCCATTACCAGTTCACCCGCGAGATGCAGGACGCCTACGCCATCGAAAGCCTGCGCCGGGCCAAGGCGGCGGTGGAGAACGGCTGGTTCGATGGTGAGACGGTGGGCGTGACGGTGAAGGGCAAGGGCGGCGATGTCGTCATCACCCGGGACGAACAGCCGCTGAAGGGCAAGCCGGAGAAGATCCCCACGCTCAAGACCCCCTTCCGTAAGGACGGCACGGTGACGGCGGCCAGCAGCGCCAGCATCAGCGATGGTGCCGCCGCCCTGGTGCTGACCCGCGCCAGCGTGGCGGAAAAGCGCGGGCTGACGCCCCTGGCCCGTATCGTCGGCCACGCCAGCCATGCCCGTGCCCCCAACTGGTTCACCACCGCCCCCATCGGCGCCATCCAGGCGCTGTTCGCCAGGACCGGCTGGCAGGCGCGCGATGTTGATTTGTTCGAGATCAACGAGGCCTTCGCCGTGGTGCCCATGGCGGCGATGCGGGAGTTCGACATTCCGCACGACAAGGTGAACGTCCATGGCGGCGCCTGTGCCCTGGGCCACCCCATCGGCGCGTCCGGTGCCCGCATCCTGGTGACCCTGCTGGCCGCCCTGAAGCGCTATGACCGGACGCGCGGTGTCGCGAGCCTGTGCATCGGTGGGGGCGAGGCCACGGCCATGGCGGTGGAACTGCTCAATTAATTTGCCCAAATCGGCCGACAGGCATAGTGGTTAACGGGCGGCCGTGCCGAAGGGGACGGCCGCCCGAATGCCATAAAGACCATAGGGATGGGGACGCCATGCCGGCCGATGCGGTGCCCTTGGATTTCTATTTCGATTTCGCCTCGCCCTACGGCTATTTCGCCGCCATGCGCATCGACGAGTTGGCGGCCCGCCATGGCCGCGCCGTCGCCTGGCATCCCATCCTGCTGGGGGCGGTGTTCAAGATGACGGGCGTCACCGCCACGGTGCAGCGTCCCTTGCAGGGCGATTACCTGCGCCACGACGTGGTGCGGTCCGCCCGTTATTACGGCCTGCCGCTGACCTGGCCCGCCGCCATGCCCATCAGCGCCGTCACGCCCTCGCGCGCCTTTTATTGGGCGTTGACCCAGGACGCGGCCTTGGGGCATCGCCTGGCGGTGGCGCTCTACCAGGCGCACTGGCGCGACGGGCGGGACATTTCCCAGATCGACGTGGTGATCGCTGTCGCCGCCGGTCTCGGCATCGATGGGGCGACACTGACCGCCGGCATGCAGGACCAGGCGGTGAAGGACAGGCTGCGGGCTGAGACGGACGCGGCCATCACCCGGGGCGTCTTCGGCTCCCCCTTCATCTTCGTGGATGGGGAGGGGTTCTGGGGGGCGGACCGGCTGGTCCAGGTGGAGGATTGGCTGGCCCGGGGGGGCTGGTGATGCCCAAGGCCCCGCCGCGTCGGCGCAAGCGCCGCCACCTTGTCGTTTCCGTCGGCCTCACCGTCGCGCTGCTGGCGCTGATCGCCCTGACCGTCCAGGGGACGGAGACGGGGCTGACCCTGGTGCTGCTGGGGGCGGTGTCGGTGCTGGTGGGCACCTGCCATCTGCTGTTCCCCGGCAGCCGTTTCTTCACCATCGGTCTCGCCAATTTCGTCAGCGTCTACGCCATCATCTTCCAGTTTTTTGTCGAGGCGCACTTTTCCGGGCTGTCGCACGGCATGCTGGCGCTGGGCTTCGTCCTGCCGCTGGCGACCTTCCTGGGTGGTGTGGTGATGCGCCGGGCCGGCATCCGCGCCATGGTGCTGGGGGATGTTCCGCGCCGCAGCGACGCGCGCCGCGTCGGCCGGGCCCTGGCCTGGGGCGTGCCTTTCCTGGTGGTGGGGGCGGCGACCTTCCTGCTGACGCCCACCACCCCCTTGCCGGTGGTGCGCGAGGCCTTCCTGGCGGCCATGGGTTTCATCGCCCTCATCGTGCTGCTGGTCAGCTACGACATGGTGGTGATGCTGCTGGAGACCGGCCTGCTGTTCGAGGAGTTCTTTGAGCAGATCGCCGCCCTGGTGGAGCCGGCCTTCGCCTTCTTCACCTTCTATTCCCTGCTGGTGATCATCTTCGCCGCCCTCTACACGGTGGTGGACCGCTACTCCCCCGTCAGCCAGTTCATCATCGCCGGCACGCCGCAGAAGATCAGCCTGGCGGAAAGCCTCTATTTCTCTGTCGTCACGCTGTCCACCGTGGGGTACGGCGACATCGTGCCGGTGGGCGCCCTGGTCCGTGTGGTCGTGGCGGCGGAGGTGATCGTGGGCATGCTGCTGCTGCTGTTCGGCTTCAACGCCATCTTCAGTTATTCCAGCACGCGCAAAGCCCCCGGTCGCCGGACCGCGGATAACTGACGCATGGCCCGATGGGCGAGAATTTCGCAAACATCGCTGGCGTCCACGTCAAAAAAGTCTTAACGCTTTTCTGGTAGGGATGGGGCTCTGTGCGGACGGGATACCCTCCCGGCGCGGGGCCTGAAACTATGGGGCGGATGCCGTGAGCCGATCGATCGAGGGCGTCAGTAATTGGATGCACCTGTTCCGTTGGATCGTGAAGCTGATCCGGGACGATTACGGCGTCGATGAAAAGATCCTGACCCGCACCGCCGTGCTGGAGTCCGACTGCGGTCTCAGCATCGAGCAGGTGGAAGAGGTGCTGGACGTCGTCGCCGACAGCTTCAGCATCCGTTTTCCGGCCGGCACGTTGGATGAGGTCCTGAAGCTTGAAGAGTTGTGCCTGCTGGCCGCCTGGCTGAAGGGCATGTTCAAGCGGCCGGACTTCATCTCCGATGGGTTCGAGGCCAAGTGCCGTTCCATGAACGCCACCGCCACCGCCTGATCACAGTCTCATGTCCCGCCGTCCCCTGTGACGGCACGCCTTGACCCCACCTTATAAGGGCATAGTCTCTCAAGCCTTCTGACCGGGCCGGTGCCCGGTGATTTGCCAGGTCTTGAGAACCGATGCCCCTGCACATGCTGCGCCTCGCCGTGGGCGCCACCGACCTTGCCGACATGCGCGATTGGCGCAGCCGTAACCAGATCGACTGGAACGGCCATCGTGTGGTCCCGACATATACCCGCCGCATGCCCACCCGCACGGCCGAGCTGCTGGACGGCGGCTCCCTCTATTGGGTGGTGAAGGGCATCCTCTGCTGCCGCGCCCGCTTCGTCGGTTTCGACCTGCTGCGTTCGCCCGAGGGGGATGAGGTCTGCCGCATGCTGCTGGATACGGAGCTGGTGGAGACCGTGCCCCAGCCCAAACGCCCCTTCCAGGGCTGGCGCTACCTGAAGCCGGAGGACGCGCCTGTCGATCTGGACCAGGCGGCGGCGGGAAATGGTGACCTTCCGCCCCATATCCTGGCCGAATTGCGCCAATTGGGCCTGGCCTGAGGGCGGCGGGAGGGCTGTTTCCCCAGGCTTTCCGCGGGTCTCAGGCGGGGTGGGGGATAGGGACTACGCCGCGTTTCGAAAAAAGTGAGATTGGGCTGAAAATAGCTGTAGACAGCCCCGTCTGTGGTCTCTATAACCCCGTTCACCGACGCGCTGGACGACAACGAACGGCGCGGCGGTGAAGTGCTCCCCGAAGGATGGCG